>CAZPWQ010000192.1:0-4776 GCA_964590495.1 uncultured Balneolaceae bacterium
TTGAAGAAAACATAATAGATAGAGTGATTTTACGGAGTCCGGAAAGGAGAAGGTTTACCCTGTTTAAGCTTTTGAATGAATTTCTTGTTCGTTGACTCCCCAAGCCAACCCCGGTATTGTTTTATATGGTATTGGTATTTAAAATAGGCCAATTTTTATTCTTCGCAACCTGTAAGGTTAACAGGCAATTATACCTAAGCTGAAAATTTCTTCTGATTAACGTTGGTGGGGTTAACCTTCCCCCCGAATTATTTGTACAAATCCAATGAAGAGAGCCTATATACTTAAATACAGGGGGCATCACCATCCCAATACTTCCCAACGTAACGGCCAGGTCACCGGCAAAAATAATTGATTCAATAACGATTTTCCAATATCCTCGTTTTTTCAGTCTGATTGTTTTACTCTCCTTTTCTCTGCCACCGGCATTGGAACGCATTTCCGCCATTGGCATACACCGGCATATTGGGCGGTATCAGGCCGATGTTGTTGTATTCGGTGTGACGAAAATGCTGGTTAGGATTTTCGCCCAGTTTACCCGTCACTTCAGGCGCCAGTTCCGGCATGGCAAAAAAGATGAATTCCCCGAAGCTCATTACCAGCCATTCGGTAAAATGGCCTCTCCAATAGGGATTCGGTACGGCCGGTGATGTGCAGAATTCTTCAAACCGTTCAAAATCTTCTGTTTCCCAATTGTAAAACTGCAAAATCCTTTCGGAATTTTCCGGTAAAAAAGGCTCGATCGCAGGCTCCCACTCATCAATCATTTTTTTCAGCGGATAATAGTCCGCCTTAAGTTTCGGATCTTTCAGCGGTTCCAGCTTATGCTTCAAAAACAGGGCCACTGCGTGTTCCGGATGCTCAACCACCATGGACGGATGTTCGCCGCTTCCTCCGCCCAGTACCAGTTGTCCGGGATGGGCTTTAAAATCACCGTTAATCTCCTCCAGTGGATGATACACCGGAATGGAACCGTACAGCCCCACAATTTCGTGTTCGAAAGAGTCAATGTGGCTCATGGAAGGCAATCGAAGGTTTTGGTTGTATCAGATAAAGAAAGTAAACGGGCTACCCTGGAAACACCTGGTACTGCAGGTAGGCCTCGGTCCACTCGCTGCGGGGAATCTCCATCAGCCAGCGGTTGAGCTCGATCCAGTTGGAACCGTAATCCAGCCGATCTTTGAGCCTGTCGTATGAAATGTCTGATTTGGTGGCGACAATAAACAGCAACTCACCGTATTCTTTTTGGGGATTCTCGGGGTGGGGCTGCATTGCAAAAGAGAGTATTTCGCGCTCTCTAAAATTCGGAATAATACGCGTTGTTTGTTCCTCTACTTTATTATTCGGCATGTACTGATTGGGAAACAGCACGCTTACTTTATTGTCTTCGGTAATCGAAAAAATGGTGATAAAGGCATCTTTGGAGGGTGTTACTTCGAGAATAAGTTCTTCACCTGCCGTAAAAACGTTTTTATTGGAAGCGACATTGAGTTGAAAGCCGGGATCGGATTTACCGCTGACTTTGGCCACTTTACAGGAATACCGGATATGCAGCATATTTTCTTCACCGCGAAAATACTCCGGCTCCTGCTCCTCCACAATCCGTCCATTAACAACGTTTCGAACCAGTTGTTGATAGGATTCGAAAAAGGAGTTGTCGCTCTCGGTAGTCATCATCACATCCGCTACCTGTACATTAACACCAACCACCTTTTCAACGGCTTTTTGGCGGGCCTGCTTTAGCAATATATCTTCAGCCTGCTGACGGCTCCGATCTGCGGGAATCCAGTATTCTTCTTCAACAGTGACCGAAACCGGTTCGGTATCAGCGGGTTGTGCCAGCGTTGCTGAAACAGATAGTAAAATGATAAGAATGGTTGCAGAAAGGTATCGTATAGATCCGGAATTAAAACGATATAGCATTTCCCTAATATATCGCACAAATTGCGAGAGGTTTGGTTTCACGGAATAATGAGAAGTTTTTACCATTGGGTTATCCTGAATGTAAAATATGTGCCGGATTTTAATCTGTCAGTTCTCGAGATCTAAATTAAGTTTTCCCATATCAATAATTTGGTTCGGAGCGGCGACAAAAGTGAGCGTATCCGGACTATTGGATGAGGTAAGCTCAAACAGTTTGCCGGCGGGCACATCGCGAATCAAAAAATTACCGTGGCGGTCGGTATCGACGGTAATATCGAGCTCTGGAATATTGATTTCGGTATCTGCAAGAGGCGCATCAGTTTGGGTATTTTCCTTTGTGGGATGGGGTACAAAGTGAGTTAAGGTGCCGATGACCGTTCCTGTCTGGGTTTTGGATTGATCATCTTTCAAAGGTTTATTCCGATTCCAGGTGGATTCAATCTCAAGTATATAATCATCAGCCAATTCAATCGTTTCGAGGTGTTTGATGTCTGAATCATCTGACGAAAAGGGTTCGGGATTTAACTCAACACCGTGCGAAAAGTTGAGTGTTTCTGAATTTAAATCAATGGCAATACAATTTGGATCCCAGATATTGGCCCGAAACTCGTAGGTACCAAGGCCATCAGCAAAGTGAGAAATTTTGGGATTGGCACCGTAGGTGTAGCAGGGAAACTGCTCGATAATCAAAAAAACATCATCAACGGAATCAGTAACATCTTCACGCCCTGATGAAGTTTCCCGGTAGAGGCGAAACGAAATTTGAAGGTCCGCCAAAGGAGCTGATTCTTCTATTTGTTCCTGAAGCTCCTGGTATGCTTTGGATGATTTATATTCCTTAATCAGTTCCTCTTCATCGATTTCTGTCTCCTGTGCTGTTGCATGTTCTATGCAAAAAGCAGCTACGAAAATGAATGCTAGAATGAATCGAACGGTTGATAAATGCATAACTGGCGGATTGAAGTTTTAAATTATTGTTTGAGGAATGGTGGCTTTGCAATCTGAAGGAATCTGTAATTTTCAGTGTTTCACTATAATCTTCCCGGTATCGCTGCCAAACACCTGGGGCATCTGCTCGCGGTTGTGCAGGCGGCGGGCAAAGTAGGGCAGCCCGTCGGTCGGGTCGGTCAGATACTTACTGACCTCGGATGTGGTGACAGCTCCATCCCCGTCAGCATCGGCTTCGCCCTGCAGGGCTTTCAGCCAGAAGTAGGTCAGCAGGCCGTGGCCCTTTTCGGGATACCACGAGGAAACCTGGCTTCCGCTGGAGGCGGTCACTACAAAACCGTTCTCCAGTTGGGCTGCCGGATTGCGCACCTCGATACCAATGGGCGACGCATTTTGCACCAGCATTTCTCCACCGCCGGTAGCCCCCGAAAAACAGGCATCGATCACCACATTGACCGAGCGAGCGTCAAGTTCTCCTAAATTGTTATACAGCACATCCAGCGGGTAGCCGGTGATCGCCAGTGCGGAGGGATCGGCATCGACCGGCATCAGGTAGCCGGTTTCGGTATTGGGGTCGGGTGCGCCGTGGCCGGAGTAAAAGAAAAACACGTCGCTGCGTCCTCCTTTAAGATAACCGGCCAGCCGCCCCTGATTGTTATCGTCGCCCAGCAACACCTCCATGCGCGATTTAGAGGCGTTTTCTACGTCCAAAATATTGCCCTCTTTAAAACCCAGTGTTTTAACCAGGTATTCTTTTACGACTTTTGCATCATTGATGGCAAAGTCTACGTCGGGAGTATCGCCCTGGTAATTCCGGTTGCCGATGACCACGGCAATGGCATCAGGATTGGACATCCCCGTTTCGGGGACGTTGACGTCCACGTCGGCCTTGCCGACTTCCACTCTTTGAGTTGTTCTCCTGACATTGGGGCGGGTGTCTTCGATTTGTACATCTACATCAATGGGATCGAAGTTAGCGGCCATCTCGGCGGTATTGAAGGCGACCTCGTGCCCGCTGTCGTAAGCGTAGGTTTTTTCGTTACCGGGATTGTAGATTTGTGCTTTCCTCAATATAAGCTCGTCTCTTGATGTAATAGCAAAATCCATATCCGAAAACCGCAGGCGGTTCAGATTTTGATCAAACTCCGAGGCTTCACTGACAGGCACTTCCACGTAGATGGAGGGCTCATCGGCAAAGATTACCTCAAAGATCTGGTTGTCGGCGTCGTAGTTGGTGTTCTGTATGGACGGATCAAACCGTTCCCGTCCCAGCGAGTCAACTACTTCGGCGGTGTAGGTTTGAATGAGTTCCCGCCGCTTCTCTTCGGTGACGCGCTTCTGGTAGTCGTCGGTGGATTCGTACTTCCCCTTCTGCTGCCAGAACTCAATTCTTTTTTTTACGGTTGCCTCTACAAAAGCTTTCGATGAAACAGCCCAAAGTTTCATGGTCTTATCATATCCCCCGCTTCCGGAGAGGGCGTATTGCCCGTCGGGGGAAAAGGCCACGCTATATACCGAACCGCTACGGTCGGAGAAGGTGCGAACCTGGCGCCCGGTGTCCACCTCCCAGAGTTTCATGGTGTCGTCCACACTCCCGGAGAGGGCGTATTGCCCGTCGGGGGAAAAGGCCACACTGTTGACCTGTTCATCATGTCCGGTGAAAGTACGCACCAGGCGCCCGGTGTCCACCTCCCAGAGTTTCATGGTATTGTCCCTGCTCCCGGAGAGGGCGTATTGCCCGTCGGGGGAAAAGGCCACGCTTAATACCCTACCGCTGTGCCCGGAGAAGGTGCGAACCTGGCGCCCGGTGTCCACCTCCCAGAGCTTCATGGTTTCATCATCGCTCCCGGACAGGGCGTATTGCCCGTCGGGGGAAAAGGCTACGCTATATACCGAACCGCTGCG
>CAZPWQ010000193.1:0-4747 GCA_964590495.1 uncultured Balneolaceae bacterium
ATTATATTTTTATGCTCGGCTCTTTAATGGCTGTATATGCAATTCTTGCCGGCGGCATCGACACCGGATGGACCTTCTATACTCCCTATTCTTCGTCTACGGGCGGCGCTGTAACACTCATGGTGTTTGGAATCTTTGTAATCGGATTTTCGTCTATTCTTACTGGGGTAAACTTTATTGCAACCATCCATCAGATGAGAGCACCCGGCATTACCTGGGGCAGACTGCCGCTCTTCTGCTGGGGACTTTACGCTACCAGTATTCTGCAAATACTTGCAACGCCGGTGCTCGCCATTACACTGGCACTGGTTGGTATGGAAAGAATTCTCGGTATCGGGATTTTTGATCCCGCACTCGGGGGTGACCCGGTTCTTTTCCAACATTTTTTCTGGTTTTATAGTCACCCGGCGGTATATATAATGATTGTACCCGGTTTCGGAATTATTTCAGAAGTCATTTCAACCTTTTCAAGAAAACATATTTTCGGCTACTGGGCTATTGCTTTGTCTTCACTGGCTATAGCTTTTATAAGCTTCCTTGTCTGGGGACATCACATGTTCGTCTCGGGACAGGCCGGTCTGGCCTCGGTGGTATTCTCTTTTTTAACCTTCCTGGTAGGTATTCCCACCGGTATAAAAATGTTCAACTGGATAGCTACGCTGTACAAAGGCTCTATTGATCTGAAATCACCCCTGCTGTATGTTTTCGGGTTTTTCTTCCTGTTTACAATCGGTGGGTTAACGGGAATTGTGCTGGCCTCACTCGCCCTCGACGTACACCTGCATGATACCTACTACGTTGTTGCCCACTTCCACTTTGTAATGGTAGGTGGAATGGTAATGGCTTTTCTCGCCGGGCTCCATTACTGGTGGCCGAAAATGTTCGGGCGGATGTTCAATGAAACACTGGCAAAAATCGGATGCCTTATTATTTTCCTCGGTTTTAATATTACATTCCTGCCACAATTCGTAATGGGATCACAGGGCATGCCACGACGTTATTTCAACTATATCGATCAGTTCCAGCCCTATCACCAAATATCCACCATAGGATCGTATATACTCGGGCTAGGTTTTGTACTGGTGGCTTACTATCTGATCAAATCCCTCTTTACCGGTCCGAAAGCCTCACCGAATCCGTGGGGAAGCCGGGCACTCGAATGGCAGGTATCATCACCGCCGCCACACCATAACTTCGAGTATACGCCGGTAATTATTAATGGTCCGTACGACTACCATAAACCAATGTCGGAATTTCAGCTTGGTCTGGCTCATAAAGGCAACGGGCACGGCGAACCGGCAGAAACTCACGCGGAAGTTGATGAAACCGATACACCCAAAGCTTAACACAACTGATTTTAACTTAAAAAAGCAACATCCTGATCATGGCTAATCATTCGTCATCTGCAACCGAATACAAATTTCTGCAGCATCATTTTGTTGATGCCGAGCAGCAGTTTGATACAGCGAAATTGGGTATGTGGATATTTCTCGTAACAGAGATACTTTTCTTCGGGGGACTTTTTGCAGCGTATATTGTTTACCGGTCATGGTATCCCGAACTTTTTGTCCTGGCTTCTGAAGAACTGGATACAATCCTGGGGGGTGTAAATACCCTTGTACTTATAGGCAGCAGTTTGACAGTTGCATTGGCTATTAAAGCAGCGCAAACCAACCAGACGAAAAAGATTCTCATTAATCTGGGTATCACCGTGGCCCTTGCCTGTGTATTTATGATAATCAAGTACTTTGAATGGACACACAAATTCGACCTGGGAATTTTTCCCGGCAGATACTACGAGTTCGGAGGAATTGATCATGAAAAGGCCAATGTGTTTTTTAGTATTTACTACCTGATGACGGGCCTCCACGGGATTCACGTAGTTATTGGCATAGGTATAATGATCTGGCTGTTGCGCCGGGCTGTGAAAGGACATTTTAACAGCGCGTACTATACACCGGTAGAAATCACAGGGTTATACTGGCACCTTGTTGATATCATCTGGATCTTCCTTTTTCCACTTTTTTATCTCATTGACTGATAACACAAAGATTTATATCTCATGAGCGGACATCATATATCCACAAACAAAACATTATTCGGAACCGCGGGTGCGCTCCTGGTTCTTACGATTCTTACCGTAATCGTGCACTACCTCCATTTGCCGAACCCCTGGTCTATCATAACTGCCATGGGCGTTGCTATTGCTAAAGCTACCCTGGTGGCCATGTTTTTTATGAACCTCTACTGGGACAAACGCTTTAATACCATTCTGCTTATTACCTCCCTTGTATTTTTCTTTCTCCTGGTATCACTTACGATGCTCGATACTTTATTTCGAATAGAAATTGTTCCGTCGTTTTAGAATAGTTAATAACTGGCGTCTCAAACCTCCAAGGTTTTAAAAACCTTGGAGGTTTTTTTCTGGCTTGACGAGAAAATTTATAGCACTATTAAACCCGCCCGACCGCGAAATCAGCCTGCCTACGCCGAAACATCCATAAATAAGCTAACATCTTCAGCAATGGCTTCGTGCAGGCAGGCGGCCAGACGGGAATCATTCCTTATCCGGCAATCGCAACATCAACAAAAATATAAACTCTATCGCAATAAGCACTGCCACTCCGACAAGGTGCATGACCTGGTAAGAGGGCGGCATCCCCAGGTAATACAAGCCGGTGCCCAGGGCAATCTGGAATAAAATAACTCCGAATATCCATGTCCCCGTTTTAGAAATTAAATCAGATTTTGTTTTCCACCTGGACAAGTACAAGATAGCACCGCCCGCGATCAATATCGTCAATGCAAAGGTGCGGTGAAATTCATCCAGCCAGCCTATCTGTTCCAGCCATACTTCACGCGGTGGAGGTGACGCAGCGTTTTTTACAACATCAACCGCCTCCCTTACCTGGGTACCGGCAACCAGCTCAATAAACGTCAGTGCCAGTAAAACGTAAGTGGCCAAACTCAGCCATTTGCGTATTTTGGGATCAAGAGTAATTTTAAACTGTTCCCGTGTGGCCCGAAATGCAGCAAAGATCAGCGACATCATAATAGCCATAGCCACTAGCATATGAATGGTAATCAAACCTTCGCTGAGACCCGATTTTACGACCTGTCCGCCCAGCCATCCCTGAAAAAGTACCATAACAAAGGCCGCGGCAGAACTGTAAAATACAACCGGTTTCCTTTTCCGGTACCGGAAGGATAGCAGAAAAGTGGCTGTAATCAGTAAACCTATAACCACTCCTATCAGACGATTGATATATTCCGTCCAGGTTTTATAGACGTTAAACTGTGAAGAATCAAACTCCGGAGGTAAATCAATGACACTGGTTGGTGGAATCCATGATCCGAAACATTTCGGCCAGTCCGGACATCCCAGGCCGGCACCGGCAGCACGTACCAACCCCCCAACAAAGATCAGAAAAATTGTTGCGAGAATGGTTGCCAACGCTGTTTTTTGATAGGTATTCAGATTCATTGAGAATATTAATAACTATAAATTGGACCGTTATAACAGTTGGAAAATTAAATGATATTTGATTTTAATGACCGGGGTTTTAACAGCCTGAAAAGGGTAACAATTAATAAAATAAATCACTAACTTTATGGCCTTTAAAAATCCACAGATGCCGAATGAAGTTAAGCACTCAATTTACCCTTTCAAAGTTAATTGATACCGACAAATTATCAGCTTATTATGAGCTGACCAAACCGGGTATTACCTTTACTGTGTTGGCCAGCATGCTCATCGGTTTTATGCTGGGTACGGCCGGGGAGTTAAACTACCAGCTCATGCTGCACGCCGCCTTCGGCACCTGGCTTATTGCTTCGGGCACAGCTGCCCATAACCAATTCCTTGAATGGCGTTTCGATGCGAGGATGAAACGAACAGAAACACGTCCGGTACCCTCCAGTAAAATTGCTCCGTCAGAGAGTATAATTTTTTCATTAAGCCTGATACTTATAGGCCTCCTGTACCTGTTACTGATGGTCAATTACCTTGCCGGGATAGTTTCCCTGATTACGACCATCATCTATTTGGCTATATATACTCCTATGAAGCGCATATCCGCCGCTAACGTGTTTATCGGCGCGATACCGGGTGCGCTCCCTCCTGTCGGCGGATGGGCTGCGGCGGCGGGCGATTTATCCGGTATCAGCGTATGGATTCTCTTCGGGATTGTATTTCTCTGGCAGATCCCACACGTCATGGCCATAGCCTGGGTCTGCAAGGATGATTATCATAAAGCAGGCTTCAGGATGCTTCCGAAAAATGATCCAAAAGGGCTTAAAACTTCTTTCCTGATACTTGCTTGTCTGGCAGCCCTGTTCCCTATCTGCTACGGTTTATACTATGCAGATATGAACAGCTGGATTTACCTCGCCGGCTCGCTGGCCTGTAGTATTGTGTTTCTCTATTATGGCATTATTTTCAGTATGAATCGCGACAAAGCTTCTGCCAAAAAACTGATGTTTGCCTCCTTCGGATATCTTCCGGTGGTATGGATCTTTATCTTACTGGATATAATCCTGATCTAAAGTTCCTGGATTTTTGAGACTTAGAAATCTAAGAGATGGAGGAACTGAGGGAATTTAAGCACTTATAGAATCAGAATTCAGGAGCCAGGAGCCAGAATTAAGCTAACATTCAGTAAGCGATAGATCATAGAGTGGTGTAGCATATACAACAATAGGCTCTTAAAACAAAAACCGATACCCATTGCTAATTGTTCATTGATCA
>CAZPWQ010000194.1:0-4746 GCA_964590495.1 uncultured Balneolaceae bacterium
GGCTCGGATGAATAATCTCTTCCAATATTCCTTCTCTGTTAAATCGATTGCTTACACTACTTAAATCTGGACCGATATTTCCTCCGAAACCGCCCAACCGATGACAGGAGGCGCATGCAGTGGCATGAAACAGGCTACGTCCTCGTTCGAAACTCAGTTCACTATCTGTTTCGTTGTCGTTGCTGTTTTGATCGTCATTAAGCACTGCTAAAGCTTCTTCCACAGTCCAATCCCGCCCCGGTCCCACAGGAGGATTGATTTCAAAATCTGGCGTTCTATTCAGGCTGACCCCAGTCAAATCAGAAACAGCTTCGATTTCCTCTTCGGAAGAATTTCGCAACGCTTCATCACGCATACGTTCTAAAAATCCTGAGTAACTATTTCCTCCCATGCCCTGTTCAGCAGCCTCATTAATAAATGTGAAGTATTCCCGGCGCTGCTCGATCGTCCACCCGTGAGCCAAATTCCTCAGCATGAATGCATATTCCAATTTATGTATAGGCGGTGGATTGTTAAGCATTTCCTTAATGGTTCCGCCATATTCTTCACTTCGGGCAATCAGGGTGGAGTCCCAATCGGGTACCGGGAGTGCTTTCTCTTCCTGCAGAAGTGCCAGGGCTTTCTCAATAACGCGGGGTTCCTCCAGATAAACCACAATCCTGATCGCCTCTGTGTTTACTCGTTCATCCTCATGTGGCAGATCTTCTATTAAAATATCTGTGATTTTAGTCCGCTGTTCATCATCGGGATCACCCAACCGCATAAATATGAGTGATGCGGCTCGAAGATATCCGAGTTTCTGCATGGGGGTCAGAGATTCAAAATTTAGGTTTGTCAACGATTCTATTGCATCGCTGCGGTATTCATCAGAACCGGCTCGAGCCATTGCAACCAGAGCTGTGATTCGCGCTTGTGGCCTGTCCTCTTCCATCGCTTTTTCAGCCCATTCATCCACGGGTTGCCATTCAATGGCTACTCTGGCAGCGTGACGTATAAATCGATCACGGCTGTCCAGGTGAGGCCACGCCGTATCGATCACTTCAGGATCTTGAGTTCCATGAAAAGCTTCAAGACTTTTACGCAATTCACGGGCCTCTTTTGCCTCATCATCCTCTTCAAATAACTCTGCTTCGGTGGCAGATTCGTTTCCTGTATAGATGACACGATAAAGTGTAGATTCTTTATCCCGGCCGCCCGTCACAAAATACAAGTATCCATCACTCCCAATAACAGCATCTGTCAACGGCAGCGGTGATCCGGAGAGAAACTCTTCAACTTCTGCCGTATAGCTTGCCCCTTCCGGTTCAATATGAAAAGCATACATCGTTCCAAATGTCCAGTCCAGGCCAAACAATGCCCGCTGATACTTTGCCGGATATTTTGCAGCTGTTCCAAATAAGAGGCCTGTTGGTGACCCGGGACCTACATTAACGATTGGAGGTAAACTATCTTCATAATACTCTTTCCATTTTCCGCTTCCACTCCGCCAGCCATAATCACTTCCGCTAACGGCGTGAATCAATCGTGTGGGGCGATACCACGGCATCCCCATATCCCATTCCATATCCGAGTCGTAAGCAAACAGATCTCCATGTTGATTTTGTGCGATATCGTAGGTATTACGATATCCGATACTGACCATGTGCCACTCTGTAGCATCTGAATTGATACGAGTAATATATCCACCCGGAGCTGTGATGCCCCTGGCATGGCCGCGTGCATCCCAATTACGCGGTAATAATATATCTTCCTTCCAATTTAGTATACTGCTTGAGGTAAAATCAGGTGGTGGAGTATGATTTCCGTTCACCACAAACAGGTCATTACTATTTTGTGCTTTTATCAAGGCATGATTTCCATGTTCACCACCGCCATCAGGCCCTCCAAGGTATTCCAAGATATTGAAGAGATCACTTTCTTCATCATACTTCAATCTGAACAGGCCTCTCCCATTCGCATTCACATAAAAATAATCATCCACCCATTGCAACCCCTGCGCACCGGAAATTGGCATAACAAGTTCTTCTGTTCTGACTTCCGGATCATCGATATCACCGGTTATTTCGATGCGAAACATTTCCTTTGCTTCTTGATCGGAGGCAATCAAATGACCTTTCGGGCCTATCCCTAAAGCTACCCACGATCCCTGCTGCTCGCGTGGTACTTCATAGATCTTTTGAACTTCAAAACCGGGACGAACTTCTATTGTCTGTGCAACAGAATCTTTTGCTATCTCTGTATGATCAACACTAGCTGCCAAATGTATATTGTGGTCTATCAATGCCCCTATGTTTTCCAGTAGAAACACAGTTAACAAGAAGAAAAAAATATTCAAAAAGCCCCCTGGTCGGCTGAATTTAAAATTCATAAAAAACTTCAATTTTTATTGTTTATAGTTTATTTCAGCTGCTACTACCGGCACTCACTTCACTCCTCAAAAGGATACTGTTCCAGCAACTCATCTGGTGAATAAAACCCATTTTTATCACGAGTAGCAGCCCGTACCTGTTCCACTTTCTCAGGAGTAATTGCCGGTGCCTCATTTCCAAATGCATTTCTTACATAAGTGAGTACAGCAGCAACCTCTTCGTCATTCAACATTCCCTTGAAAGGAGTCATAGGAACATTTCCCGGATACTCTCTCCCAAGCACTTCTATGGGGCCAGACAAACCATTTAATGTTAATTTGATCAGCCGCTCTTCATTTCCGGTTACCCATCGGGTTCCCGCCAGGGGAGGAAAACCCGAAGCAGTTAATCCTTTACCATCTGGCTGATGACAGGTACCACAGTAGCCGTCCAGGGAATAGATCTCCCTGCCTTTCATGAAGAGGTCCCGGTCGGTTCCTGTAAGGCTGGTTTCTATTTCCTCAGGGGTTTCTTTCTGAACTGTTTCTCCAAGCAGACGCGCAAGAGCTGAATCGTAGGAGGGTCTCATCCAGTCATCGATGGGATAGTTGGCGGCTTCATTTAAAATGGATAAAGCGTCGTGCTGACTCAACCATGAGGCCGCTACAATTGCCTCCAGACGAACCCGGCCATTATCATCTCCCGCTGCCTGAACAAGTAGATCTGCCTGGTCCTCCAGTTGGTGGCCTGTATATCGAATCACTCGTGCTGCAGCGGCCCTGACCCGATAATCCTCCGCATCAAGCAACCGGCGGAGCAACTGTTCATCTACCTGATTCAACCCCCAGCTTACCCACAATGCTTCTAACAAGTGGTGTTCGTATCTATCTTTGCTTTTATCAAGGTTGGCAATCCAGGTATCTAAATATTGCAAAACATCTGATGCATCGCGGCTGCGCAATTCCAGCCGGGTTCGTTCACGAGTTCTGAATTCGGGAACCTTCAGGTTTTCGAACAACTTTTCGATCGTTACACCTGCCACATTCGCGGGTTCAACCAGTGGCCGTTTAGGATAGGTAATTCTATAAATACGGCCGTGTACGTGATCCCTGAGGGGATCTCGTGCATTATGCTGCATATGGCCGATAAGTACATTGTGCCAGTCGACAAGATAAAGTGAACCATCAGGAGCAAATTCCATGTCTACAGGACGAAAATTCGGATCTGAGGACTGTACCAAATCCTGACGATGACTGCTCTTGTACCCGGTGCCATCATCTTCCAGTGAATGTTGCTTGGTGCCTAAAAAGCCTATGGTATTGTTAATAAGAAAATCTCCCTGAACTTCATCCGGAAAATGACGGCTGGAAATAAATTCCAGGCCCGAAGTCGGCCGAACCATATGATCATCTTCAATCATATTTTTTGATTTGGGTGAAGACTCGCCATACCGGGGTTTAACAGTACCGGGCATCATCCAACGTACATCAGGGCTTGAGGTCTCAGCAAAAAAATTCTGTCCCCACCGGTCAAAAGCGATACCCCACGGATTGGGAATTGAAAGCTGTGCGGTGCGCTCGAGTTTACGGCGTTGCGGGTTGAACCGGTAAAAACCCCCGTTCGTAGCGCGGACCGGCCCGTATGAAGTCTCCACATTGGTATGCAGGAAAACTCCCTCACCCATATAAATGGCCCCGGATGGATCTGCGGTATACGCACTGTGTGCATGGTGAGTATCATGATCATCAAAGCCACTTAACACAATTTCGCTGGTATCTGCCCTGTCGTCGCCATCAGTAACCCTATAGAGCATCAGATTTATACCCTGCGATACATAAACGCCTTCCGGTGCAAACTCAAAACCTACAGGAAGGTGTAATCCATCAACAAATGTTGTCTGTTTATCAGCCTTGCCGTCACCATCGGTATCTTCCAGAATAATGATTTTATCATCAGGCTTTTCATCACCAGGCCTGTAATGCGGATAACTTGGCATAGTAGCTACCCACAGGCGCCCCCGGTTGTCAAAACTGAGCTGAACGGGATTGGCCAAATCTTTAAACTCCTCTTCCGATGCAAAAAGCTCAATCTCATACCCTTCGGCCATCTCAAACTTATCAAGTGCATCCTGTCCATACAGGTATTCGGGATTGCCGTGTTGATCCGGGTCGAAATTTGTCTCCACAGGAGGAAGCTTCCTTGTATTTTCATCAGCAGCCTTTACATCCATTTCCTCACCTTTTGCTGCACGCCAAATCGCTGTATCCCTGATAGCGGTCATTTCCCGGATTTTCTCAATTTCGGCTGGATAATTATCCGGACCGAACGGATCATATCTACGGCCGTAGGCATGCACGCCGTTTGGTATTTTGAAATCATTATGCCACATCCAGTTTTT
>CAZPWQ010000195.1:0-4680 GCA_964590495.1 uncultured Balneolaceae bacterium
CCCCCTTTGATAAGGGGGACTTTTAAATTCAATTTTCATAAATCGAACTCAGGTTGACAGGTTTTTCCCGTCATCTCATTGTTGACACGACAAAGCTATTTGTTAATCCACATATGCTGGTTCTGGTTCCGGTTCTGGTTGTGATTTGGCCATTGCTTCTTTGAGTTCATATTTGGCTTCTTTTTCATCTCCCAGGGAGAATCGTATGGTAAAAGCCAGAAAAGAGACAGCGGTGACGACACATCCAATGATAAACAGGGCATCGGGGTAGCTTAAGGATTCGTATTTAAACAGGAATCCTGCCATTACAGCCCCGGCATTCCCGCCGGCGCCAACAATACCCGAGACCGCACCAACAGCTTTTCGATTGATAAAGGGAACCACAGAATAGGTAGCGCCTTCAGCCATTTGTACGCAAAGGCTGAAGAATATCATGCTTGCGATAGCCAGTGTAAGTACTGCCATACTGGAAAAAAGCATGAGAGCCAGCCCTTCCAAAAAAAGTATGACAAACAGAAATCGCACCCGGCCTTTCAGTCCAAATTTTATTCCAAATTTATCTCCAAGATAGCCACCCGTAGAGCGGGCAAAGAGATTCATGAGACCAAAAAGCCCGGCTATGAGTCCGGCGGTTTTCAGATCCAGCGAAAAATAATCATAATAGTATATAGCAGCGATGTTGTTAATAGTCAGCTCAATACCGAAACTGCCACCGTAGATGACAAACAGGCTCCACACACGATAATCTTTCATCACATCCATCATCGACACATCGGTTTTCTCATCACCCCTTCCATCAGATTCCGTTACGGAATCGATTTTCAACTCCGAGAAATTTCCTTCTGGGGTGTCGGTGGTATAGTTGTAGTAGAGGATCCCCATAACAATCATTAAGATGCCCGGAATAACCATCGCCCATCTCCAGGCCGAGGCGTCTTCAAAACCCAGGAATATGAAACCGGCAAAAATAAGTGGCATAATCATCTGTGTGGCTCCACCCCCCAAATTACCCCATCCGGCGGTGGTGGCATTTGCCGTGCCAACAACGTTATCTGCAAACATCACCGAGGTGTGGTACTGCGTAATCACAAAAGATGCACCGATAACCCCAATCAGCAGCCGAAACAGCAGAAAAGTCTCGTAGCTGTTACTCAATCCGATTCCTATGACTGGAATTGATCCGAAGATCAGCAGTATGGTGTAGGTTAGACGCGGGCCGTATTTATCGCAAAACCGGCCGATAAAAATCCGTGCTATTACAGTGATTGCCACAGAAGCAATAATTGTGTTCCCAATTTGAGATTGTGTCAGGCTCAGCTCCTCACGTACAATGGCCATCAGCGGTGCGATCCCAAACCAGCCAAAGAAACAAAGAAAAAAGGAGATCCAGGATAGATGGAAGGTTCGCATGTGTGGTGCCTGGAAACTGAACAGGTTTATTTTTGCAGCCTTATTTGTGTTTGGTGTTGTCATCATCAGGTTAATAGTTGGTGTTATCGGTTAAGAAATTTGATTTACGTGATCTACATCTTCAGAAAGACGGGGTTAAATGTGAGCATAACCCAGGCCCAGTTTGCCGGAGGGTTCTGACTTCCTTCCTTCAGCACTTCCAGTGATGAGGTAGCAAACATCTGAGAATATCCCACCTGAATGTTCACTTCATCGGAAAGTGAATGGCTGAAGACCAGATCGATCTCCGTGCCCAACCTTGGGCGCAAAGCCCGGGCAGGAGCAGCCGGATCAAGAATTTCAACAGGAGAATAAAATTGATGGCCATGTACCAGCAGCGAAGTGGCTGCCGAAAAACGGAAGGAGGTTTTCAGAAAAAGGTCCACCAACCCCGGAGCATTCGTGTTGGTTCCGGTGCGCTGGTTGTGCGGACTGCCGACATAGAAATAGTCCATCAATCCGTAAAACTTATGATGGGTTCCGTACAGCGGGTTGAATGACCGGTTTTTTCTATCCCCTGCACCGGAACCGGAGAGATAGTCGATACCCAGCGTCAGGTCCGGATTTTTCAGACCGGAATATGCCACGCTCAGGGATGCCAGCCAGGCATTGAGATCTGACCCGGCAGGATCTTTGCCGGTTTGATAGTAAACAGTACTTTTCAGCTCAACATCAGTAAAGCGGTGAGTGCCTGAAAATCCTGTTGTTTGCGTGAAGTTCACCGATGAATCCGGCATCTGAATTCCATTGTTCAGTACCAGCATTGAAATTTCGGATGATTCGAATTTTCTGTGGAGCCACAGGTACTGAAGCGTTTTGTAATTTTGGACTCCTGAATAGTAAGTACCGAAAAGTTTTACAGGCTCGGGAGAATTCACATCCTGGTTGAAAGCTAGCCCTGTATGCAGGTCCCAGTCTTTCCCCTCAATCATAAAAAGCATGGCATCATGACTGCGGCCCTGGGCTGTCCACCCGACATTACCCAAAATCCGCTGATCGTCGTAAACCAGTTCCTGGCGCCCGGCTTTAAGCGAAACCGATTCGTTGAAATTGATCTTCCCCCAAGCCTCATGTACCGAAAAGAGTCCATCGCTTTTATTCAACTGACTCTCACTTCCCCAAATCCTTACATCCTGCAGGCTAAAACCAATTTGATAGAGTTCCCTGTCGTATTCAAGAATGAACCTGGATCTCTGTTCGGTAAAAAGTGCGGGGTCTGCGTCCGTATCCGGCAACGTCTTGTAACCGTGGCGAAATTCGGTTCTGGGCCGGAGTTCTCCTTTAACCGTAAATTGGGAATAGACGGTATTTACCAAAAGCCAGAACAATCCGGCAAACAGTAGCAGCAGTGTTTTAAAACATTTTTTCATCATAATAATCTTGTTAGGTTGTTGTGAAGGCTTATCCCCTTGCTGGTTATGGCAGGGGCGGGAAATAGGTTTTCTGCAATAAGCGGATAAACAGATCAGTCGTAGTTTTGAGTACGGCCCGTCCGTAACATTTTTTTGGCGTAAAACAGGCCGGGAAGGATTCCTTCCAGGCTCTGGCGCAAACCGCTTGAGCTGCCCGGAAGGGTCACAACAAGGGTTCGTTTTAGAATGCCGGCTGTCATGCGGGACATCATGGCGAGCGGAGTCCGTTGGTTGCCATGCAGTTCCATGGCATCCACGATTCCCGGGGTCTCCCGTTCGATCACGGTCCGTACGGCATCCACGACCCTGTTGTCCGGACCGAGTCCGGTACCGCCCACGGTGAAAACAAAAGGAATCTCCATACCGGCCCATTCTTTTATCTGTTCCTGTATTGCTTCAGGCGTATCGGGCAAAATTTTAAACTCAACGATATCTGCATTGTGTTCTTCAAGCAGTTTCTGAACCAGCGGTCCGGCACGGTCCTTCTTTCTTCCGGCTGCCACTGAATCAGAACAGATCAGCACGGCGGCCTGATTTTTATCCCCGGCCATTTTTTTCAGATCACTTTTACCGCCTGTCTTTTCAAGTAGCCGGATAGCCCTGATTTCTATGTTATCCCCAAGCGGTTTTAGCAAATCATAGACAGTCAATGCACTGACAGACACCGCGGTCAGGAGTTCCATCTCAATACCGGTCCTCCCGATCGACTTGCCTTCGGCAATGATCACAATTCCATATTCAGGGGATACGGTTCCGATATTTTCCTCACACTTCCCGTCTTCGATATAGCTGTAAGAAATATCCAGTGCATCGATCGAAACCGGATGGCAGTGTGGAATCAGATGGTGTGTCTGTTTGGAGGCAAGGAAGCCTGCCGATCGGGATACATCCAGCAGGTTGCCTTTGGGCAGAGTATCCGCTTTGACCCGCTCCAGCGTATCCCGGCTGCAACTTACAACTGCTAATGCTTTGGCGGTACGAAGTGACATACTCTTACCGGTTATATCTTTCATTTGTTTGTTTTAAAAATATTGATTTGCTGTTATGAGAGACCGATATAGACATACCCATCTTCAATCCTGACAGGGTAGGTGGTAACCGGTTCTTCTTCGCCGTTGATATTCTCTCCGGAATAAAGATTGAATGCCCTCTTGTGAAACGGACAGGCTACTTTGGGCTCTCCTTGTGATTCACCAATGATGCCGCGGGAAAGGGCCATCTCTTTTTTGTGGGGACACATATTCTGGCAAGCGAACCATTCACCACGACGGGTAAAGTTGAACACTGCAATCTGCATGTCTTTGTATTTTATACAAGCCCCTCCGTTTTTTGGAAAATCTTCAACTTTGGCAGCTTTGAACCATTGACTGACATTTTGTTTTTTTTGCATAGTTTGAGCAGGGTAGTTCTTTAGGAATTGTAATTTAGGTTGAGAACGGTCTGTAGATGCAGGTTGATTTGGGATATTAATTACTTGTCATCTTCCCAGCCGACCGGGGCAGGTATTTTCTGTTCGCGGTAATCTTTGAATCTGAGACTTGGATCAACATCCCGTGAGTTAACAAAATGAGAAAACCGTTTTCTGAGCGCTGGATTATTAACCACCTCTTTCCACTCACACGAGTATACATTGATCAGCTGCTGCATCTCCTGTTCAAGCTCATCTCCGATTCCGAGTGAATCTTCAACCACTACTTTTTTCAGGTAGTCAAGCCCCCCTTCCATTTTGTTGAGCCATGTTGAGGTCCGATTCAGGTGCTCGGCTGTTTTAATGTAGAACATCAGGAAGCGGTCCAGATATTTGATCAGAGTATCTTCG
>CAZPWQ010000196.1:0-4524 GCA_964590495.1 uncultured Balneolaceae bacterium
CCGCAATTCGCTATATTTGAACAGAGGTGACAATACATTTGCAGAAATTTCTTATTACAGTGGTGTGGAAGCGACAGGGTGGTCATGGGCAACTGATTTTATGGATATTGATTTGGATGGTTATGAGGATCTTATTATCACCACGGGAAATGGCTATGACTACCAGGATTTGGATACACAGTTAAAAATGTACGGAGCCAACATGCGAACTGGTGTGGACACAGATTCTGGTATACTTGAATATCCATCCCACGAATTATCCAACAAGATATATCAAAATAACCAAGATTTAACATTTTCAGAAATGAGTGCTACCTGGGGTTTTGCTGATAAGGATGTTTCCCAGGGTATGTCCTTTGCAGATTTAGATAATGACGGAGACCTGGACTTGGTGATATCCCGGTTGAATAAGACGTCACTCATTTATAAAAATACCGGTACTAATTCACGTATCGCGGTACGTCTTAAGGGAGATAAGCCAAACACTCAGGCGATAGGGGCAATTATAGAATTGACAGGAGGGGCGGTTGAACAGAGTAAAGAAATCATTGCAGGCGGGAATTATCTGTCCGGATCAGACCCATTGGCGGTATTCGCAGCGAATCCGGAATCTTCGAGATACATGATTACCGTTCGATGGCCTGATGGTAGACAAACAAAAATCGACAGTGTAAAGGCCAACCGGATATATGAGATTTATAAGGATAATATTGTAGAGGCTGATTCAGCGGGTACAGAGAAAAAGAGGGAAAAGACGATTTTTGAAGATATTTCCCACAGATTGGATCATATCCATATGGAGCAGTCGTTTAGTGATTTTAAGTTTCAACCCTTACTTCCTTTTAGACTTGGCCAATTAGGTCCTGGCATAGCCTGGATTGACTATGATCAAGACGGTGATGATGATCTTTTTATTGGTTCCGGGAGAGGAGGACGTCTTGCTATCTTTGAAAATGTTGGAAACGGTCAGCTTGAATCAGTAACTATCGGTGAACTGAGTGCAGAAGCTCCCGGTGATCAAACTGGTATAATAGGTTGGGCCGTCGATAATGGGACGAATATTTTTGCAGGTAGTGCCAATTACGAACAAACAAATGCCTATGTGCCTTCGGCTTACCAGTATGAGTTTCAATTATCGGGCACAATCAACAAAAAAGAAATCCCCGGCATTCTTTCAACGACTGGTCCTCTATCCGCTGCAGATTATGATTCCGACGGGGATCTTGATCTATTCGTGGGAGGGCGTTTTATTCCCGGGAAATATCCCGAGGATGCCGATTCCCGGTTTTTCAAAAATGAGGGCGGACAGTTTCATCTTGACGAAACTAATTCCCGGAAACTGCAGAAAATCGGTCTGGTGACCGGTGCAGTCTTCTCGGATTTCGACGGCGATGGCGATCAGGATTTGATCATTAGCAGAGAATGGGACTCAATTATTTTATTTGAAAACAAAGATGGTATTTTCCATGACATTAGCTCGAAGGTCGGGCTCGACGAATATAAGGGATGGTGGAATGGGATTACAACCGGTGATTTCAATAATGACGGTCGGCCGGATATTGTTGCCACAAATATTGGTCAGAATAGCTCCTACCAGTTGGGTTCGAACAAGCCCCTGAAGATGTATTATGCCGACTTCAATATGGATGGGCGCCTTGATATTGTTGAATCCATCTACAGCAGTGCAATGAACGGTTATGTCCCCACCCGTCACCTGTACGAGTTTGGATCTGTTTCCGAAATTCTTGCGAATGTAAAAAATCACAAAGAATTTGCTCAATCATCCGTTAGTCAGATATTTGGCGGTTATTCCCTTCCCGCCAGGGAAATTAATACGGTTCAGAGCATGATCTTTTTGAACAACGGAAACAGCTATATTGCAAAACCACTTCCGGTGGAAGCCCAATTCTCGGCGGCTTATTATGCGGGCGTTGGTGATTTCAATAATGATGGCAACGAAGATGTATTCCTGAGCCAGAATTTCTTTGCATATCCTGGAAATACTCCCCGATTGGATGCGGGACGCGGGCTTTGGCTTGCGGGAGACGGAAAAGGAAACATGACTGCAGTAGCGGGGAATCGTACAGGAATAAAGATTTATGGGGAACAACGTGGAGCCGCCCTTAGTGACTATGATAAAGATGGAAGGGTGGATCTTGTGGTTTCTCAAAATGGAGGTGAAACCAAATTTTATCATAACAGAACAACTAAAAGGGGCATACGAGTCAAACTTGTCGGTCCTGCATTGAATAAAGACGGTATTGGATCAAGTATGCGTCTGATCTACAGGGATGGGCGTAAAGGACCTAAAAGAGAGATTCACGCGGGATCCGGATACTGGTCTCAAAACAGTGCTGAACAGGTTCTGGGTACAGCCGCTACTCCAGGTAAAATCAGAGTATCGTGGTTCGATGGCAGAATTCAAGATGTGAATGTTATAGAAAACAAAAAAGAATATCTAATAACCTATTAAATGGTGAAATAAAAAGATTCCACTAACTGATACACGGTTTTAAAATTAGAGTTTCTGCAGTTGATGTACGGCAGTAAGTTTCTCTCAGGGTCTTTGTTGTTGCAAAAAAATCTTTGATCATGCACACGCTGTTAAGCTTGACTTATATTTAACCGCTATAAGCTTTTTTTTCGAGATGAATCTCTGACAACTAGTTCGGGTGTTAAAATCGTTTTTGTGGGAAACTCCTTTTTAGTTAAGTGTTTTTCACTGGATATTTGGTTAAAAAAATGTTGAGCTGCAATTTCACCCATTTCCCTACTGTGTTGATCTATACTTGTAATAGATGGTGTTACAAATGAAGTAAAATCTTCATTGCTAAATCCAACTATCGATATTTGTTCGGGAATATCAATTCCATTTTCCTGGAGGATTTGGATAGCACCCAAAGCAGTGTAATCATTTGAACAAAAAAAAGCATCTGGTAAATCACCTTTTTTTTGTATTACAGCGGATGTAATCCTTCTGGCGTCTTCCAAACTCATATCACTTTTAAAAACATTAGCTGGCGAAAAAGTAAAATCATTATCTAATAATGCCTGTCTGTATCCTCTTAATCGCTCCTGGTAAATATGAACGTTTTGATAACCGGCAATATGAGCGATATTCTTGCATCCCTGATCAATCAGATGGCTAACTGCTTTATACGCCCCTTTAAAATCATCAATGGCGACTACATCGGAATCAATGCTGTCATTAAATCTATCAAAAAGAACAAGAGGCATACCCCGTGCTAATATATCTTGGTAATGCTCAAAATTCTCAGTTTTCATAGCATGAGAAGCTATAATTCCATCTACCTGAGTGCGAAACATTGTTTCAATATTATTTTTTTCAACTTCAATATCATCGTAGGACTGGAATATGATAATTCGATAATCGTTGTTCTTTAGCCCATGATCTATACCTCTAATTACTGAAGCAAAAAAATTCTCATCCGTATAGGGGACCATTACACCGACAAGATTGCTCTTACCTTTTACCAGTGCAGTAGCAATACTATTTCGATGATAGTTTAATTGACGAGCTACCTTCTGTACTTCCTTTTTTGTCTTTTTATTTATTTTTGGATGATCATTTAAAGCTTTTGAAACTGTTGATATATCAAGGTCCAGCTCCTTAGCAATATCAGCAAGTTTGACACTTTTGTTTCGCATAATTAAAAATTGATATTAAAACCTGAATATATGTACTATTCAAAATCCATCAAAATAGATGTAAATGGTGTTTTTTAACTACTGCCTGCCTTCTCCAAAAAACCGATCATAAATAAATAAAACGTTTGAATTAAAAATAATCTTGGATCAGAAAATGCCTATTTTTGGAGCATATTTCTATTCTTTCATCAGCCAAAAAATAAATATTTGCAATAGAGATCTCTTTACACTATAATAAAAAACGTTTCAAACGATTGAAATAAAATGCTAAGGGTCAACCCATAGGAACGGCCCATTTTAATTTAAATTAAAAGGATACTATGATAGCAAAGAAACGATTTAAACCGTTTTTGGGTATATTCTCCGCCCTTCTTATGGTCTTATTTCTCGTAAATGCGGGATATGCCCAGCAAGTTGAGGGTGTTGTTACAAATGCAACTTCTGGGGAAACTTTACCTGGTGTAAATGTAATTGTTAAAGGTACATCAGATGGAACTGCTACTGGTGTTGATGGTACTTATGATTTAAATGTACCATCATTGCAGGATACCTTGGTCTTTTCATTTGTAGGGTACCAAAGTCAGGAAATACCTATTGATGGGCGGACGGAAATAGATGTTGCACTGCAGCTTCAGGCTATATCTGGTGAAGAGCTGGTCGTCGTTGGCTACGGTACTCAAAAGAGAGAAACATTGACAGGGTCTATTTCCAGAGTTTCGGGCGATGATATTGCCGAAAGTCCGTCGGTGAATGTGACAAGTTCTCTGGCAGGCAGGCTGCCGGGACTGACCGTTAATACGCGTACTGGTTGGCCTGGTGCTGAAGATCTGGATTTCTTAATTCGCGGTGAATCCA
>CAZPWQ010000197.1:0-4459 GCA_964590495.1 uncultured Balneolaceae bacterium
ATGATGTGTTCGTTTGCTATAAGTAATACCATCAGGTAAATTAACAGAAAATCGTTCCCGGTAGATTGTTGGCGTCAACCCTGCATAACGTTTGAAAAGTTTGCGAAAGAAATTCAAATCTTCATAACCAACTTTCCGACATACCTCCCGGACTGTTTTTAAATCATTTTCAAGCAGATGTCTGGCTGCATTAATTCGCAATTGCTGTACATAATTAATGGGGGTTTCACCGGTTGCCGCTTTAAAGCGACGCATAAAATTGCGTTGACTCATATTGGCACGGTTAGCCAAATCAGCTACCTTTATATTCTTGCTGTAGTTTTTGAACAACCATTCCTGCAGATTGCGAATTTTTTTATCTTCATGATTAATCTGCGGGGTTTCGGCTGTATAACCGGCTTGCCAAACACGGGGTGTTCGTACTAACAGGGCTTTTGCCGTCTGCATCGCAATCTGATGACCACAATATTTTTCTACGATATACAAACATAAATCCACTCCGCTGTAAACTCCGCCGCTGCAGAAAACGCCATCAGATTCTGTTACATAGCGTTCAGGTTGCCAATCTACCTTCGGATAACGCTCTCTGCAATCATCAACTAGTGCCCAGTGTGTGGTAGCCGCCCGTCCGTCTAAAAGTTTCGCTTCGGCAAGCTGTACAACGCCCGAACAAACACCGGCTATAGCTGTACCACTCTCATAGGCTTCACGGAGCAAAGGGGGGAGTTTGGCATTTCGCTGGCATTCGGTATCCAGGTCACCTCCACCTGCGGAAACAACCATTAAGTCGACAGATTTTATTTCGTCAATAGAATATTCTGGATCCAATTGCAGGGTTGACAGAGTTTGGACACTTTCTCCACTCAGAGAGGCCGTTTGAACATTAAACTTTCGTTCTCCCTCCATACCCTGTAAGGTTTCATACAGATAACCCGCACTGCTCAGTATTTCTACCGGAGTGACTGCAGTTGAAGGTGTTCCACCTTCGAGGAAAATCACGACGACATCAAGCATTTTATTTGGCGATATCACCCTATTAATATGTCAGTTCAGCCTCTTTTTTTAATAATCAGGCCTAATCATATTAGCTATATGATGATGAACCATCAAACAGAAAAGAAAAAAATAAATCAACATTAAAGGAAAGATTATGCCTAAATACGTAATTAAACGAAATATACCAGGAATTGGAAACATGTCTGATGAGGAACAGCAAAAAGTAGCTATAAATTCAAACCGTGTACTGAATGAGCTCGGACCCGATATACAATGGCAACACAGCTACGTTAGGGAGAATGGGACTCACTGCGTCTATATTGCCAAAAACGAAGATATCATTCATGAACACGCGAGACGCAGCGGGGCATCCGTGGTTGAAATCACAGAGGTAAAAACCATGATTGACCCGACAACAGCAGATAGCTAAACTATTTTAAGATTTATTAAGATTGATTGAGATCAGGTTTACAGTATAACGGCCCTCCCTAAAACCTGTGGGCCTATTATTTTAAGGAAAGCCAGAACCCTTCCGTCCCATAATTGAAACGCGCGTTAGCGGTTGATACGTTTATTCAATTCAATTCTCATAATTGGGCGTGTTGGTGAATAACATGGTTTTCATCCAGATAACCTAATATTCCTGGTACCTCAGCCGATTTAACCAGAGTTCTCATAGCCTCCCGGTTTCCGTCACCCTTTTGTGAATCGTACTGCTTTCGCGGCAGTCGCCAAAGCATCCACCAACATCCGGGGAAAATCTTTTATACGACCTCAAAGAAGTATTTGACCGATACAATTGATTAACAAACAATACGGCTATTATAGAAAATACCTACCTCCAGAGTATTGCTCACATTTAATGGCCAAGGGCATAATCCCGAAGGGACAGACGGGGCGGGGATGCAGTGTCAATAAACGGAGAAAAATCCAACCGTTTTGGTAGTTGCGTTGACTTTTTCCGGATTTTGTGAGATTAGGTACGAACCTTAAGATGGAATGAGTAAAATAAGAGGTGAATGGATCTGCTTTTGATTAAAATAGATGGTGTCTTAATATATCGGCAAGATAGAGTGATAAACTTGTGATTAAGTGAGTGGGATTCTCCACTCCGCTTGTGGGAAAAACAGAACTTCCGGCGATGTGCAAATTGGGAACTCCAACTACTGTAAGATTTTCATCAACTACACTTTTTGATTTATCACAGGAGTAGCGTGTCCCTCCCATCATGTGCGAGGCATCTGTGAAATGTTCAGGTTTACATACATATTCTTCATCATAGTGAAACTTGTACCTGAGATTATCAGAAAGATTTTTGATGTACCGGTAGAATAGCACCACCTCTTTCACCTCCTTCGGGTGAATAGAATTCGTTAATCGTGGTATTTTGAGTCCGTTTGTATCTGTTTCCTTATCAAGTACAATCTTATTCTGCGGCCTTGGCTTTTGCTCGCAATAAGTCATGACACGGTAATTACTGAACACCTGGTTGTTTGCGAAATCTTTTAATTTATGAGTTATAAATTCAGACCAGCTTAGTGGCGGAACTGATGTAAGCTGGCTGGCAAGTGCCTGAATAACACCTGTTTCCCGAATCTGTAGTTTTTTTGCCGAATACTGAAAAGATTTAAAAGGAATTCCAAGAACTCTTCTTGTGAATCGATCGGGTGATCCTTTTATATCACAATAGACTCTCACATTATCACACTCACCCCGGATACCGGTTTTGTATAATCCGTATTTTGTTGTTTTCATATGGTAACAGGCTGTTTTTTGGCTGCCAGACTCAGGATGCAGAGACCCGTGGAATATCCTTGGATGATCCATGATAAATTTCCCGACATTATCGAAATTCCGCCCCATTCTCCTGTCAAGCTGATGTCCCATGATCAATAGCATCCTGCAGTTTTCTATTGTTCCCATCGCAAAAACAAATCTTTTGGCCGAAATAAAGATCTCTTTTTTGTTCTGATTGGTAAAACATAACTCTGAAACCGATTCATTAGAGAACTCTGCCCCTCCGGTAAAGGTAAGGTTTGTGTAGATTCTGGTTTTATTAGAGACAGATGTAAAAAACAAAGGTTTAAATCGCTGAGTTTTAAAAGCCCAGTAACTATAAAACTCTTCGTTTGAATGTGGATGTTCGTTTAATATCTCAGGATCAATATTTAATTGTTTGAGAGCTTCATCATAGTATGGTTGAACCGATGTTGACAACTTTCCCCATTCTTTATCGAGAGTGGGATTAAATCGAAACGGAACGACTCTTCCAGCCCATATACTTGCCGTTCCGCCAATCTGCCGTGCACGCTTACTCTCTCCATTTCTGTATCGGAAGTTCGACTCTACTCTCATGACATTTAGTTCATTTGCTTTTTCGCTACTTCCTCTCCTTCCGCTGTCGGCTACAACTATGTCCAGATTTTCACTGGATAGATCCTTGGCCAATGTCATTCCTGCCGGGCCAGACCCGATGATACAGATATCAGCCACTATTTTTGGATCATTAATTTGGTTTGAGTTTATGATTTTCATGTCATAATTATCGCGTTGCAATAATTTGAATGTTGGTAGGCATCATGGTATCAATTTGATGACTATTCCTAATGGAGACCCCATCAAACTGTTCCCTCACAAAAATATCCAGTAAAGGAAGAGTCCATGCCAGAATTTCAATAAATGGCCTGACCAAGATATTCATTTTTGTTTGCAGCAGTATTCTCTGGCAGTTAATACCCAGTGACCTGAACGGCCCGCAGGATCCACTGATTTTTAAATCGGCCCATTCATGCTTTTCAAACAGCAAGCGTGCACCGAAATGGGTAAAATGAAAGTAGTTTTCTGGTCCCCTGTGGATAGAAAAAACAGAGCTTGCCGACACGTACGCTTTTCCGCCCGGTTTCAAAACCCGAAAAAGGTTCTCAATCAGTTTATCAGGATATTTGACGTGTTCAAGCAGACCCGAACATACCACGGTATCGTAACTTTCATCGGCGTAGTCCTGGAAATAGTCCAGGTATTTTTCTGAATTATCTACATGACGCGGCATCACATCATAGTCTTCCAAAAGGTGGTCATATTCAAATTCTGCAAATACAATCAGGGCTTTACCAGACCGGTCAATGCTTTCCGCGAATCGTTTAAGATCGTAATAAGTAATCTTTCGATCTATGAGAGGACCTCTGTCCAGATACTTTTTTATTTTTTTCTTGAAGTAAAGAACTGACATTACGTTTTATCTCCATTTGTGAGTGTTATCAGGCATCTGTATAGTGCCTGTTTTCAGCCAACTGAGTAATATATTTAAACTGTAGATCATGAGTTCAGAGAAAGCGTCCCCGTTTCTTTGAGCCTGCCGGGCCTTAATGATTTGGCGCTTAAGGGGCAAGCAGGCCAATGTTTATTTATAAACAAAATGTACTACAGAAATTGAATAAATAAAAAATGGGCAGGAAAGGGCGAG
>CAZPWQ010000198.1:0-4452 GCA_964590495.1 uncultured Balneolaceae bacterium
TAAGGCACTCAGGACACTTAGCTTAGTGTTTTTAGTGTCTTAGTGGTGTGTCTCTTTAAATCATGAAATCAATTTATGAATAAGTTTAAATGCTCTTTTATCCTGCTATTGCTTCTTTCCTTCTTCGGCTGTAAATCAGAGCCGGATGTCCGTCAGAAAACGACTACCATTCCGGCGATAGACGACCTCATCAACCGGGAGATAGCCGCGGATAATATACCAGGGGCGGTTCTGCAGATTAAAAGAGGCGATTCGCTTTTGCACCGGGTGGCTTACGGAGATGCCCAAAAATACGAATACAACTTGCAGCCGCTGGATAATCCGGAACCGATGACTCCCGATCACCTGTTTGATCTGGCCTCGCTTACAAAAGTTACCGGTACGACCTTTGGCATAATGCTGCTGGTCGACCGGGGGGAGATTATACTTGATGATCCGGTACATGAGTATCTGCCGGAGTTTAGGGAGGGAGAGAAATCCGAAATCACGGTCCGGCACCTGTTGATGCATACGGCCGGACTGGCACAGTGGGTCCCCACCTATTATTATGCTGAAAATACAGAAGAACGCTACCGGTATATTGCAAACCTGCCGCTGAAGTGGGAGGTCGGAGAAGCGCGCCATTACAGCGACCTGGGATTTATGTTGCTGGGCGAAGTTATTGAACGGGTATCGGATCAGACGTTGGATGATTTTCTGGAGGAACATCTGTTTCGGCCTTTGGATCTTCAACAAACGACTTTTAATCCCCTTGATAAAGGATTTGAAAGGATAGTGGCTACCTCTCACGGCAATCCGTTTGAAAAGCAGATGGTCTATGACGATGATTTCGGATATACCGTGGATGTCGATCCCGAAAGCTGGGACGGCTGGCGCGAATATACACTTCGCGGGGAGGTTAACGACGGTAATGCATGGTATGCCGGGGGAGGTGTAGCCGGTCACGCGGGAATTTTCTCAACGGCTGCCGATCTGCAGGTGTTGGTCGACCTGATAATGAATAAGGGGCTTTTTGAAGGTAAACAGCTGATCTCCGCCGCAGTAGTTGATACCTTCCTCACCAAAGACCGTTACGGCAACGCGCTCGGCTGGGCGATGGATCCCGGCTTTATCTCAGCAGAAGGGGCACCCGAAGGCACTTTCGGACATCCGGGATTTACCGGCACGAGTATTGTCATTGTCCCACAACAGGAACTTTCTGTAATCTTGCTGACCAATCGCCAGAATGCCGGCAGACAAGAAAACGGGTATTATTTTAACCCCGGTCCGCTGCGCCAGGCGATACTGGATGAGGTCCTGAATTACCACTAAACTAAGAACACGAAGCTAAGTGTACTTAGTGCTTAGTGGTTTCCAGTCCGGTATCATACCACATGTTTATGTGAATTCATTTCTCAGTAATAATCCCCAGCTTGTGGGAAGAAGTTTTTGACTTAGCACCTAAAACCGGAGCCTTATGAAAAATCTTATACTATTATTATTTGCGTTCATATTTATGTCATGCACCGGTAAAAGAGGACCTGCCGGTCCTGAAGGTCCCCAAGGCCTTCCAGGACCTGTGGGCCAGGCTTTTGAAGTTCAGGCTGATTTCAATGAATCAAATGATTACAGTGAAATCTTCAGTTTCCCTGATAATATCGAAGTTCTTGAGAGCGATATTGTTGCTGTTTATCTGCTTTGGGAGGTCGATGAAGAAACAGGCAATGATGTATGGCAGCCGTTACCTGTATCGGTCTTCTTTGAAGACGGAGAGTTACAGTATGCTTTTGACCATACACTGGCAGATGTACAACTTTTCCTGACGGGTGATAAAGATTTGGGCACGGTCGGTGAAGATTTTACTCAGGATCAAATATTCCGAGTAGCGATATTACCGGTAGATTATGTCCAATCGAGTGGGATAGATATAGGAAATATGGAGGAAGTGATGAATGCGATTCATTCAAATGACCTAAGACGTGTAAAATTGAATAATTGAAATTATTTGCCGGTCTCCGTTCCGTAAGGGTCGGACCAATGTTTTCCTCTGTGGTTCTTTGTGCTTCTTCGTGCTGCTTTGTGTAATAATCATGCAAGCACCAAAATAGCAAGTAAGGTCAATAATCGTTAAAGTTGTTACACAAAGTGACGCAAAGGAGCACAAAGTTTCACAGAGATCACTTTCTCCGGATCACGGTTACTCGGCTGAAGAGTCAGCAGGTGTTAGATCATACGAATTTGATACCGTACCTTCCGCAAATTTCGGAAACAACTTCCATATCGGGCGGGCCATCCGGTAGTTGGGCAAGTTCTTCAAACATCCCTTCCATACCGGCCGGGTAAAAACTTAAATCCACTTTGGCATTGCTGTCACCCACCACTTTCCAGGTGTGCGGAATACCTCTCGGACATAACACCATATCGCCCGGACCAAGCACAGTTTTTTGATCAGCAATCTGCACTTCAAGCTGCCCTTCAATTACCCGGAAAATTTCATCCTCATTTTCATGTACATGCGGGGGAATTCCAATTCCCGGTTCATTGTTTTGTTCCACAAGTACATACTTTCCACCGGTATCTTTTCCGGTCAGCTTTAGGGTTATCTTATCCCCTATCACATTCAACTGCTTTCCTTCTCCACTCCTGATTATTTTTTCTTCTATTATTTCAGCAGTTTCTTTTCCATTAAAAGCCCCGGCTGCAAATGGTGAAATTGTAACTGCTCCGATTCCAATTCCCATTTTTTTAAAAAAATGTGATCTCTTCATAGCTTCTTAAATTAATTTGTGATTTCCTATAAAATGAGTTGCAGGTTCACCTCATGCCATACAAAAAGGGAAGAAAAGCATAGAATTTTGGCACATAAGGCATAGTTGATCATAAAAAATACAGAATTGGCAAACAGAATCCACATTTACCCGGCAAAACAGATTACAGAATCCTGTACTCCGAAGGCGAATGGCCGATCATTTTTTTAAAGTAGTTGCTGAAATGAAAAGGTTCAGAAAAACCAAGCTCAAAGGCTATTTCCTTAATACTGTCGTTTGAAAATTTTAATTCACGCCGGGCATGAATAATGATCTGTTCATGAATGATTGATTTGGCGGTTACTCCCAATACTTTTTTTACCACCTGATTTAAATATTTTGATGATATATTCATCATTTTTGCATATTCCGAAACTTTATGCTCTTTCCTATAGTTGAGCGCTACCAAATCCTTATATGTTATTACAATCTGTATATCATTGCTATTATTTTCATGGGTGATCCGGATATTGCATTTACTATCGCAGTAAATCAGCAGAGTTTTAAGAAGTGAAGCAATAGCTGCTTGCTTGTTCGGAATTTCTGAACCTGTCAGTTCATCAATCATTTCTGTAATGGTGTGAACGCGAGTACCGATTTTTGGGCTTAGAATAATCTTTGGTACTTCGCCGAAAGAAGCAAAAATATCAACATTTTTTATAATTAGTTTTTCGCGAATTTTATGATTGAAATAATCCCGGCTGAAACGAAGTACCCATCCGGCTGGTTCCGAAGCATATTTTAAATTCACCTTTTTACCCGGAGCAATAAAATAAATGGAATTTGGAGTGGTTAAAAATTCTTCAAAATCAATCTTAATTGTTTCGAATCCTTTTTTCATCCAAAAAATAGCATAGTCGTTGCTATTAGTATAGTCTGTACGCCTCCTGTCAAACTTATTTATCGTAATGGTTTCCGCATTGTTCATATAATGTTTACTGATTATTTAAATTAAATCCGGGTCAGCGTGTAACTTCATAAACAGCCTGTAAGTGCTCCGAAATATCTGTGGGAAACACTTGATATACAGGTTAACTTATCAACAACTTGTTAAACACATGTTCAAGAATATAGTGTATCAGAACTATACCTGCCTGAATCTTGTAAAATTTTTTAAAGCGTGCTCCATCTCCGCGCTCTTCTGCTGAAAGTAAGATTGTCGAGACAAGCCCTGCTATGGCACAAGTTGCCCCGGGCTAACGGGGGCGCCAGTTGGGTGAGGTTTTAGTTACTTAGTAGTTAGTAATCAGGGCTCATAATTCAGATTCGGCCCCAGCCAGCGTTCAATTTCTTTAATGTTCATACTTTTTCGCTCGGCATAATCCTTAATCTGGTCTTTCTCCAGGTTACCCACGTTAAAATAATCCGATTCCGGGTGGGCGAAATACAACCCGCTTACCGAGGCCGCCGGGTGCATGGCGTACGATTCCGTGAGCGTAATTCCTGCATTGTCCCCAACATTCAGCAGATCGAATAAAATGCGCTTTTCGGTGTGATCCGGTTGTGCCGGATAACCGGGTGCGGGACGTATGCCATCGTATTCTTCCCTGATAAGAGATTTGTTGTCATAAGATTCATCCGGCGCATAGCCCCATATTTGTTTCCGTACTTTTTCATGAAGGAGTTCCGTAAAAGCCTCTGCAAGACGGTCGGCCAGCGCTTTCGT
>CAZPWQ010000199.1:0-2756 GCA_964590495.1 uncultured Balneolaceae bacterium
ACGGCCGGAAAAACTCAATAGTTTTACAGAACCAATGGCGCGGCAGCTCCAGGGTGCTCTAAAGGAAGCCGGAGATAATGATGAAGTACGCTGTGTCTTACTCACAGGTTCAGGCAAGGCATTTTGTGCCGGACAGGATCTGCCGGAAGTTGTTGAGCGGGGGAAAAATGATAATTACGAACTGGGAGATACTGCTCGGACAAATTATAATCCTACCATCAAAGCCATTCGCCATCTTGAAAAACCAGTGGTATGTGCCGTAAACGGTACCGCCGCGGGGGCCGGGGCAAATATTGCCTTCGCCTGCGATATTGTTTTAGCTTCCGATAAAGCTGTGTTTGTCCAGTCTTTCAATAAAATAGGATTGATTCCCGACAGCGGAGGCACTTTTTTTCTCCCGCGCCTGGTGGGATTACAGAGAGCCAATATAATGTACCTGCTGGACGAACAAATCTCCCCCGCAAAAGCCGAAAAAATCGGCTTGATTTATAAAGTTGTTGAAGCTGAATCGCTTATGGATGAATCACGTCAAATCTGCCAAAAACTGGCTTCCCTCCCCACCAAAGGATTCGGCCTATATAAACAGGCGATTAACCGGTCTTTTGCCAATGATCTCGATGATCATCTAGAATTGGAAGCCGAACTTCAAACGAAAGCCGGCAAAACTTTTGATTACAAGGAAGGAGTGCAGGCATTTCTGGAAAAGCGGAAGGCAAAGTTTGAGGGAAAGTGAATTCATTAATCTTCATTCAAAAGGATTTTCATTTTTTCGTGTCTGATAATCATTTTAAGTCCCAGATACTTTGCACATAATCATTCAATGAAGTGTTTGCTAAACCATTTACTAATTTTTGATCTGCAGTATAAACTATTCCATGCCTCTCTATTGCTGTAGCTATATATGCAGCATCGTATAAGGTAACCGGTAGGGAAACTGATAATTCTAATGACAGTCGTGCAATATTCTGATATTTCACCCCTTTATACGGAAACTTTCGACTTTTCTCATATTTTATTAATGCTTCATCAGGGCTAATTTCCTTTTTTCTAACTTTTTTAGCTATCACAGCATCAATCTCAATTATAAAAAGCTCGGGTACAAAGAAGGAAGAGATCTGTTCCAAAAGGTTTTCTGCCTGTTGAGATCCTCTCTCAAGAAACAACCATTTTACCGCTACAGAGGCATCAATAATAACTGTATTCACCGATTCCTGTCCTCCCGAATATCCTTAGTGCTATCAGAAAATTGTCGGCCTTCTTTTCTATATCTTTCTAAATCCTCTCGCACCATACTTCTAATTTCTTCAATATCCGGGCCGGCGTGCATCTCGAGCAGATTTTTTAACTCTTCTTGCAGCGAACGGTTATTGGTTGCCGCTTTCTTCTTTAGCTTGTTGAGCGTTTCTTCATCAATATTTCTTACTAATACATCTTTAGGCATAACTATCATGATTCGTTCAAGTGATATCATTATGATATCACTTTTTATACGAATTTTCAAGTACCATTACAATTGTGTAAAGGATTGGTTTTCAGCTTTAATTCATTATTTTCAAATTTAGAAAGTGAATATCAATCAATGAGAACAGATGGATAAAAGATCAGTGGTTGGCGTTGTAGGTGCAGGTACGATGGGAACAGGTATAGCCCAGGTAGCCTCTGCCTATGGACATGAAGTATATCTTTATGATACATTTCGCGATCAGCTAAAAGAATCAAAACACGGTCTGCGAAATATTTTACAGCGCCAGGTTAAGAAAGAGCGTATGTCACAAGATGAAGTAAACGGAATTATGGACCGGATTCACTTTGTGGAAGATATCACTGATTACGGTGAATGTGGTCTTGTTATCGAGGCTGTGGTTGAAAATTTAGAAGTCAAGAAAGATGTTTTTAAACGGTTGGAAGGAATTGTTGACAGAGATTGCATTCTGGCAACGAATACCTCTTCTCTTTCTATTGCCTCTATTTCTTCAGCACTCAAAAAACCGGAGCGTTTTCTGGGAATTCACTTTTTTAATCCCGCTCCCCTTATGCCGCTTGTGGAGATTATACCTGGTATATCTACTGTCGCTAAGACAACGCATTCAGCACGAAAATTGATAGATGACTGGGACAAAACCACCGTATTGGCCAAAGATACGCCCGGTTTTATTGTAAACCGGGTAGCCCGGCCTTTTTACAGCGAAGCCATACGCCAGTTTGAGGAAGGTGTAGCTGACGTCGCGACCATCGACTGGGCCATGAAAGAGATCGGAGGTTTCAAAATGGGTCCGTTCGAGCTGATGGATTTTATCGGCAATGATATCAATTACAAGGTAACCCAGACTGTGTTTGAAGAATTCTTCTATGATCCCCGATTCAAGCCTTCTTTTACCCAAAAACGAATGGTGGAAGCGGGATACATCGGCAAAAAAACAGGTAAAGGATTTTATGAATATGGAGAAAACGCAAACAAACCTGAGCCGGACAAAGATGAGGAATTAGGCCGGAGGATTGTCAATCGCATTGTCGCAATGTTAATCAATGAAGCGGCTGATGCCGTATTTATGAATGTTGCCACAGTAGAAGATGTGGATCTGGCGATGACCAAGGGTGTCAATTATCCCAAGGGGTTATTAAAGTGGGCGGATGAAATAGGCCTCTCAACAGTGCTTGACCACCTATCCGCCCTTCAGACCGAATACCGTGAAGATCGCTACCGGCCGAATCCGCTGCTCAAACGGAAGGTGCGAAAGGGAGAAACATTTTATTAA
>CAZPWQ010000199.1:2856-4442 GCA_964590495.1 uncultured Balneolaceae bacterium
AACGGATTTAAAATATCTCACGGTGGCATTGCTTTTTCGCTGGCCGACAGTGCCCTGGCTTTTGCCTCCAATACGTACGGACACATAGCTGTAGCTTTGGAAAATAATATATCCTATATAAAGAAAGTTACTGAAGGTGATACGCTCACTGCCACTGTCGAAGAATTAAGTATGGGAAGAACTATCGGTGTGTATGACATAACTGTGACGAATCAGAATGACCAGAAAATCGCCCTGTTCAGAGGCACTGTCTTTCGAACCAAAGAGCAACATTTCACAGATCTAAAATAAACCTATTTTAGAGTTTTTGTGTTTTAGTGGCCCTACAACAAACCAGCTTTAGCAATAGAATTATAATTTTATGAATGAAGCCTTTATTATAGATGCCATTCGAACTCCAATCGGAAAATTACGGGGGATGCTCTCCTCAATACGTGCAGATGATCTGGCTGCCATGACGATCAGGGAACTGTTGAATCGCAATCAAAATATTGATCCTGAACGTATTGAGGATGTCATTTTCGGCTGTGCAAATCAAGCCGGTGAAGATAATCGCAATATTGCACGTATGGCAGCCCTGCTTGCCGGTCTTCCCACCTCCGTGCCGGGTGAAACAGTCAACAGATTGTGCGCTTCGGGAATGAGCAGTGCTGTCACGGCCTACAAATCTATTAAAGTTGGCGAAGGCGACCTTTTTATCACAGGGGGTATGGAGCATATGACGCGCGGCCCTATAGTCCTGGGTAAAGGTTCAGCACCATATTCCGGTACCACCGAAATGCATGACACGACCTTCGGGTGGCGGTTTGTAAATCCCAAAATGGATGAACAATTCGGCAGTGAAGCGATGGGAGAAACTGCCGAAAATATTGTAGAAGAGTACAATATAAATCGCGAGGATCAGGATAAGTTTGCAGCATGGTCGCAGCAAAAGGCGTCAAAAGCTGCTGAAAATGGACGTTTGGACAAAGAAATTATGGCGGTTGAAATCCCCCGGCGAAAAGGTGAACCGGTTATATTCGAAGAGGATGAGTTTATTCGTCCCGATACCACCGTTGAAGTATTGAGCAAATTGCCGGCAGTATTCCGCGAAAACGGAACGGTAACACCCGGAAACGCATCAGGGCTCAATGACGGATCGTGCGCAATGTTAATAGCTGGGAATTCTGCAATCGAAGAATTCAACCTGGAACCGAAAGTGCGCATTGTTGCATCGGGCGTAGTCGGGGTCGAACCCCGTACTATGGGGATGGGACCTATCGGAGCTACCAAAAAAGTATTAAAACGAGCAGAATTGGCGCTGGATGATATGGATATCATCGAATTAAATGAAGCTTTTGCAGCTCAAAGCCTGGCGGTTCTCAGAGAACTTGGGATTGACGACTATGACGAACGAATAAATCCAAACGGCGGAGCGATTGCTTTGGGACATCCACTGGGAATGAGCGGTGCCAGGTTGCTGCAAACCGCTATGATTGAATTGCATGAACAAAATAAAAAATATGCGCTGTGTACGTTATGCGTCGGTGTAGGACAAGGCATGGCAGTAATTTTGGAAAAAACTTAGTTCTTCATAACCACTAAGA
>CAZPWQ010000200.1:0-4403 GCA_964590495.1 uncultured Balneolaceae bacterium
AACCATAACCACGAGGAAGACTAATGATTAGACAGAGTTAGATTTACACTCTCTATTAAACAACTTGTTAACTGTAGGTGGATTTATCATTCAAAATTATTTTTCCTGATGATTTCCACAGGCAACTTACAGGTAACACAGGTATTATAATTCTCCACCTCAGTTTTTTCTCTTCCTATCCTGAACGAACCGCCCATTTCTTCGGTCCGGTGTTTCATAATATTAATACCCATACCCTCAGTTTTATTAGAGAAGTCGAAGCCTTTCCCGTCATCTTTGACATGAAGGTATAATTTCCGTTCATGTTCAATGACCGCAATTTTAATATTTTTAGCTTCACCGTGATTGACGGCATTTTTTATCGCCTCCTGGGCAATATGATAAATATTTGTAGCCACTACTCTGTTGTTTATCTTGTCGATAACTTCATCGGTCTCCAGTGTGATATTTACATTCTCCCGCCTTTTGGTCTGTACTTCAAGAAGTCTTAGTGCCTGGGAAATTCCTTCCTCTTTTACATCTATCGGGATAATGTCATGAGATAAATCACGTGTTCCACGAATACTCTCGTCGATCACATGTACAATATCGTTAACTTCAGCAGCTATATCATTTTTATAACCGGTAAACTTATTCTTGAGTTGGCTGACCATCATTTTCGCAGAAACAAGTGTCTGTGCCAGGTCATCATGAAGATATTTTCCTATTTTCCAGCGTTCGAATATGCTGCTTTCAACCATTTCATCTTTATACTTCTGGTTCTTCTTTATCGCTTCTTTTAACTTTTTCTTTATCTCTTCAAGCTCTTCATCTTTTAGGCTTTTTTCCTCGATTAGTAATTTCCAATAATGGAACAGTACTTTGTTGAATGCAGGTTCATCATTTTTTTCTTCATCCATTTTTGTACCCTCCTGTGAACTCTATTTTGCAAGTAGTTAGCAGGTAAGTGCTTACCTCTATTTTACAACAAAAATAGTAGTTCAAGCAGTCGGTAAAATGGCTGATTTTCAAAAAAAGAGGAAATACCACTCAGGCATTCATGCCACTTGGCTTAGTGTCCTCAGTGCCTTAGTGTTTAATTATTACCATTACCATTTGTCTCGAGGGCTTCCATGGGGAGGGTACAGGTTATAGAGTTCGTATAGATATCAGAATCATTCAGCTTTTTTATCCGGAAGGTTCCGCCCACCAACTCCATCCGGTGTTTCATGATCAGGATACTCAACTCATCGGGCTCCTCTTCAGAATACTGAATGCTTTTCCCGTCATCTTTAATATGCAGATATAACTGCTTGTTATGCTCAATAATAACGGTTTTAATATTTGTCGCCCTGCCGTTCAGGATAGCATTGTTGACGGCTTCCTGGGCTACACGATACAGATTTGTAACCAGCTCTCTGTTCCTGATTTTATCTGTTATTTCATCCGTTTCCAGGATACAATTCACATTATGCAGTTTTTCTGCCTGCTTCAACATATGCTTGAAAGCATGAATAACACCTTGCGCCTCTATATCAATGGGTACGATCTCATGGGACAGATCCCGAATTCCCTTTAAACCACTTTCGATTATATCTTCTACCTGGCCGATTTCAGCTGTGAGATCTATGTCACTTTTATCAAGCCGGTTGCCTATATCGCTGAGTATAATCTTTGCCGATACAAGCGTTTGACCCAGGTTATCATGCAGATACTCGCCGAGATTCCAGCGTTCCACGATATTCAGATTCTGGATCTCCTTTTGATATAACTTGTTTCGCCTGATCTCTTCTTCCAGCTGCCGGTTGGCATTTTCAAGCTCATGTTTCGAGCGATGCTGCTCTATGACAGAACCCAGAATATTAGCTATTATCTGCAGGAAATTAAGTTCGTGTTCTGTATAATTTCTCTTTTGCCGGGAATATATACCCAACAGCCCCAAGCTATTCCGGGTACTGCCCAGGTTAATATAAGCACTGGACATGATATCAGTCTGATCAAGCAGCGGTATCAAGCTAAACTCTTCTACCTGTCGATAGTCTTCAATAACAAAAGGATCAGCTTTTTTCAGGGCATAGGCTACATCCCAGCTTTTATCTATTTCGATATGTCCTTTCCCGAAACGGTCTTCGACTTTCGCTGTACAGCCTAAAATCGAATACGAATCGCTCTTTTTACCTGATCCCAATACGAGAGAATAATCTGCATTCAGCGTGCTGCATATCTTTTCCAGACATTTGTTGATGATCGATTGAATATTTTGTTCCTGCAGTGCATAAATTCCTATTTCTGCCAGCGCTTTTTCATGTTTTTCGTGTTCTTCGACTTTTTGTTCCGCTATATTTTTATGTTTAATCTCTATAAAATTAAGCACAACTCCTTTGTTATTATTGCTTTTGGTATGACGGGGACTAAGTTTCATAATAAATTTTCGTCCCTCTTTGGAACGGACTCTTTTTTTAACATGGCCCGAGCTTTCAAGCACCTTTTTGACATCGTCAATCATGGAATCATACAGGAGCCTGTGCGAGAGGTGCTCGAACGACTGCCCCTGATGAGAAGGCATTAAATGAAAGATATCCGTAGCTTTAGAGGTATAGGAACTGATACAGAGATTCTGATCTACAGTAACTGTAGCAATCATATAGTCATCAGTTTGATTAACTTTATTTCTCATTCCCGGTTTGGTTATGAAGTTCATTCATGTCTTTAACCTTCACTTTATTCATCGAATCCTCTCAATACCGGCTTTTCTTGAAATGCCTGTAAAGCGAAGCCCTTTTTCGGGAAATGAGTGTATACCGTATCCATGATATACCATTCCACTTATTTGGGTTTACTGGTAAGCTATAGCCACTCCTACATATTTATAGCCTTCGATAAAAAATTCTCAGAACCTAGCTTATACTCTGCTCTTCTCTACTTTAAAGCTCAATTCTTTTACTTTCATTCAAAATGTGATTACTTTTGTCAGTTTGTCCTCCTAATGACTCCGGGTAAAGCTTTTATATTAGTTTAAATATTTTATATTACCTTTATATAAAATCAGATGTGAAAGGTAAGTGATGATGCAACCTCTTTCAACCCGCATAATGATGTTAAGTCACTTTTTTCAAAAAAAATATATGTGCAATTCTCTACCAGTACTTTTTATGATATGTAGCAAGAAGTATCACAGAAAGATCATATTAAGTCCTATTGAGTAAATCAGTACTTTTTTATATTTATACATGAGAAATTAGTATGTTTTTTGCTGGAAACAAATTACCCTTAATTTTTATTTAAAATTCAGATAGTAGTCGTTAAATGTTATTAAATCAAAACAGGGGCTGAAATAGATATCCTGATTTTCTGTAAATTATCAATTGTTAGTACGGTTTATTACATGGGAAAGAAGTTTATTTAAAACAGTTTTTAGATAAACACATATTCATTTACTAAATTATTAATTCTAATACTGTTAAACTGAGGGTAGTTATGCCATATAAATTGAAATTCCGAGGGTATAAATTATTTTTGAGGGTGCAATTATGATCGAAGTCGTTATTGCGGATGATCACCCGCTGGTACGTGAAGGGCTAAAAAAAGTAGTCGATAGTTCTATCGATATTAAAATTATAGCTGAGGCATCCAATGGTAAAGAATTGATGCCTCTTCTGGAAAAGAAGCTTCCGGATATCCTTATACTTGATATAACTATGCCCGGAAGAAGCGGGCTGGATATTCTGAAAGAAGTCAAAAGTATATATCCAAACCTTCCGGTGATGATATTAAGTATCCATCCGGAAGACCGTTTTGCAATTCGGGCACTGAGATCGGGTGCTTCGGGTTATTTGACCAAGTCGGCCATATCGGATGAGTTGGTCAAGGCAATTCGGAAGATCACCACCGAAAAACGAAAATATATCAGTGCCGGTGTTGCGGAAGAGCTGGCTTCGCAGGTAGATGTAAACAGTAACGAACCGCTGCATAAAAATCTTTCCGACCGCGAATTCCAGGTATTGTGTATGATTGCAAATGGCAAGAAGGTTCATGAGATCTCTGAAGAACTTTCTCTGAGTCCACAGACGATCCACACCTACAGAACCCGCATTAAGGAAAAGATGGATCTCAATTCCAACGTCGAGATGACCCGGTACGCCATAACCAACGATCTTATCGACTGATCCAATTTCAATTTCAGTTTCATCAGGAAGAGACGAGAAAATCCCTCCCGGGGGCGCCCAGCAAATCAATGTTGAATGTTAAATTTTGTTGAATTTTTTATTCATCATAAGCGGCATTGCTCCGTCTGATCTGCCTTAGCTGTGAGGGAGCTCTGCTCCCGAACCTATCTTTTTATGACCGGCTGCCTTATTTTACCCTCACCCTCAACTACACCCGAAAATCCCCAGATTTCGTTGAGCAGGCTCAAACCCCTCTCC
>CAZPWQ010000201.1:0-2692 GCA_964590495.1 uncultured Balneolaceae bacterium
CTCCGGGTACGCCACACACGTTTAGAAACAGGGAGCCAGTGGAATTAATAAACGTGCACCAACCCGCTCTTGAGTATGAGCGATTTTTCAGGCGTTTCCACAAACTGGCAACCGAGGAAGGGGTTAGTTTGCCCCCTGGTAATTTTAAGGCATTCGTGCTGATGGGCATGTTGTTTACGGATCATGAGCAGGAGGTTATTTCTAAAAAGCCTCCGAAGTTCATCATGAGAACGTTGGCACGTATTGGTAAATTATTGGGATACCGGTTGCCAGACTGAATATGATTCAGAGTCGGATATCTGGTGGTTATTTGTCAAGAACTCAGCCCCGGTTAGTAAGTCTTTTGCGTAAACTGTTGAAATGTGGTCCGGATCAAGGACATTTTCCTAAATCTGTATCCCTTCGTTTATATAGTTTTGCCGCTGTCTGATTTCTAATATTATTACTCTTCGTTTTATAGGTCTGAAGAAAAAACCTGGCGAAGTGAATCCGCCGTGGCTGTCTGTTGCTGATTATCTAAAATAGTGAGCAACAGTTGTAGGGGTTCTTGAATAGCATCATCCGAAATATTGTGTCGTTTTTGCCGGAATTCTAAAACATGTTTTAATAATTTTTGGGCTTCATCCTCTTTCTCCAGCGAATACAAATTTCTTGCTTTATTATGCATTATAGATACTATGTTCGGATGGTTATCTTCATAGTTGAGCCTGAGTATTTCTAAAGATTTGTCATATAGAGAATCAGCTTTTCGGTATTCATTTCTATGTTTATAAACATTTGCATAATCGTTGAAGTATTCACCCAAGCGGGGATGGTTCGGTCTGTTTTTTTGGGTAATTTCAATTGCCCCTTCAATTAGTGATTGAGCAGAATCAATTTTCCCCTGTTGTAATAAAACTGTAGAAAAATTGCTGGTTATATTTGGTATTTCAGGATGAAAGGAACCATACAACTCTTTTGCCATGGTTAAAGATTTGTGATAATAGGTTTCTGCTTTATCCAGGCTATCTTGAATTTCATAAATAATGGCCAAATTATTGTAATTACTTATTTTGCCCGGATGAGGCCCATCAATTTCAGCTTCTACAATCTGTAATGATTTCAGTTGATTCTCTTTTGACACTTCATATTTATTTTGATGACGAAAGATCGAAGCCAAAACGTAGTGAGTTTCAGCTGAATTGATATTAGGTTCTTCAAAAATCTCATCTTCTATTTCCAAAGCACGTCTCGCAAAGGTGACGGCTTCATCATAATTACCATTCAATCTTTTGATGTAGGCCAGATCACGTAGCAGTTTGGCGAACTCTTCTGAGTTCATTTTTTCAGTACTTCGATATAGATTGAGGGAGTTTTCCATGGCTTTTTCTGCTCGTTTCATATCTCCCTGATCACGAAGAATCAATCCATGTATATTATATGCTTTTGCTTTGTCAGCAGTCTGAATATTTAATGTATCCTGAATTTCTACTACCTGGCCCATGAGTGTTCCGGCTTTGTCAATTTCTCCAAGAGAGCGGTAAGTGTGTGCCATAATCTGCATCACATGTGTTTTCACTTCTGGAGATTCATCAAGCTCTTGTACGTGATCAAATCCCCGATTGAGAAACTCGCGAACAGTAATAGTGTCACCCTGCGCATTTTCTGGATAATTGGTTTCAATCAAGTCTGTAAGAAAAGCAGTGACTTCTTCAGCTTTTCTGGTTTCCCGCTGGGCTATGTCTTTTTCATGAGACAACTGCAGTGTATAATAGCCTACAATACTTGCAACAATAAGGAGCGTTGATGCAATAGAAATTAACCCTGCCTTGTGGCGCTTGATAAACTTTTTGGCTTTGTATTTAAACGTATCTTCTCGAGCAATAATGGGCAGGTTATTTTTACGCCGTCGCAGGTCTTCCACAAATTGCCCAACGGTTTCATACCTCGCTTCCGGTTCCTTGCGCAGCGCTTTTATGACAATGGCGTCGAGATCACCCTGCAGTATGTCTATCAGGGATGAAGGATCGGAGCTACGGTTGATGGCTGATTCTTCCTGTTTTTCCTGTGGTAGCTTCCTGATCTTTTCAGAGGGGATTAAGGGAATTTTTTTTCGAATTGTCTGTTCGATTTCACTCAAGTTTTTATCCTCAAGATTATGAGGATGTGAGCCCGCCAGCAGTTCATATAGCAGTACACCAAGAGCATAGGTATCGGTGGCAGTTGTCACACTTTTGGCTTCGACTTGTTCGGGTGCAGCATAACCCAGTGTAAGCAGCCGGGCGCCGGTTTGGGTTTGATATAGTGATTGTTCCGGCTTTTCCGGTTCCAGTAGTTTGGCAATACCGAAGTCCAGAATTTTTATCTGTACCTGATCTGTGACCAGGATATTTGAAGGTTTCAGATCGCGGTGGATGATTGCGTTTTGGTGGGCATGCTGAACGGCCTCACAGATAGATTTAAAAAGAGTTAGCCGCTCCTGGATCGAGAGCCGGTTATTGTCACAATAATCATATAAGGGTGAGCCTTCCACATATTCCATCACAATATAGGGCAGGCCATCTCTGGTAACGCCGCCATCCAACAGCCTGGCAATCCCGGGATGGTTCAGATTGCCAAGAATATTTCGTTCGCGTTTAAAGCGGGCGATGTTCGAGGGAGTATCCATACCCCGGCGCATCACTTTGATAGCTACCTTTTGCTGATACATATC
>CAZPWQ010000201.1:2792-4401 GCA_964590495.1 uncultured Balneolaceae bacterium
TTTTCACTATCGAGATCCAGGGCTGTATCAACGATACGATTGATTTTTTCCCACTGTTTTTGGTTCATAGATCTGCACGCTATTCTTTATTACCCTTTATTTCCTTGTAAAGCCATCCACGTGCCCGGGCCCAATCGCGCTTTACGGTTCGTTCAGATATACCAAGAGCATCGGCTACAGCCGGGATCGTCATTTGTCCGAAGAAGCGAAGGGTAACAACATCTGCCATTCGCTCATCAAGCTGAGCAAGTTCAACCAGCTTTTCATCCAGATCAATTAACCGATCTGCTTCATGCCTTATTTTTAATAACCCGTCGATATAGGTAACATGATGCCGGTTACCTCCGCGCTTATCTGCTTTCTTCCTGCGGGCATGATCCACGAGTATTTGACGCATACAGCGCGCTGAGATAGCAAGAAAATGGTTCTTATTTTTGGCTTTGATACTGGTCTGGTCGATCATCTTCAGATATACCTCATGAACCAGCTCGGTTTTGGAGAAAGTGATTTCTTTGTACTCTTTGTCGAGCTTTGAATAAGCCAGCCTGTTTAATTCATTATAGACATGCGGGAAAAGTTCGTTGTAGGCAGTTTGCGAACCTTCGGCGAGTTCATTAAGCAATTGCGTCGTCTCTGATTTAGTTTTTATCATGACGGACAAAATTCCAATGACTTTTAAAGGCCTACTAACAATGTTAATTAACAACCTTTCAAGATCAAAAAATCCAATTCTATAAGAAAATAATCAGGTACTGAATGAAAATTCTTATGAATTAGATGTAGGAAAGTGTAATCTGCCTGTAGAAATTTCGGTATGATGATGAAAGAAGGCCCCCGAATTTCTGTCCGGCGAAGGTCGGCATCGCCTTCCAAAAAATAGGTTATTAAGGAGGGCCTTAATTTGTGGGGGATAGACAATTTTTGCGCCTCGTTCGGCTGCCTCATTGACAATACAGAGCCTACACCTGATAAACCCTATGAAGTATAAATCAGGGACGAAGATGACTGATCGATTTTTGAATCAGCAGTAAGGTTTAAAGCTGGCATATCAGTCACTGATGGTGATAAAGATCTTTTAGTCCAGTTGCAGATTATTTCACCCCGGAATTTCGGGAATTGCTGTAATTCGGGTTTTTGTCAATTCCGAATATTGTCAAAAGACTTGCCCGCACATGGCTGTTAATGAGCGTTTCCATAGTTGCAGTATTTCCAGCTTTTTATCACTTTAGCAGCTCTCAATGCCAAAGCTGGTTAAGCGGCAGGTCGTTATCTAAATTATTCTACAGATTTTCATAGACTATGTCACCAAAAAATGAATCACTGGATATTCTAATCCAGGTCCTTAACAACCTGGCGGATATCCCGCCCGATGAGACCCAAAAATTGTATGCGTCAGGATCTGCCAAATCAATCCCGAAAGGAGAGTTTTATATCCGCGCCGGTGAAATTCCAAAATCGTTTGCTTTTGTGAGTTCTGGCCTGTTTCGGTATGTCTATATCGATGAGGATGGCAGGCAATTTACCAAAGCGTTTATGCCGGAATTTAGTATCCTCAGTTCCTACTCGGGAATGATTCAGCAATCTCAATCACATTATTATATTGAAGCCC
>CAZPWQ010000202.1:0-4300 GCA_964590495.1 uncultured Balneolaceae bacterium
GTTACAAGGGAAGCAAAAAAGTCGTACTTAAAATGACTGTTCCCCGGTATATTCTCTATCACACCAGTTACTTCGAATCCGCGTCCGTTTATCTCCACGCTTTTTCCAAGCGGGCTCAGACCCCCAAAATATTTCCGGGCCGTTTCCCGGGTAAGAACCACGGTATTCGGTTGCGAAAGGGCTGTTATCGGATTCCCGGACAACAGCTCGAAATCAAAGACCTTAAACAGGCTGGAATCAGCGTAGACAAACTTTCGTTCTTCGAAAACCTCATCCTCAAACCGGACTACCAGGGGCTGAAATCTCCCTACATCAAACAGCCTTACCCCTGTTTCGACTTCCGGAAAAAGCTGCTGAAGTGTGGGTGACAACATGGATGGGGTCATCGTTATGTGAGCTCTCGGATGATCGAGCGTTATACGATAAATGCGTTCTGATTTCGAGTGATATTCGTCATAAGATAGTTCATGAGACACATACTGAAAGATCAACATACAGACCGCAATGCCTGCAGCAAGTCCCAGGATATTGATAAAGGAATACCCGGGATTTCTGCGGATATTGCGAACGGCGATTTTTATGTAGTTTTTAATCATATTCTTCTCCTTTTAGTCGAAGAGTGAGAAGTGAAAAGCGAGAAGCAAGAAGGAATGCCTTCTTGCTTCTCGCTTCTTGCTCCGTCATTCACTCCTCAAGCTCTTTACCGGATTCATAAAGCCGGCTTTAATCGATTGATAGCTGGTGGTAACCCATGCGACAGCCAACGCTATCAATCCGGCCAAAAGAAACGTCCATAGTGAAATTTCAATCTGGTATGCAAAACCGTCGAGCCACTGCCGCATTGCAATGTAGGCAATCGGTGCCGCTATCAGAATTGAAACCAGTACCAGTTTGGTAAATCGGGCAGACAACAATAGAACAATCTGTGAAACTGTAGCGCCCAATACTTTGCGAATGCCGATCTCTTTAATACGCTGTTGAGCGGTGAACGAGGCCAGACCGAACAATCCGAGCGCAGCGATAATAACGGCCAGCAGTGAGAAGAAGCCGAAAAGCTGCCCAAGCCGTTCTTCGGATGCATATTGCTGATTGAAGTTATCTTCCACGAAATCGTAAGAAAACGGATAGCCGGGACGCAGTGACGCCCACTCCTCCTCAAGATAATTCAACGTTTCTTCACGTCTGTTATCTCTGATCTTCACTGCCACACTGTTGATGCGATCTTCCGGAATCAGGAATACTATTGGCGCGATAGATTGGTGCAGCGACTCAAAATTGAAATCGTTGACTACACCGGTTACCCATCCGCGTCGGCTGCCATAATGAAATTCTTTCCCGATTGCTTCTTCCGGCGATGACCATCCGATGGCTTTAACAGCCGCTTCGTTCAATATAAATGCTTCAGTGGAATCACTGGTCAGATTTATGTCAAAATCACGTCCGGCCACCAAATCAATTCCAAAGGTTTCCATAAAATTGTGGCTTACGTGTATATCAGCAATACGGGTATTGATCGACTGCAGATCTCCCCCCACTTCGGCCATTGTTCCCTGTGAATCGAGCAGTCTTCCGGAAGGTACCCGGCTGGAAATGGAAACATTTACAATACCGGGATGACTTAATAACCGGTTGCGAATATTTTCGTAATTGGAGACAATGCCTTCACTGCTGGGTAGCACTGCGATGTTATCTTTGTTGAACCCGAGATCTTTACTTCGCATAAAATCGAGCTGATTATATACTACTGCCATACAAATTATAAGAGCTATAGAAATGGTGAACTGGGCAACAACCAATACCGAACGGAAAGTCTGGTGAACACCCGCCGCTTTAAATGAACCCTTAAGTACATTCGCTGGTTGAAACCCCGAAAGGAAAAAAGCAGGATAGCTGCCTGCGATCAATCCTACAAACCCGACCACACCCAGAAGAATTACCAAATGTGTGACATTTTCTGCCAATTGAAGAGACAGGTTCATATCCAGGAAATCATTAAACCAAGGCATTGCAAGCTCAACCAACAGAACAGCAACAACCAATGCGAATACAGCCAGAAATACCGATTCACCGACGAACTGCCGAATCAGTGATTGACGATCTGCACCAACAACTTTTCGCAAGCCGACTTCCACGGCACGTTTGGAGGAACGTGCCGTACTCAAATTCATAAAATTGATGCAGGCGATAATCAGTATGAACAGGGCAATAGCAGAATAGATATAAATGTATTCAATGCGGCTGTTCGACTCGATCTCTGAGTCTAGATTGGAATGGAGATGGATATCAGTTAGTGGTTGCAGGAACAGCATGGTACCTTCAGAAGCGGCGATATCACCTTCCATACCGTGCTGTTCAATGCCAAGATGGCGATCAATAAATGCAGGAATCTGCTCTTGTAGTTGTCGGTATTCGTAACCTTTCGGGAGAAGCAAATAAGTAGCGAAATTATTGCTCCCGTAATTTTGCATCATTTCCTCCATTCCACCATAAAACTGGACAACAGGCTCCATGGAGGCCAAAAAGTCAAACTGGAAATGAGAATTTTCCGGTATATCTTCTATAACTCCCCTTACCTGGAACTGAAGTACATTGCCCCCGGCCTCAAACTCCAGAGATTGTCCCATAGCATCGGCATTTCCAAAGTACTTTTGGGCTGCACTTTCGGTTAGAACCAGACCTTCGGGTTGCGTAAGTGCTGTCCCGGGATCACCGTGGATCATTTCCCAGCTGAATACATCAAACACTTCCGGATCCGCAAAGAAAAAGCGATCTTCAACAAAGGACTTGTCCTTATACCGGAGCAGGGGCGAAACCTGGAAAAAACGAACAGCCTCCTGAATCGTACCATCAAAATCCTGTTTCAGCAGCGGAGCGAACGGCGGTGCGGCATGACCCAGGTGCAGGCTTGTCTCACCATCCTGGTTAAACCACGCACGCGATACACGTACGATGCGGTCGGAATTCTCGTGGTAGGTGTCATAACTCAGCTCATACTGCACATAGAGCAAAATTAAGATACTGACACCCATACCAAGTGCCAGACCAAAGATATTGATAAAAGAATATCCCGGATTCTTACGCAAATTCCGGAAAGCGATTTTTATGTAGTTTTTAATCATATTCTTCTCCTTTTAGTCGAAGGCAAAGCGCAGAGGGCATGGCGCATAGCGAAAAACCAGCTCAATATAAACGCCATGCGCTTTGCTCCATGCGCTATGCCATATCATTCGCTTCTCAAACTTTCCACCGGGTTCATCAATGCTACTTTTACCGATTGCCAGCTTACCGTTAACCATGCAACTAATCCTGCTGCCATTCCTGCCAGTATAAAAATCCACGGGCTGAGTGACGTTTTATACGCAAACTCCTGCAGCCATTGATTCATCACGATATAAGCTATTGGTACAGCTATTAAAAAAGCGATACCTGTTAATCGAACCACTTCGCCGGAAAGCAGTTTTACGATATCGGCTGCGGTAGCTCCGAGTACTTTACGGATTCCAATTTCTTTTGTTCGCTGACTTGCCGTAAACTTAGATAGTCCGAAAATTCCAAGACACGCCGTAAAAATTGCGAGCAGAGTAAAAATGGTGAATACCTTCATAAAACGTTCCTCGGCTACATACAACTGATAAAGGTCTTCATCCAGGAAGGAGGATATAAAAATCCGGTCCTCCCCGAACTCTTTCCAGACTGATTGTATAGTATTCATCGTTCCCGAAATATTTTGGCCGACTATTTTTACAGATACAAAATTGATGAAATCCGGGTTTGGATTCAGAATAAAGACCATTGGCTTTATCTGGTTATAAAGAGCTTCGAAGTGAAAGTCCTCCACCACTCCTTTGATGGTACCTCTAAAATGGTCTCCAGCATCGATCGCTTTCCCAATAGCCTGCTGAGGATCCAACTCGAGCACGCGAGCGGCCTCCTGGTTGATTACAAGTGCGTTATTTGTAGTATCCGAAGGCAATGAACGTGAAAAGTCGCGGCCATGAAGTATTATTAAATCATAGAAGTCAAAGAATTCCCATCCCACCCAAACATTGCTCAGGCGGCTGCTGGTTCTTTGACCTTCGTCATTTACCACGGAGTAAATTCCACCACTGTTGATATCGACACCGATTCTGCGATTTGAAGTGGTGACCTCCCTGATATTGCTGTTTCGCATTAGCTCTTCCCGGATAATTTCATATTGATCGGCAATGGCTTCAGACTGAACAGGCAGAAGCACAACCTGTTCGGTTTGGGCTCCGATATCTTTCGATCTCAGGAAGTCGAGCTGGTTAAACACGATGAT
>CAZPWQ010000203.1:0-4270 GCA_964590495.1 uncultured Balneolaceae bacterium
TGATAACCAACACCTCAAAACGGTCAACTCTATTTAGGATTGGTCACATTGTTCACTGTTCATTGCCCATTGCCAACCGCAGAAAGGAAATTTTGCAACAATGAAGAGCCCGCCGGACCCGATTTTTCGGGGTGGAACTGCACACCCATATAGTTATTCCTGCAGACAACAGACGTGAACTCGTTTATATACCGGCATGACGCTGTTGTGAATTCGTTGACCGGCGCGTAATAACTGTGGACATAGTAGAAGTACTCTTCCGTTGAGAAGCCTTTAAGCAGAGGATGTTCATTTACCTTTGAAAAAGTATTCCAGCCCATATGTGGTACTTTGTGATTATAGGCGTCAAATTTCTTGAGCTTTCCGGGTATAACGCCCAGTCCTTCGGCATCTCCCTCTTCGGAATATTCGTACAGAAGCTGCATGCCGAGGCAGATGCCCAGTACCGGTTTATCGGTTTGTTTCAGCCATTCATCCAGATTATTTTTCCGGAGCGATTCCATCGCCGGTTTGGCGTGTCCGACGCCGGGAAATATAATACCGTCGGCTTCATCAAGTTTTTCGTGACGGTCGGTAATAATAAAAGGGGCATCCAGCCGCTCCAGCGCATTGGAAACAGAGGCCAGATTACCGGCTTCGTAATTGATAATTGCGATCATGGTTTTGTTGAATTCGAAATTCTAATGTTCGAAAAGGAAAATCCTAAATCCTAATGACCGAAATTCAAAACATTCGTGGTTGTTGTTTATTACTCAGTCGAATATATAATATCTGGCCATATTTTATTAGAGGGCTGGTTATTTTAAGATAGCAGCCGTTTAGGATTTTGAACATTAGAATTTAGGATTTATTAGAGCATTCCTTTCGTGCTCGGCAACACATTTAAATTTCGCTCACTCCGGGAAACAGCTGCTCTCAGACATCGCGCCAAACCTTTGAAACAGGCTTCTATTTTATGGTGATCATTTCGTCCTTCTACGGTAATATGCAGCGTGGCTTTCAAATGTATAGCCAGCGAGTAGAAAAAATGCTCTACCATTTCCGTCGGAAAATCTCCCACTTTTTCGCGTTCGAAGTCTGCTTCGAATTCCAGGTAGGGGCGGCCCGACAGATCGAGTGCTACCGTAGCCAGCGTTTCGTCCATAGGCAGAACAAATGCGTACCGCTGTATACCTGTTTTATCTCCCAGGGCTTTTGTAATAGTATCACCCAGGGCGATAGCCACATCTTCGATGGTGTGATGTTCATCAACCTCGAGGTCGCCCTCGCAGTTGATCTCAAGATCGATCAGACCATGCCGCCCAATCTGTTCCAGCATGTGATCCAAGAATTTAAGTCCGGTGTCAATTGAGCTTTTGCCTTCACCGTCCAGGTTCAGAGAAATTGAGATATCTGTTTCTCCGGTTTTGCGTTGAAGGGTAGCCCGCCGGGTGGGAAAACAGAGCTTGTTACTCAGTTTAATCCAGTCATCCGACTTTTCCAGGGTATTTCCCTTTTCATCACAAGCTATAAGTTGTTCGTCTGCTGCCGATACTAACAAATCCCAGATCTCCTGGTCAACAGGATTGGATATAATTTGTTCGTTTGTGAGAAGTTTCCGGCGACTTTCATTCAACTCACCGGCATTGAATGAAACAGCATGTCCCAGTTGCTGGAGGCGTTTAATACCATACATGGTACCGGGCCAGAGCAATTCCGGCTCATCACCTTCAAGGGCGGATGTATCAATCCATATTTTCATGACGTAATATGTTTAATTGCTTTTATTAGTTGATCGTTTTCATCCGGTGTACCCACCGTTATGCGCAGGCAGTTTTCACAGTGAGCTTCGTTGCCGCGGTATCGTACGATAATACCATCATCAGCAAGTTTTTTATACAGTGATACCGCCTCATTAAACCTTACAAGCAGGAAGTTGGCATCGCTCGGGTAAATATGTTCAACGCAGGCCAGATTTTCCAGCTGCTCCCGGAGACGTTCTCGTTCTTTTTTGATGGCGTCAATCTTGAACTGTATGTCATTCAAATGGTTGAAAGCTTCCACGCCATATTTGCTGGTAAGTGCATTTACATTATACGGAGCTTTGATCTTGAGAAAATATTCTATGATATCCTGCTGTGCTATAGCGATTCCGAGCCGGATACCTGCCAGTCCGAATGATTTTGACAAGGTTTGTAAAACCACAAGATTGGGATAATTAACTACCTCAGCGGCCCAGCTTTTTTCTTCGCTGAAATCTACATAGGCTTCATCCACCACCACTATTCCTGAAAAATTCCTTATCAGCTGTTCTACAACAGACCTGTCAAGGGTATTGCCGGTCGGGTTGTTCGGAGAGCAAAGGAAAAGGAGTTTGGTATCGGGTTTTATACTATTCAATATTTTACCGGCGTCGGGCTGAAAACCAACTTTTTGCAATAGTACAGAATCCACCGCTACATTGTGGATATTTGCCGATACTTTGTACATCCCGTATGTGGGAGGTGTGATCATCACACGATCTTTTCCGGGATCACAGAAAATACGGTAAAGCAGGTCGATACTTTCATCGCTGCCCACACCCACAAATACATTCTCCCTGCGTACTCTTCTCCATTCGGCAATGCGGCTGCGGAGTTCCGTTTGCTGCGGAGAGGGATACCTGTGGAGCCCCTCTGCCTCAGGATAGGGAGCATTCAGGCTGTTTTCATTGGCATCGAGCAGAAGTCCTTCGCTAAAATCCTGGCGGGCACTGTGATATGGCTGCAACTTTTTAATATTGCCACGAACCAGTTTGTCAAGGCTAAATTTTTTATTCATGATTCAGTTGTTTTATTCTTCAATTTTTTCAGGCGAATGGATACCGCATTTCCATGTCCGTCGAGCTTTTCCAGCGAGGCCAGCTTTTCAACAGTCGGTCCCAGCTTCTGCAGACCTGCTTCCGTGATATTCTGCATGGTAATCTGTTTCTGAAACGAATCTACCGACACGCCGCTGAACATCCGTGCATAGCCGTAGGTCGGCAGCGTGTGGTTTGTTCCGGAAGCGTAATCACCGGCACTTTCCGGTGTCCAGTGTCCGAAAAAAACGGATCCAGCATTGAGAATATAATCCTTCCACTTCTCTGCATTATTGCACTGCACAATCAGGTGTTCCGGGGCATAGGCATTTGAAAATTCAAAAGCCTTTTCAAGCGTATCTACAATTACGGTGAAACTTTTATCGACTGCTTTAGATGCAATCTTTTTACGGGGAAGAAGGTCGAGCTGATCTTCAAGAGCCTTCCGGCAGTTTTCGATATCGAAATTTCCGGTTGCGACAAGTACCACCTGGCTGTCTGTGCCGTGTTCTGCCTGCGACAGCAGGTCGGCCGCTACAAATTCCGGACTTGCGGTGCCGTCAGCAATTACCAATACCTCGGATGGACCGGCCGGCATATCGATGGCAATTTGTGCTTCACTGTTTTGCAGCAGCATCTTTGCCGCTGTAACATATTGATTTCCCGGACCCAGTATTTTGTGAACTTTCGGGACCGATTCCGTCCCAAATGCCATGGCTGCAATAGCCTGTGCGCCTCCGGCCTTGAGCAGATGTGTAATGCCAAGTTTCCGGGCGATGTAAATGATTTCATCCGCAATACTCCCGTCCGGACGGGGAGGCGTAGCCATTACTATCGTTTCACACTCTGCCAGAGTGGCCGGAATGCCCAGCATCATCAGTGTTGAAGGAAGAAGTGCGGTTCCGCCCGGGATATAAAGTCCCACCTTTTGTATAGGACGGGCTTCTCTCATGCATCGAACTCCGGTCATCGTTTCTACCTCCAGCGGCATGGATAACTGTGCCTTGTGAAAGCGGTAAATGTTCCGGAATGCAATGTCGATCGCTTCTTTAATATCCGGAGTGAGTTCCGGGGAATAGTCCGCCGGATTTATCAAGATTGGATCGGGATCGGCGTTGTCATACTTTTTAGTGAAGTATCGGATTGCGGCATCGCCTTCCGCTGCTACGCGATCTGTAATCGGCTTCACCTGTTCAAAAACGGATTCAAAATCCATTTTTGGACGCCTGCAGAGTCTTTTTAACTCAGAGTCTGATAAATTTTTAAAGGAATATTGTTTCATAATTAAGCCTTAATCCGGACATCAAAAAAAATATCCTGAAAGTTAATACCAATAAGCCACAGATTTGCACAGATTTTAACTGATTACTTTTCAGTGCTAGTTTGTGCATTTCCTTCCCATCACAATATCATGCTTTCTATGGGCAGTATCACAATCCCGGTCGCGCCTTC
>CAZPWQ010000204.1:0-4242 GCA_964590495.1 uncultured Balneolaceae bacterium
TTTATATATTTGTACACTCAAAAAACGGTCAACCTATATCAGGACAGGACAATGATGTGTTTTACCACAGATCGATTTATGAGCTTATAACCCGCAATTCCTAATTTCTAATTCCTAAAACCCGCTACACATAATACTTTCTTCTCAATAATGTGACAATTTTTGATACGAAAACAGGAACGTAATTTTACTGAGTCATGTTCTAAAACATCATTGAGCGCGCAGGGTTAGATATGGTTAGAATTTTCATCTAAACTCATCTTCACAAGTGAAGACCAGAATGATTGGATTCAATAAAAATAGCAGATATTTCCAATCCGGGTCCATAGAAGACACCACGAATATAATATGTAATGAAGTTCCAGTTCGTGATTTCTGTTACTTGCACAAACACGTAATTAAAATAAATTTGTACGGACTATATCCATAATAGATAAAGCATATCAACATTACTGGAGGTGAAGTCGTTATGAAAAAGAATGCAACCAGCGACAGAGAGGAAAACAGAAATGTTGAACTGCTGCAGGAAGAAAACAGCAGGAAGAATGAAGAAATAGAGAGACTGAAAAAAGAGTTAAAGGCGAAGACCGAGAAATGCCGGCGGTACGAAGGTGAGTTGATGAATAACAGTATCGCAGACCGCTGGAAGATTGGAAAGTATCTTCACGATAATCTGGCCCAGAAATTGACAATTGCCAAAATAATGCTCTGTCTACTCAGGGAAAAGCTTTCGGGAGAGAATATCGATGCAGCGGCTGAATTTGAAGAGATTATCGGTATCATTGATGAAGGGACACAGGATGTCCGCAATTTATCCCATGAAATCATTCCTGTAAATATCGAAAAGGAAGGCATATTCGAGGCTTTTAAATATCTTGAGGAGCAGGTTAAAACCCGTCACGGTGTCAACTGTTCGCTGGAAAACCGGGAAATCCTTCATAAAATTGACAATACAAAAACAGCGACGAATTTATATCATATTGCCCAGGAAGCGATTAAAAATGCCGTTATCCACGGCGAGGCTAAAAATATAAATATCAAAGCCATTGAAGATGACCAGAAGTTTTATCTGCATATAAAAGATGACGGCAAAGGATTCGACAGTTCCAATACTGTTGAAGGCATGGGCATAACCATAATGAAACACCGGGCAGAAGAAATGGATGGAAGTTTCAGGATTGAGAGCGCAAATGAAAATGATAATTTCAGTACGTGTGTAATCTGCGAAGTGCCTATCCAAAAATTCCGTGATCAACCGGTAATTTAATCTCTTAGGCACTAAAGCAACTTAGTATTTTTTTTGAGTACTATATCAGTTTAAATTTTTTGGGCACAAACAGGGCTATTTGTGGTATAAATACGTTAAGCCCGGTAATATCTACTTGGAATAAAATTGTTCAATAGTATTATCCGGGGATAACAGTTAATACTACTGTTTTTAAAAAAAGAAATAAGTAAATAAGAGAAAAAACAAACCATATATAGAGGAACTCCCATGGAAGATAACAGGGACATTGACCGAAGCCCTCGATTTGACCCACAACATGAATTCCTTTCACAGGAAATCAGCCAGCGTGATGAAGAAATCAGAAGGCTGAAAATGAAGCTGAAAAGAATGACAGCAAAGTGTCGCCGCTATGAAGAGGATTTGGTTAATAACAGCATTGTGGACCGCTGGAAGGTAGGGGAATATCTGCACGACAACCTCGCACAAAAATTAACCTATACGAAAATTTTGATCAGCTTTATAAAAGAAAAAATAGGAGATAGCGAGGGCGATGTAATAGCTGATCTGGATAAAGCTTTGGAAATTATTTCCGAGCAGGCTTGTGAAGTGCGGGATCTGTCTCATGACATTATTCCTGCGAATGTAGAAAAACGTGAAGTGTGCCAGGCTTTCAGGGACCTTATCGAACACGCCGAATCACAATACAAGATTGAATGTACGCTGGAGGGCGATGAAATACTCAGGAAGATTAACAACAGGAAGGTGGCGACGAATTTATATCACATCACCCAGGAAGCTGTTAAAAATGCGGTTAATCACGGAGAAGCTAAAAAAATTAATATTTCTATTCTCAGGCACGGTGATCAGCTGCATTTTCATATTAAAGATGACGGTAAGGGTTTCAGCTATTCCGATAAAAAGGCCGGTATGGGTATCACAATCATGAAACACAGGGTGGAAGAGATGGGCGGTAATTTCGGGATCAGAAAAGCAGAAGATGATGCTTACTCGACCTGTGTGGTTTGTTTCCTGCCTGTGGAGAAGTTAAAGATCCGGGAATAAATATTAGAAAGGAGACGGGAAAGCTAGAAGCTAGACGTAAGATGTAAGACGCGAGACGGGATTTTCGTGCTGATTCCAACTTCAAAAACTAAGTATAAAATGATGCTCTTCATTTCGTATTGATATTTATTATGTATTAGCAACATCGAAGTCCCCTCCAACAGAGGGGTGGACCGCTCATTGGGTTTGTGAGAGGGACGGGGTGGGTTTAAAAGGGCACCTGAATAAAACTTAAAAAACCTCCAAGGTTTTAGAAACCTTGGAGGTTTCGTCAGGGCGGACGACGCAAGGACACCCGTAAAAGTTTTGGCATCATTCTGACTCCTGACTCCTGACTACCGACTCCTGAATTCTGAATTCCTGGTAAACGTGTTATATTAAGGTTAGATAACGCTAAAAAATAGTCGGCCAGTTTCATATGACCTTCTCCCGTTTCCTGACCGTTTCCGCCAAACCTTTTTTGTTTCTGCTGGAATACCTGTTTAAACTTTCAGCGGGTATCGTTACGGTAATCATATTGGGAAGCCAGGGTTCTTTTTTTGCCAAACTCGGTACCGGTTTCGGTTCGCTCATTTATGTATATGAACAGCTTCTCGAATGGCCCGGCAAGCTTACCTACCTCGGCAGTGTTATCCATGATTATAATACCCAAACTGCTTCTGCTTTTAACCAGCGCTACGGCGGACAAGCGCTGAATCGTACTATGGAATCTCTGAATGAAGGCGTTTTGTATGTTCAGTCGGTTTATCAGAACCTGGCGGAGCAGCCGTTTGCCACTGTGCTTGCTGCCGTTATCGCCTTTGCTGTTTTATATTTTCTTGCCCGGACATTTCGCTTCATACGTCAAAGAGGCAGGGGATCTTACCTTGTGCGAAAGGAACGGGAGTTTGGCCGGCGGGTATTCCGAAATTCCGGAGACAGACCACGGGATTTTACCTGAATTTTCTAAAGGAGACGGAAAAGCTAGAAGCGAAAAGCCTTGGACACCGCCCGAGGGGTATGAAGGGACACCTGAATAGAACTTAAAAAACCTCCAGGGTTTTCAAACCTTGGAGGTTTCGACCTTGCGATAAAAACAGATGGACATTTAATAATTAAAATTAAATATTAATAAGACCTGCTGTCTCCCTAATTTCAAATTAAAATCTGCCTGTTATGTCCAAGAACATTTCCCGCAAGGATTTTCTTCAAAAAGCCGGAAGTACCGTTGCCGGCGCATCGTTGATTTCGGCAATCGGTTTTCCCTCGGTTATTTTACCGAAAAAGAACGACAAACTCGGTGTTGCACTGGTCGGCCTGGGCGGTTACAGCACCGGCAGGCTTGCACCCGGTCTTCAGCAAACAGAGCATTGCGAGTTGCGGGGGATTGTCACCGGTTCGCCGTCGAAAATTCCGGAATGGCAGGAACGGTACTCTATTCCCGACAGCAATGTATACAATTACGAAACGATGCATGAGGTGGCTGATAACGACGATATTGATATCGTGTATATCGTGCTGCCTCCCTCGATGCATGCCGAATATTCCATTATTGGTGCGGAGGCCGGTAAACATGTGTGGTGCGAAAAACCGATGGCCATGGACGTAGAGGAATGTCAGTCGATCATCGATGCCGCCGAAAAGAATGGCGTGCAGCTGACCATCGGCTACCGCATGCAGCATGAGCCCAATACCCAAACCATCATCCGCTGGGGTGAGGAGGAGAAGTTCGGACCCGTCGAAGAGGTGAATACCGGGGCCGGTTATAACGGAAGGCTACCTGCCGACAGCTGGCGGCGCGACCCGGATATGGGTGGCGGAGCGCTCTATGACATGGGCGTTTACCCGATAAATGCCGCGCGTTATGCCACCGGGATGGAGCCGGTTGCTGTAAGCGGTATTCAGTATTCCGAGCGGGATATATACAGTGAAGTCGATGAATTCACCGAGTTTGAGCTGGAATTTCCGGAAGG
>CAZPWQ010000205.1:0-4174 GCA_964590495.1 uncultured Balneolaceae bacterium
ACCATTGAGCAGCCCACACATGGTGCTGCACCCGGTTCAAGCATCGCACTGTAGACGATAAGCTGCCGGTGTCCTTGAAACAGGTCGATCAGTGATGCTTCACCCTCCGGACCGGTGAAAGTATATTCGTCTTTGACCTCTGTCATCGGCAACCGGCGGCGTTCTGCGGCCAGCGCATCCAGCTCCCGGGTGAGTTCTTTCTCCCTGGCAAGAAGTTCTTCGCGCTCTTTGTGCCACTCTTTTTGTGATACAATTTCAGGTAGTGCGATATTCGGTTGTGTCATAATAATTTCTCCCTATTTATTTAGTTGATAGTGTAATAAAACCATACTACGGATTCCTTGCCTTTAAAAGTATGGGACCATTGTTCCGTCCCCATTCAGGTCCACTGCATATCTTCCGCCATGGTTTCAATGAAGAGTTCAAGATTCCCTTTAGCCATTTCCCCAAAAATATCCTTCATAAGTTGTTTGTTGTCAGATGTACTCATGGTTTCTTCTTTGGTTTAGACCTGTCAGGTTTCCAAAACCTGACAGGTCTTGATTTGGATCCAAACTTCTTAATGGCGAACGCAGTCAACCCACCGGCCGTGGTTGCGCCGGTGGTGACTAAGGCTGTGGTCGCTATACATATAGGACACATCGGCTATTCCTTTTACTCTTCATATTCATCGGGGTACAGGATTTTTTCACTGCCGGCCGGTGCTCCAAGTCCTGTTGCCCGTCCTTTTGGCTCTTCCCACTCTTCCTGACGTCCAAGTGCGGTCATATCCAGAAAATAGTAGGCTCCGCCCACCTGTTCTCCTCCGCGGCCGTAGGTGGAGTAGGTGTGATATACGGTATCGTCCACCCGCAGGAAACAACTTATACCCGGCTGCTCGCCTTTGGTGTGATAATGCTGCCCCAGATGTTCCAGTGTGGCTTTGTCGCGATAGTTGTACATTACAGGAACAACGGATTCGTCCTGAGTCACATGAAAATCATAGTTGAAATCACTCCCGAAAGAAGAGTACCAGGGAATGTTCCAGTTCATTCGTTTTTTAAATGCCGTGATTTTGTCCATCGGAGCCCGGGAAATCATTGACAATGCGGTAGAACGGGCATGCAAGTGAGTAAGATGTCCTCTCGCGATATGATCTGCCCAGGCTGAGCAGCTCGGGCAGCCTTCATCCCATTCCGGGTCAAACATAAAATGGTAAATAATGAGTTGATGGCGTTCTTCGAAAAGATCGATCAGGCTTGTCTTACCCGAGGCGTCGGGGCCTTCAAATTCGTACTCTTTTTTAATTTCTACCATCGGCAGACGCCGGCGCTCGGCATTCAGTTCATCTCTCATCCTGGTAAATTCTTTCTCTTTTTTGAGCAGCTTTTTTCGTTCTGCCTGCCACTCTTCCTGCGATACAATTTTTGGCAGTGCAATTTTTTCGGTTTTCATCGTCGCCACCTTGATTATTTAATATCAGTATCTGGTTACATTTTTTTGGTTGATGTTTAGGTCAAGACCTTGGAGGTTTCAAAACCTCCAAGGTCTAAATCAATCAAATAATAGTTGTTTTTTCATTCTTCAAAAGTAGTATAATCTCTTAATTGGTATCCTGCCCGGTGTGATTACGGCATTCTTACGGGTTGATTGCGACAATCGATTTTAGTAGAATTGTTATTAGCTATTGGTTGTCTGGACACTTTCCCACTATTAACCAATAACCAATAACGATTAACCAAACTACCAGCCATGAAACATGTATCTATACTTATACCGAGGGGACACACAAGTGTGGTCAACATCGGAGGGACCCATCAGATTTTTAACCAGGTTAACGGGATATTGGCTGAAAAAGGAAGGAAGCCAGTTTTTGATGTGCATCTTGTGGGACTGGAGAAAGAAATACCACAGTCAACAGGCATATTTTCTGTAACTGCTGACTCACTGATAGGGGATATAAAAGACACTGATCTGATTATTATTCCTGCAATCCATGACACCCCAGAAAAGGCCCGGGAGTTAAACAGTGAATTTATTCCCTGGATCATTGAACAGTACAAAAATGGTGCAGAAGTGGCTAGTTTATGCGTGGGCGCTTTTTTTCTGGCGGCAACGGGTCTGTTGAATGGGAAACAATGTGCTACCCACTGGATGCATGCCGATAATTTCAGGAATCTGTATCCGGAAGTAGAGTTGGTGGATGAAAAAATTATGACCGAAGAGGATGGCATTTATACCAGCGGCGGGGCATATGTTTTTACGAATTTGCTTTTATATCTGATTGAAAAGTATGCCGGACGCGAAGTTGCTATCATCGCCTCTAAAGCCTTTTCTATTGATATCGACCGCGACAATCAGTCTGCTTTTATTATTTTTGAGGGCCAAAAAGATCATGAAGACGAAGAAGTGATCAAGGCACAGAAGTTTATAGAAGATAATTACGAAGAAACAATACGGGTTGATGATCTGGCTGATAAACTTGCAGTAAGTCGCAGAACACTCGAGCGCCGATTTAAAAAAGCTACCTGCAATACCATAACAGAATACATTCAGCGTGTTAAAATAGAAGCAGCAAAAAAAGATCTTGAATCCAGCCGGAAAAATGTAAACGAAGTAATGTATGAGGTGGGATACTCCGATACTAAATCATTCCGGAATTTATTTCGCAGAATTACCGGGTTAACGCCTATCGAATACCGGAATAAATACAATAAAGAGGCGGTTGTTGTTTGATGATGTGGATTTTTCACCTTAACAAGGAGACCTCCAAGGTTTTGAAAACCTTGAAGGTCTTTTTTTATTCATAATTCCGGACTATCCGGCAGCAGGGCCTCCAACAGCCCTTCCCTCCATTGACCGGTGTCACGATCATAAACACCAAAGCCGGATCCGAATTCCCAGTAGGCCCAGCTGAAATCTCGTTTTTCAGCCTCGGCTCGTATATAGTCGGTCCATATCTCCCTGGATTCTTCGGGGGCTGCACTGTAGGCACCGAATTCACCCAGGTGTATCGGACGGTCTTGTTCCTCAGCCCAGGTTTTAATCCGGTCAAGCTCCTCATCGAGTTCAGACTTCTGCTCTTCCGTACCGGTCCAGGTTGTTCCGAGCCAGTCGTCCGACTCATCGCCTGCCCATTCAGCTCCCTGGTGTGTAAACTGGAAAGGATTATAGTTATGGACAGTCACGATCAGATTTCGATCTTCCTCCGGCAGGGTAAGATCCTCCAATCCTCCCGAACCGCCCCACGGAGAAGTACCGATGACAACTGTCCGGGTTGGATTAGTTTTTCGAATGGTTTCCAGGGCATCCCTTAAAAAAACGTTCCAGCGGTCAGGACCAAGGTTTCCGTGCGGTTCATTTAGAACCTCAAACAGAAGAGTATTGGGGAATTCTTTATAGTGGTCTCCGATCTGTTCCCAAATTGAGACGAACCTCGCCCGGTGTTCTGCCGGCTGCTCCATCAATTCGTTATAATGATGAATATTGATCATAACCAGAAGATCACGATCCAGTGCCCAGTTAATTACTTCGTCGACTCTATCAAAGAATTCCGGGTCGATGGTGTAGGGACCGGCATTTTCAGCATGAGCGTTCCAGCGGATCGGAATGCGAACGGCATCAAATCCTGCCTTGCTGATAAGTTCCAGGTATTCTTCTTCAATGACCATGCCCCATTCTCCTTCCCCGGGTGCTTCAAGAGCGTTCCCCAGGTTGATGCCTTTGCCGAGCATTTCATTTAACTCGAAAGGGTCGAAGGCCTCGGCCGGATTTTCGGGCGGTAATAAATCCTTTTTTTGCTCATTCCTGTCATTATCATTCATGCAGGACATCAGCATAAAAGAGATAGCCAGAATGAAACATGCACTGATGTAATAATTTACAGATCTGGTAAAATACCAAACTCCAGAGTCCTCCAAGGTTTTAAAAACCTTGGAGATCTTTTCGTAGTAATCATTTATCATCTTTTTTCCGTTATCTTTTTGTTAAGCCACGCCACCTTTTGTTCCGTACTATGCGGTTGTCCGATGATATCCCGATACAAATCCGGTCTGCGCGCTTTTTTGTATCGGTTACCTCCCGCCAGTTCAAGTTTATCCGGGGTTAGCAACGCCATAGATATATCGTTGTCAAGTTTCCTGCATTCAGCAATAACATCGCCGAATGGATCAATAATCATTGAACAGCCATTTTT
>CAZPWQ010000206.1:0-4115 GCA_964590495.1 uncultured Balneolaceae bacterium
AGGTTCCAGAATATGAGCGGGAAGATATTCGAGAAGTATTTCATCATCCATATCGTATCATCTATCTGCTAAAAGGGGATACAATAGAAATTCTCTTTTAGATCCTGGCATTAAGTTGGTATAACCCCTTTAAAAATGAAAATGTCAAGCAGATAGTCCTCACCCATATGAACAAAATATTAACACTGGCAATAATCCTGGTAATACCCTGTGTAGGCCAGTCGCAGACCTTTGACTATTTGCCTGCCATAGTGGATACCCATCAAATTGTAAACTATACCCAGTTTACGCTTTCGTACAACGAGCATCATGAGCAACCCGATTGGGTGGCTTATGAGCTGACCAAAGATGAAGCAACCATACAGGTAACCAGGAGTGCGAGTTTTAGCACCGACAATAGCATTACAACCGGCAGTGCCACTACTAATGACTTCACTTCCACAGGATTTGATAAAGGCCACCTCTCCCCGGCCGCGGATAATAAGATGTCCGAACAGGCTTACAATGAATCCTACCTGTTATCCAATATGAGTCCGCAGTTACCCACCTTCAACCAGGGGATATGGAAACGATTGGAAGCCTGGGTCAGAGATAATGCCGTTGCATTCGATACGGTATATGTCGTTACCGGACCTGTTTTCATCCACAATTTAGGAACCATCGGATCAAACGATGTGACAATCCCGGGATTTTTTTATAAGGCGTTGCTGAGATTCGACGAGCAGGATGGACCACGATTGCTTGGTTTTCTGTTTCCACATGTTGGGGCCGTCGGCAGGATAGAAGAATATGCGGTACCGGTTAATACTATAGAGACCCTTACCGGGTTGGACCTGTTTCCCGGGCTCACTGACAACCGGGAGAATTTCCTGGAATCCCAGAGGGCGTTATCCAGTTGGTTGGCTTTTTAGTTGCTTAAATCTTCGCTCCCGGCCGTGCATTCCCCTCTTGGTCGAAGGATCATAGTATTTAATAATTGATTTATGTCCAGAAATAATGCCCTCAAACCTCTATAACAAAGGAAGTTGCTTGTTAAGCTGGAAAATCCGAAGATTGGTGGGTATGAATAAGTATATATTTGGGTGCTGACTAAAATCGATCAAACATTATGAAATAATGATCAGACATGTAGAACTTTCCGATGGGTACGACATCTGCAAGATTTATAATGAATATATAGCCAATTCAAAAGCTACCTTTGAAGAAGAAGCACTATCCGTTGAAGATATTATTTCCCGAATTAAGAACGTAACTTCGAGTTATCCATGGCTGGTATATGAAAAAGATGGTGAAGTACTGGGTTATACTTATGCAGTAAAATGGAAAGAACGATCAGCATATCGTCACACGGTCGAAACCGGAATATATATTGATTCAAATCATGTTGGTAAAGGTATTGGAACAAAACTCAAAGAAGAATTGCCTAAAGAATTGCGAGTCATATCAGTTCATTGTGTAATAAGTGGTATTGCTTTACCAAACCCTGCAAGCATAGCACTTTGTGAAAAGTTCGGTTTTAAAAAAGTGGCTCATTTTAAAGAAGTTGGACTAAAATTTAATGACTGGATAGATGTTGGTTATTGGCAACTTTTATTATAGAACTATGATAGCACTTTAACAGTCCAAATCGAGCGGCTAAAGAAAGTAAATAGTCAGGATTTTCTGATGTTGCTCTAAAAAAGTATATTCCAATTAAAGATACGCTTTAGGTTAAATCAAACAGACAACTGCCATGTGTGGAAGATATACGCTCGACAAAGACAAGCCGGTACTCGAAGGATGGTTTGATGCAGTCATGGAGGATTTTGAAGATTACCGGTCCAATTACAATGTAGCGCCTACCCATACCATGCCGGTAGTGGGAGAAAATCGCGACGGACAACGAACCATTCGCCCATTCCGCTGGGGACTCCTCCCCTTCTGGGCCAAAGACGAAAAAGTAAGCTACAGCATGATCAATGCCCGCGCCGAATCACTGGCTACGAAGAAATCCTTTCAGAAGCCGTTTCAGCAGTATCGCTGCCTGGTGCCCGCCAGCGGATTTTATGAATGGAAAGGCGAAAAGGGTAACAAGACGCCCTACTACATCTACCCCATCCACGAGCCGATGTTCGCCTTTGCCGGACTATACAACGTGTGGAAATCACCCGAGGGTGGCAAAGTGCCTACCTATACGATTGTCACCACCGAAGCCAACGAAAAGATGAGCGACCTCCACGACCGCATGCCGGTGATGCTGCTGAAGGAGGAATGGGACGACTGGCTCAACCCGGAAAACGACGATACAAAGCTGCTGCAGGATATATTGAATCCTTTCCCCGATGATGCGATTGATTATTACCAGGTAGCAAAAGAGGTGGGTAATGTCAGGAATAATTCTTCGGAGTTGATTGAGAAAGTATAGCCTTCTGGATAATTATATGTCCGAAGATATTATCTGTAATTCACACTTGATAGGTATTACAGATAATATCAGATATAATGGTCTCAGACCTATTAAAAGCGGAAAAATTGCTTTTTTACCTTAAAAGCCAAAGATTGGTGTGTATAAATAATTGTATGTTAACTGGTTAAATTAATTCATCAATATCATGACTGAAGAAAACTGTCCAATTTGTAATAGAAGTAACGCAAAAACTGATCGTTTGTCTGATGGTAGTGATAGGTACAAAGTTAAATGTGATTATTGTGGTGAATTTATTATAGATGGTACTTTAAAGACTAGAGTCAGTAGAAATTTTGAGCAATATGGTGAGAGATTTTACTTTTCAGGAATTTTACGGAATAGGTTCGATGAAGGAATTATAACAGAAATTCATAGCAACAATATAGAAATGCTTCCCGATTCCACTTTTATTCCTGATAATCCTATCCAAACAATTGATCACCTCTTAAAAATTATATCAAAAAAAGCTCGAAGGCCTAGCGAAAAAATTTATTTTGATCGAAGAACTGACTTCCCGTTGCTCTTTGCAAAAAGTCCAGATGAATTTGAATTTTATTTGGACAACGCAGTTAATCATGGCTTTGTAGTACCACCTCAAAATTTTGACGATGGCCATATGCTTTCTTTAGAGGGATGGCAACGTTTAGAACAACTACAGACAGATGTCAATAACAAGAAAGCATTTGTTGCTATGTGGTTTGATAAAAGCCTTGATGATCTTTGGGAAAAGGGATTTAAAGAAGGTCTTAATGAATGTGGTTTACAACCGGTTCGAATAGATTCAGAAGAGCACAATGAAAAGATTTGCGACAGAATTATTTCAGAAATTAGAAATTCTAAGATATTAGTCGCTGATTTCACTGGACAAAGAGGAGGAGTATATTTTGAAGCGGGTTTTGCTATGGGATTAGATATGCCAGTAATTTGGACTTGCCGATCTGATGATATTGATAATGTCCACTTTGATACCAGACAATATAATCACATTGTCTGGGAAGATTATCATGATCTTAAAACAAAATTGGTAAATAGAGTTAAAGCGACATTGTTAGTTTAATATGGGTCTAACAATAGGGGAAACAATAGCAAAAATTTCAATACTCCTTTTCCGGCCTAATCAGATTCTGACACAGCTATTCCATTAGCAGATACTGTTTCCGTGGAGTTGACTACGAACAGTATTCAACGATGGTATACAGTATAGAAAGTTCTAAAAAATAACCCCCCACGACCGCTGCTGAAAAAGGAATGGGACGTCTGGCTCAACCCGGAAAACGACGATACTAACCTGCTGCAGGATATGCTGAAGCCTTTCCCCGACGATGCTATTGATTATTACCAGTTGGCTAAAGAGGTGGGAAATGTCAGGAATAATTCTGCGGAGTTGATTGAGAAGGTGTAGCCTTCCGGATAAATATTTATCCGGAGATATTATCTGTAATCATAATCTTTCGTGATACAGATAATATCCAGAAATAATACTCTCAGAGCTATAATAAGGTGGAAAATTGCTTTTTTATCTTAATAACCGAAGATTGGTGGGTATGAAAAAGTATATGTTAGCTGTATTTTGCGCTCCTTTTTTTAGAAGGCGGGGATCTGTATCTTCTTTTCATTTATAAGAATGAATACAATGTTGTTAGGTATTTGAGGTGGAAATATATGTGTA
>CAZPWQ010000207.1:0-4105 GCA_964590495.1 uncultured Balneolaceae bacterium
TTTCGACAAGGATAAACGTGAGATATTGGATATGCTTGGCTCGCGTTTGAAGTGAAATAGCTTTATCCTGAGTCTTTCCTGTTCATTTTTTGAACGATCAAAAAACGGAACCAAAAAAATCGCCGGCTGGTGAATCCTTGTCGGCGGCTTCGCTTGCCACACGGGAAAATTTCAAAGGTCCTTGTTCTATTGAGACTGCTTCCAGGAGACTCACCGGTGTGAAATTTTCCACTTCGTGTGGCTCGCTGTGCCTGTTCCCTCCAACGATTCAAAGGCCGGTTTTCAGTGATCAGTGTTTCAGTGAACAGTGATTTAATGTACCTCATCTTACTCTATACAATTCTTCCTCATTCCTAATTCTTAATTTTCCCTCCGGCTGATTTTTCTTAGGCCGCAAAATATCCCTTCGTCCCTCCGTCTCTTTGTCTCTCCCTCCCCATTGTTTGAATACGCTCTATTTTTATTACATTGGGTAAAACGGAGATCTACTAAATATTGCAGGGATATGACGACTACCGATTACCTAACGAGCATCAATGAACGATACCAGGCGGGGATTGCGAGGGAACACAGTTACCGCGGCGACCTCCAGGTACTTCTTGAAGAGATGCTGGATGACGTACTGGTTACCAACGAACCCTCGCGTATCGAATGCGGTGCGCCCGACTATATCCTCACGCGAAAAGGCATCCCTGTCGGATATATGGAGGCCAAAGATATCGGCGAGCCCCTGGAAGGGAAGAAGCACAAAGAGCAGTTCGACCGGTACAAAGATTCACTGCCCAACCTCATATTCACCGATTACCTGAACTTTCACCTCTACCGGGAGGGGGAATTTATCACCTCGATCTCCATAGGAGAAATGGAAAACGGCTCCATACAGCCGAAGCCGGAGAAATACGACGAATTTAGCGACCTGATTGCCGATTTCGCCACGCACTCGGCGCAGACGATTCGCTCGGCTTCCAAGCTCTCAAAGATGATGGCCGGCAAAGCAAGGCTGTTGTCGACAATAATTGAAAATGCCCTTAAAAGCGACGAGCAGGAGACAGGTGACAGGGTAAATGAAGCGGCCAATACGACACTGAGGGAACAACTAAGTGCTTTCCAGGATGTACTAATTCACGATATCGGACCCAAAGAATTTGCCGATATCTATGCCCAGACTATCGCCTACGGCATGTTTGCCGCCCGGCTTCATGATCCCTCGCTGGATACTTTTTCGCGTCAGGAAGCCGCGGAGCTGATACCGAAAACCAATCCTTTTTTGCGCAAGCTGTTCCAGTATATCGCGGGTTATGATCTGGATCGCCGCATCTCCTGGATCGTGGATGCACTGGCGGATATCTTCCGCGCAACGGATGTGGCAGCGCTCCTGCAGGATTTTGGCAAAGCCACACAGCAGCATGACCCGATTATTCATTTCTATGAAACTTTCCTGGCTGAATTCGACCCCGCCCTGCGCAAAAGCCGCGGCGTCTGGTACACGCCGGAACCGGTGGTGAATTTTATCGTCCGTGCGGTGGATGATATCCTGAAGGAGGAGTTCGACCTGAAAGACGGACTGGCGGATACCTCCAAAACAAAAGTGAAGGTGAAAGTACCGACACACGACAAGCGCTACAAGCAGGGGATGGTTGATGAAGAGAGGGAAGTCCACAAAGTGCAGATTCTTGATCCCGCCGCCGGTACAGGCACCTTCCTGGCCGAGGCCGTCAAGCAGATTCACAAGAAATTCGAAGGACAGCAGGGCATCTGGCCGGATTATGTAGACAACCACCTGATTCCCCGCCTGAACGGCTTTGAGTTGTTGATGGCATCCTACGCCATGGCTCATCTGAAACTGGATCTGTTGCTAAAGGAAACCGGCTATGACCGCGAAAGTAATCAGCGCTTCCGTGTATACCTGACGAATTCTCTTGAAGAGCACCACCCGGATACGGGGACCTTGTTTGCCGGATGGCTGAGTAATGAAGCCAACCAGGCGAATCATGTGAAGCGGGATACGCCGGTGATGGTGGTTATGGGGAATCCTCCGTATTCGGTAAGTAGTAGAAATAAATCGGATTGGATAGAAAAGTTAATGGAAGATTATAAAAAAAATCTATCTGAAAAAAATATTCAACCTCTATCTGATGACTATATTAAATTTATCAGGTATGCACAGCATTTCATTGAGAAAAATGGTGAAGGAATTCTAGCCTACATTTCTAATAATAGTTTTATTGATGGAATTATTCATCGACAGATGAGAAACCATCTCAGTAATTTATTTGATAAGATCTATATTCTAGACTTGCATGGAAATAGTAACAAAAAGGAAACTGCTGAAGATGGGGGGAAGGATGAAAATGTATTTGATATTCAACAAGGTGTATCAATAAACATTTTTATAAAATCAAAATTGATAGACAGTAAGAAGGCATCTATTTGCCATTTCGATTTATTTGGGAGGAGAAGTCATAAATATAATTTTCTTTTTGAAAATAGAATTAACGAGATATCGTGGAATGAACTTAAACCTATAAAACCTGAATACTTTTTTGTCCCAAAAGACTTTAGGTTAAAAAAGACTTATACCAGAGGCTTTTCAATTGAGAATATTTTTCCATTTAGTAATAGTGGTATAAAAACACATAGAGATGATTTTGTTATAGATCTAAATAGAAAAAATCTTTCGAATAAAATTAAACAATTCTATTCCTCCTCTTTGTCTAATCAGGAAGTCAAAGAAGAATTTAATCTAAATGAAACTAAATCATTTAATATTTCCGAAATAAGGTCAAACTACAGTTATGATCATGATAAACTTGATAGGATCTTATATAGACCCTTTGATATTCGTCATATTTATTATGGACCAGAGTTAATAGATCGCTCTAGAGAAGATGTGTGTAGACATTTATTAGAAAAAGAAAACTTTAGTTTGATAGCAGTTAGGCAAGCTGTTTCTGCAGGGCCTTATATGCATTTTGGAATCACTAAGCATATATCTGACAATAGAGTATTTTACAGCAATAAAGGGATTCCTCAAATAATCCCTCTTTATCTCTATCCTAAAAGAGACATACAAAAATCCTTTGAGGAAAAACCAGAACGTAAGCCCAACATAAATTCAGAAATCGTCCAGGAGATAGCCGATAAGCTGGGATTAACCTTCACACCTGAAAAGAAAGAAACCAACGGCTCCTTTACACCCATAGATATTCTAGATTATATCTATGCCGTCTTACATTCACCAACCTATCGCGAAAAATACAAGGAATTCCTCAAAATAGACTTTCCGCGTGTCCCTTATCCTGACGATCCCGATATCTTCTGGCAATTGGTAGAACTGGGCGGAGAGCTTCGGCAGATACACCTGCTGGAGCACCCGGTGGTGGATGATTTCATAACGACCTACCCGGAGGAAGGGGACAACAAAATCTCCAATCGTCTCACTAAAACCGACCCCGGCTTTATTCCCTATGATGAGGAGGATGATGAACCGGTGGTCAGCGGTGACGATGCCTGCTATCCCGGGGAAGAACTCGGAAAAATACAGATCAACGACAAGCAGTACTTCGGGCGGGTCCCCAAGAAAGCCTGGAATTTCTACATCGGCGGCTACCAGCCCGCAGAAAAGTGGCTCAAAGACCGCCGCGACCGTACGCTGAGCTTTGAGGAAATCCGCCACTACCAGAAAATTATAGTGGCACTGATGGAGACGGATCGGTTGATGAGGGAGATTGATAAGGTGGGGGTTGATTAAAATTTTACGCCGACGGACTGGCAATTCTACTGCGGGAAAAATATTTGAAAAGTTGGGCAGCCAATGCAAACCCGTCACCAGAAATTGCATTGTTAGGCAGCAAAGATTATTTCGTACTGCTCAATAGAGACACCTATTCAACTAATATTTGTGATGGATGAACACCTTTTATATAATGTCTCCATACATTTAGAGGAGTTTCTGGACGCTCTTTTCTGGCTTTAATAATTGAATGGATTAATGAAGAAACAAAAATCAATACTTCTGAATATTCCTCATCAACTATAGATTCAATTTTTTTGCTCGAAGATCTATAATGGTATGCTTGTCCAAATATACAAACCCCAAACAAAC
>CAZPWQ010000208.1:0-4089 GCA_964590495.1 uncultured Balneolaceae bacterium
GATTACAGGAAAATTCCCGCCATAACATTATTTCTGTCAACCTCAGTTATGAGGGACATAAGTGGCGCATGCACGGCAACTCGGTTGCACTGGCAGGTATGACAATGGACATAGAAGAAGAGATCGACCTGTTGCTGGTCAGCAGTATGACCAACCTTCCGGCTTTTCTGTCACTGACCAATCCCCGCTTTTCTGATGTGCCGAAGATTATGTATATGCACGAGAATCAGTTTACCCAGCCCATGCCGGATGACGAAGAACGGGATCTCACCTATTGTTATATCAATTACCTGAGTATGTTGACTGCCGACAGGCTTATCTTTTCCTCTGAATTTCACCGGAATGATTTTTTAAGAGCTCTTCCTGAGTTTCTTGAACTTTATCCTGACGACAAACACTACTACCCGATCGATAAAATTGCCGGCAAGAGTTTAATCTTATATCCGGGTCTCGATCTTAAGCGGTTTGAGGTTCAGCCTGATACGAGGGATTCAAATGAGCATCCTGTTATCGTATGGAACCAACGCTGGCAGTTTGACCGGAATCCGGCTATGTTCTTTCGTGTGTTGAATCGACTGAATGATATTGATCTGACTTTTGATCTGATACTGGCCGGCGACACCCAGCATGAGAAACCTGAAGAGTTTGAAAAGGCATGGCAGCGTTACGGGAGGCATATTACGCATTTCGGATATGTCGAAAATAAAGCGAACTACAGCAAATTGCTTCACAGCGGAGATATTGTTGTTTCTACAGCGACCTATGAATTTTTCTGTGTCGCTATCATGGAAGCCATTTTTTGCGGCTGCCACCCGTTGTTGCCCAACCGGCTGCATTACCCGGAGCTTATACCCAAAAGCCTCCATAAGCCGCTTTTGCATGCGCCTGTATTATATAATACTGAAGACGACCTTTTTCATTACCTGAAAGATTTGCTGGAAGGGGAGACAAAACCACTGCCAAAAGCTTCCCTGCAGAACATCAACAAACATCTTGACTGGTCGGAGCGTATCGAGGAGTTTGATACGATATTTGAGGAATTTGCAAAAATTGAAATACTTCCGTCGCTTTCGTGAAGTTATTCCCTTCGGACGGCTGATTTCTAGTCCGACTGCCGGCGGATGCGGCCCGGTAACAAACGTGAGAGTACACAGAAGTGAGTACTCTCAATAATATTCTGATTTAGTAAAATAAAATTCAAATAGTGTAAGTTAATACTGGCAAATACGTTACATTATCCGGCTGCAAAAGCCTCTCTGACAATAAATACTTTATGAAAATCTTTCTCTCTATAATTATTTTGCTTTTCCTGTTTCTCTCTGTTAATAGTTTTGCCCAGGACAGGCATGAACATCACCACCGGGAAGACACCACTGATCAGGAAATGCAGGATCATTCAGATCATATGTCCCATGGATTTTCGCGTAATCTTTCGATGAGCCGAAATGGTTCAGGAACTGCCTGGTTGCCTGATTCTTCACCTATGTTTGGCTACATGAAACATTCCGATGAATGGATGTATATGATTCACGGTAACATCTTCTTCCGTTATAATAATCAGGATGCAGGAGATACCGGCTCAAGAGGAGGCGATAAATTTGATATGCCCAACTGGTTTATGGGAATGGGACAAACAAATGTCGGCAGCCGGGGCTTATTTCGATTCAGCACAATGCTGACTTTAGAACCTTTGACAATTGGCGGTGCGGGGTATCCTCTTTTATTTCAATCCGGTGAAACCTGGGAAAATATTCCATTGGTAGACCGCCAGCATCCGCATGATTTATTTTCAGAACTTTCTATTGCTTATACTCATATGCTTTCAACCGATGCTGATGTTTTTATATATGCAGGATATCCTGGAGAACCTGCATATGGTCCGGTAGCATTTATGCATCGTATTTCGGGTTTGTACAATCCGGATGCCTCTTTAGGTCATCATTGGCAGGATGCTACTCACATTACCTTTGGAGTGGGAACTATTGGTTTCCGCTATAAAAATATCAAACTGGACGGCTCAGTTTTTACCGGTCGCGAGCCTGATGAAGAAAGGTATGGCTTCGATCGCCCGCGATTTGATTCATACTCGGTACGAGTGTCTTATAATCCAACAGCGGAGCTTGCACTGCAAGTCTCAAAAGCCTGGGTTAACGACGTGCACGAATTCGGACCGAGGGAAGATGTTAATAAAACCACTGCTTCTGCAGTTCATTCGCTTCGGTTGAGTTCAAATACTTCTTTGAGTTCTGCATTAATCTGGGGATATAATAATCCCCGGGAGCACCACTCTGCAAGTCATTCTATTTTGCTGGAAAGTGCATTCTCCCAAAATGCCTCTGCTATTTACGGCAGATATGAATGGGTGGAAAAATCTACAGAAGATTTATTATTGGGTGAGCAACAATACGGGCATGATAACTTATTTAATATTAATGCCGCAACACTCGGTTTTCAGCAAAAAATTATTGAGGGAAGGAATACAAGTGCATCAATAGGGGTACAGGGTACTTTATATGTAGTACCTGCCGACTTAAAAGATTTGTATGGGGAAAATCCGTATGCACTTCAGGCTTACCTCAGGGTTTTTCCCGGATTATTGAACTGAAATATTACTGAGGGATTTTTCTCTTGTTGGGCAACCCTCTCAACAACTCAAACCTCAATAAATCAGTAAATCAAAACTATCCGCCGGTGCATATCCGTACAATCCGCCTCATCGCACCTGTCCCGGCTACTGTCGGGTTTCATTTCCTAAATCCTTCAGTAAATCAATCCCTTCTACCTCCCGTAGGCAATAACTTTCAGGGGATCGGTGCGGGATGCTACGCGGGCCGGCAGCCAGGAGGCCAGGGCACATAAAAAGAGAGTTACACCTGTTACGATAAAGAAATCCAGGGCGTGTGGTTCAACGGGAGCATAAGCCATATAGTAATTTTCCTGGGAAAGGGGAATGATATGATAGGTCGTTTGCAGCCAGGCGAAGCCGAGGGAAAGAGCAATACCGATGACAAGTCCGACAGAAGCTACAAATAATCCTTCCAGCAGGAAAATAGATCGTATTTTTTTACTGTTTGCCCCCATGGTTTTCAGTATCCCGATATCCCGGGTACGCTCGAGTACCATCATCAATACCGTACCGATGAGATTGAAGGCGGCAACGATAATCATCACGCTGATGACAAATGGTATCGTCTGCTCCTGGAGGTCAACCCATGCAAATATACTACCGTAACGTTCATAAATGGATTCTGTGAAATAGGGGAAATCCAGATCATCTGACAGTCTTCGTTCAAATTCTTCTATTTGTGTATGATCGGTGAGTCGCAGCTCCAGCGATGATGCCTGCGTTTCTTTCAACTGAAATAATTCACGGGCGTACGGACGTGCAACAATTGCGAAAATATCATCAAACTGTTCTATTCCGGTTTCATAGATACCGGTCAGCCTGAATTGTTGAATTTCGGGAGAATTGAAGGGAGAAGGAAAGCCTTCAATGGTATAGGCTGTAAGAACAGAATTGATCGTGGCGTTAAGTGAACCGGCTACCCCGGCACCCAGCACGATGCCCGGCATTCCCGCACTGTCCTCCCGTAACTCATATCCGCCCTGGTTAATATACTGTTTGATATCGGTGACATCTCCATCATAGTCAACCCCTTTAAACATTATGCCGGTAACTTCATCAGGAGATTGTAGCATTGATTGTCCGCTAATAACCGCCTGTTTTTTGTCTATTTCAGGATATTTATCAAGATATGTAACCAGTGTATCCGAGCGGAAGATGGGATCATTGGTAAATGTCGATATCGCAACATGTGGTGCAAACCCCAGCACCTTGCTATCAATAACCGATTTAAAACCATGAACAATCGAAAGAGCGATAAGCAATCCCGCAGAGCCGATAGCAACACCGGTAATCGCCATCGATTTAATAAAAGAGAGGAAGCGTGATCCTTTACGTTTCCCCCGGAAATAGCGCAGTGCCAAATACCACTCAAACTTCATAGATTAACAATTAGCAATTAATAATTAGGAATCACTGTTGTCCGGTAAAAGTTAAAGCAACCCCTTTATAATCTGTTTTGGACT
>CAZPWQ010000209.1:0-4052 GCA_964590495.1 uncultured Balneolaceae bacterium
AGATACAGCTAAGAATAGCTAATTTACGGAACGTTGCCAAGCGGCAGACTTATGCTGCGGGCAGACCGCAAACTCCGGCTATCAGTGATAGCACTCCGAAAATAGTATATACAATTACGATAGATCGCATTCTTTATGTGGTTATATTGAGACAGATATTTGCTACTTTTTAATGTGATTCTTTATCCATCTGGTTATTTCATTTAAAGCTAAAGGCGAAAAAGTTTGCTCTATCGTCGAATATTCACTTATGCTGCCGGTTTCACTTTCTTGAAACATATGATTCAGACCTTCCATTTCTATGATCTTAAAGTCTTTATTTCTTGCTTTTTCTAATGCTTCTTTAATAGCTGACTGATTGATTTTGGCATCAACCTGCACATCTTTACTTCCATTTAAAGAAAGTACAGGTATCGTTACTTTTTCGAGTTCATCTGAAGGATTATAAGTATAGAAAAATTGTGCCCAGGGTGATAAAGAGGCATTCACTTGCTGGTTGATAAATGTATTTATTTCGGTTCGCTCTGGCAGCATCTCTTGAAGAATGGGTTCCACACTTTTGTAATATTGGATCAATTCTTTTCTTTTTTCATCCGTCTCTTTTTCAGAAGCAGCAATTTCGACAACTTTTTCATTAAAGCGTTGATAGGTTTTTTCATCCTGAATTTTAAAGGAGCGAAGCTCCCGGAGTGTTTGGGATTGGATCAGTAAGATCTCTTTACCGGGAATTCCGGTACCTGCCAACAGTACCATAAAAGCAATATCCTCCGATTGATTGACTGCTAATGGTGCAATGATAGCTCCTTCACTGTGGCCAATTAAGCCTATGTTATTTGTATCAATCTCATCTATTGTTTTTAAGAACTCAACGGCACTCAATACATCCGTAGTAAAATCAGCCGTTGTAGCAGTGTTGAAACTTCCTGTAGATTCTGCAGTACCGCGATCGTCATACCGCAATACAGCAATACCATGACGTGTTAGATGATCTGCAATCACAAGAAATGGTTTGTGTCCAAAAATATCTTGATTTCTGTTTTGCGGGCCGCTTCCAGAGATCAAAATCACCGCAGGAAAAATCCCGTTTGTATTCGGAATGGTTAATGTACCCGCAAGCGTTAGCTCGTCTTTTTTATTTTGTATAAGAACTTCTTCTTCATGGTACGGATAAGGCATTGATGGCTCCTGGGGCCTGTGATATTCGGTTTTCTCAACTTCATTTTTAAACAGACTCAGAGGAAAAGCCTGCCCGCCCTGATTCCAGGTTCCGTTAATGGAGTCGGGTGATACCTTCCCCATATACGTTGCTCCAATATTGACGGCTTCCAGTTTCAGCTCAGGTTCATCATAGGTTACCGTGGAAAATGAAATCCCTTCAGCTTCCTGGTCCGGGCTGTCGAAAGTGGCGGTATAACCACTATCTGTTTGTTCGATATGGAATACAAGACGTAGTTGAGTTCCCATAACATTCAACACTCCGTTCCATTGCCCGGTGATATCTTGTGCAAAAATCGTGTTTGATGATAGAATGAATAAGATAATGCAAAACAGTTTTTTCATAATAAGTTTCTGTGTTTGATAAACGGGCGGGTTGAGGGCTAAAGGTTTAAGCTAATTGTAATTTATTGAGAAACCTTTTCGTCTTCGAAAATTTTTTCAATAGGCATCCCGAACAGCCGCGATATTTTGAATGCGAGTGGCAGGCTGGGATCATATTTCCCTGTCTCAATAGCGTTGACCGTCTGGCGCGATACCTCCAGTGCATTCGCCAGATCCGCCTGAGTCCAATCCCGTTCGGCACGAAGTATTTTTAATCGGTTTTTCATCGATACCTCCTGTGGTTAATCAACAATGATATGAGGTATGTAATGGCTATCAATATGACCAGATATGCTATTTCAGCATCAGAGGAGATAATATCGGTGGTATCCAGAAGGGAATAGCTGAGACCACCAACAATGCCGACACCCAATGCCAGTCCCATCGCCTGCTGTTGTATTTTCTGCATCATTTCATCCAGTACTTTCAGGTGCTGTATGTTGGCCACAATCATTCCCAGGCCCAGGCCAAGGTTAACAAGAATCGCAATAATAGTTAACCACTGTTGAGAATCCCACAGAAACCCCGGGCCAAAGGTTGCCAATGCCATTGTTACCAGCCATCCGGCTGTCCATACGGCAAGATGAACCGTCTTTTCATTAATGCGGGCTTTCCAGTCCTTCGAATTTGACATTAATTTTTCCATAGTCTATATCATTTTACTTTTTGGAAAGGTTGCTTTACTTATGGTACGGCTAAAATTTATATATGTCAAGCACCCTTTACATGTTAATGATGTTTGTTTTGATATTTCTAAATAATCATGGTTCTCTACATGGGAAGGGGTGCTTATTATAAGAATCAGAAAATGAGTCCATCTTCTTATTTAGATCTCATAATCAGAAGATTATCTTCAAAACTGACAGTAAAAACCTGGAGATTTAACGATAAACGAAATAAAGGTAAATGTTTTAACGGTTTCCTTATTACCTGAATTCACTTCAATAACATATGAGTTTTCGGGACCGACCAGCCGCTGGAAACATTGGTTATGTATTGCTTTACGAGAAATATATTGTATACACTGAAACGCTTAGCTCACCCGTCTCTTCATTTTCAACAGCGCCATATAAATTTCCATGGCGAACATCACTAATTTGAACATTTTCAGGTAAGCTAAAATCTCCTATCATATTTCCATTGTGTATCTGGAATATGAATAAGGCTACCTGGTTGATGTAATGGCGGATCAATTCCTTGTAAAGTAAAGGAGTTAGAGTGATTCCAGGTATTCTCCGAATCTCAGTTAATGCTCCTTGTCAGGTGAACAATAAAATTAGGATTTTAGCTGTTATGTGTATAGATTGATAAAAAATACACACTAAATAAATAGATTACTGTTATGCGAACGAATGTAGTGATCGATGATGACTTGATGGATGAAGCCTTGGAGGTAAGCCGATTAAAAACGAAAAAAGCTGCGGTGGAAGAAGGATTGAAGTTGCTAGTGCAGCGCAAAAAGCAAGAAAACATCAAAGACTTGCGGGGAAAATTGCACTGGAAAGGTGATTTAGAAGATATGAGGGCAGACGAGTAGTGATTTTAGTAGATACGAGCGTATGGATCGATTATTTCAACGGCATAGAAAATAAGCAAACTGAAAGTCTCGACTATATACTTTCTGAGCAAACAGTACTTTTAGGAGATATTATTCTTACAGAAATTCTACAAGGTTTTGATAGCGATAAAGAGTTTAGGTTAGCTAAACGAGCTCTAGATCCGTTAGACTGTGTTCATCTTGGAGGGAAATCACTGGCAATAAAAGCGGCGTCTAATTTTCGTTTCCTTCGGTCGAAAGGTGTCACAATTCGCAAAACAGTAGATATGCTTATTGGGAGTTGGTGCATCGAACATGAAGTGGAGTTGCTACATAATGACAAAGACTTCGACCAGATAGCAACACAGTTACCTTTGCAAAATTACGTGGACTGATGTTGTACACCTGGCGACATTGCGCATAAGCGGCCTGTTTATATCTTTGAATGTAAGCAACAAAACGCAAACGCGTCCGCTTAATTTGCTGGTTATGGATTGCGATTTATAATATTAATACCAACTTCTTCAAGTTGTTTATCGGATCTAAGTTTGATGGATTCACCATGGATCCCTTCAGCCTGATCAGAAACAAGATACGAAGCGTACGCAGCTGTAGCTTCACCAGAGATAGCACTGCCCGATTGCGTCGTCCTGTTTCTGATGTATGCGTAATTGATGAGTTCTGTTACGGTAACTGCGCTTCCCTCAAGTTCCTGAGCCAATACTTTGAATAACATCTGTTGTCCGGCCGTAGCTGTAGATACTAAACCGGCTGCTGATCCTTCCCATGGCTCCAGGGCAAGTGGTCCGTTGATGAAAACATAAGTACCTTTTCCATGCTCCTTGAATCTTCGAAGAAAGGTACGTGCAACGATAAAGTGAGTAATCAGATAATCGTTGATCACTTGCCTTAATTG
>CAZPWQ010000210.1:0-3948 GCA_964590495.1 uncultured Balneolaceae bacterium
CTACGAAGCCTCGGCGTAGTTGTGCCTGTTCCCTCGAAATCTTCAAAGGCCGGGGGGGGGATGTAGTTTTGATTTACTGAGGAATTGAGTTTTACTACCAACTGCCGCTGCCTACCGCCTACCGAAAACCTCCAACGATTCAAAGGCCGGAGGGAACAGGCGAATTTTTTGGGTCCGGTGACTGTCGGGATTTTGTCGTTAATAAAATGAACATTACCTGATTGAAAAGAAGCAATTCGGGGAATACAAGCAGGGGATGTTATCCAATCTTCAGATTTTGAAGCTATAACCCCCGAACGCCGGGCCTTATAATCTCCGGGTGTCGGAGCTTGCAGGAGTTTTTAAACGGCGTTTTTTGAAGGTTTTATTGAGGGACAGGATCTCAAAACTCAAACCGCTTCTCACTCAACTCCGGACCATCCCACCGCAACAGAAACGGATCGCCGACGTGAAAGTCACTATCAAACGGGAACTGGATATAACATCCTGTCCGACAAATACGACCGTCAGCTCTTCGCCCAAACCTGTAATGAGGTGTTTGATCATGTGTGGCAGAGGTATTGAAGTATGAAACATTTTCTTGTGGTGTTGGCAATAATTATATAATTTGCAATTCGCGAATCGCGAATCACAAAACTAAGAAATGTTATGAAAGAACATAAGGGAATGCGACCCCAAGATATATGTATCCTTCTTAAAATTATAGCGAAAAGAGGGGAAGGGTGGTACAACAAGGATTTGAGTATTGAGCTGAGTATTAGTAATTCGGAGATAAGTGAATCGTTGAACCGTTCCATGCAGGTTCAATTAATTGATGAAGAAAAGCGAGAAGTTTATAGAAGAAATCTGATAGAGTTTTTATCACACGGTTTGAAATATGTTTTCCCGGATACCCCCGGAAGCTTGGGCAGGGGAATGGCTACCGCACATTCGGCGCCCCCGTTAAATTTAAGGATATCTTCCAGTGAACAATATGTGTGGGCTCATAGCGGGGGAGAGATGCGGGGATTAATCGTATCTCCATTGTATAGAACAATGCCTAAAGCGGCAGAACATGACTTTAATTTATATGAACTTCTTGCTTTAACTGATGCGCTGCGGATAGGGAGAGCCCGTGAGCAGCAGATCGCTTTTGAGGAATTGGAAAAAAGAATTATTCATGATGAATGGTCCAGTTAACATAGAGATAGTCAAAAAAGTAGCAAGAGGCTTGGAGCCGTTGCTTGATAAACTGGTTTTTGTGGGTGGAGCTATCATGGAGCTGTATGCAGATACACCTGCTTCCACACCCCTGCGTCCAACCACAGATGTGGATATAGTAGTAGAGCTTGTAGGGTATGGAAACTATGCTAGATTGGAAGAGGAGCTCTCTAAACTGGGTTTTCATCATGATTCGGAAAGCACATTAGTCTGCAGATATAAGTTTGAAGGAATAACCGTGGATATTATGCCTACGGATGAAGATATTTTAGGATTTTCAAACCAATGGTATAAACCGGGAATGGATTTTGTATATGACCATCAACTGGATGAAGGAGTTCAGATAAAGTTATTTCAACCCTCCTATTTTCTGGCCTCAAAATTTGAAGCTTTTAAGGGAAGAGGCGATGACCATAGGACCAGTCATGATTTTGAAGACATCATCTACTTTTTAGATAATCGCAAAAATTGGAAAGAAGAGATACTGGTTGCCGATATAGAAGTAAGAGAATATTTAAAGGCTGAATTCAAAAGATTATTGGAAAATAAGTTTCATAAGGAATATATAAGTACACATTTGCCGGTCCCGAATAAAAAGGAGAGGGTAGATAGAATAATTGATGGATTGGAAAAAGTTGTTCAAACATGAAATTCTTCCTCGCTGTCACCGATGACAACTGGTATCACTTCCTGGCTCACCTTGGCTCTGTCAGTTTTAAATGATTATTTTTCTTGAACTGATGATGTCACTTACTCATAGATATCATGTACTACCGCAGAAAAATAGTATTGGCATTACTACAGCAGTTCGGGAATGAACTCAAGTCCAAGCGTTTCCAACAACTGTTGCTGATCTTCACCCGCCGTCAAAAAAAGCCTGTGTATGAGTTTATACCGTATAAATACGGAGCTTTCTCCATGCAGGCCAGGGCGAATAAAGGGACGATGATAAAATATGGATTGCTGAAAGGGCAGCTTCCGAGCCAGTCGAAGGATCTCCAGAAATCAAGCTAATTACTGGAAAGAAGACGGATTGCACCACGTTAGCAGCCTTAGTTATCGAGATCCTTCGATTCCGTCACAGCCTTCAAAATCAAAGGCTGTGACTCCACTCAGGATGACAAGGAGGGAACCCCTCAATAACTCAAAACTCAGTAAATCAAAATATATCCCCCGGCCTTTGAATCGTTGGAGGGTACAGGCACAGGGAGGTGCGCGAATTGGATAATTTCACACCGTTGAGATATAAGAAGCAATCATTGAGTGTGAAGGACCATTGAAATTATCCCGCGCACCAACCGAAGCCGCCGACAAGGATTCATCAGCCGGCGACTTTTTTTGGTTCGTTTTTTTGTCGTTAAAAAAATGAACATCAACTCGCGGAATACTAGCAGGGGATGTTACCCAATCTTCAAATTCCGAAGCAAAAACATCCCAACGCCTGTTACTATACCTCGGAGTGTAGGATAATATCAGGCTGTCGGGGCTTGTTATCTCAGACCGTCCGAGCTTATAATCTCAGGGTGTCGGAGCTTACAGGAGTCTTTATTGAAGATCCACTACCCAAAAACTATTGCCTCAAAAAACAAACCCCTCCTCACTCAGCTCCGGACCATCCCACCGGTAGGCGACAAGAATCCCGTCCCTGGCCACGCTGTAGTCCAGACAGACCGCATTTGAATTGTTGAGGCCCGGGAGGCCTCTCAGCCAGTAATGTCCGAAAAAGACCGACTTGTTATGGATATAGCAGTGAAAAGGCTCACCGCCAATTTCCTGTGACGCCACTCCGGCCGGGCAGTGCATCAGCACGTCACTGTAGGTTTTCCTTTGATCGGGTGCCGTCCACCACCTTATCCTGCATGCATTTCTGACGTTCCCGTCCTTGTCCTTGAAGGTAATCCCCTCTGGCAGAGGTTGCTCCTTCCCCTTTAGGGTCTCATCGATTACATTGTAAGGTGTTTTATCGGTTTCATCCTTATCATCTTTTTTGTTTGCTTCTCGAAGGAACTCGGTACTGATCCCGTCATAGTTATTCTCCAACCACTGGATGTTCTCCTCATCCCAGCAGGCGTGGACGACGCGAAACGGCTCCAGGTCGAGGTAGAGCGGCAGCGTTTTGAACCACTCCAGGAAGTCGTCCCATTCCGACTGGAAATGTTTAAAAGCACGAAGCGTTTGCAGGTGCTGGTCAATATTTTTGGGCGTATGTTTTCTGAAGTATCCACCGTTTTTGGTATCGGGCGTATGGAAACCCAGCGCGTTGAATTCATGGTTACCCATCACCGCCTCAGCCTCACCGGCATCACACATATTCTTTACAATATGCAGGGCCTCCCGGATTTTAGGTCCGCGGTCGATATAGTCGCCGACGAAGATTGCTTTTCTCTTGTCCGGGTGCGCATAGGTACCGCTACTTTTCCGGTATCCCATTTTTTGCAGGAGCTGTTCCAGCTCATCGGCGTGGCCGTGGATATCGCCTATTATGTCGTACATGTGTTAAATTTTTTGAGTTGTTTTCTGTTATAAAGTAGAGGGAAAGAAGATTAAAAGCTAAAAGTGGGTAATCGAATGGTGATAGGTTTTCGAATTTTCTAATTACTTTTCTCAACGATTTATCGCATCGATGGCTGGCCCAGTGGTTCTGGAATAAGTAGCAGCTCGGTTTTCTGTTTCTAGCTTATCCATGTCCATCATTGTTCCTTTTTGTGTGGACAAAAACGAACCCAAAAAACCACCGGCTGAGAAAAC
>CAZPWQ010000211.1:0-3886 GCA_964590495.1 uncultured Balneolaceae bacterium
GGTGTTAACGGAAATAGCATTACCAAAATAAAAACCGTTTCAACGGTTTTCTAACTAACAACTGAAAGCTTTCGGAATGAACACTGCGCTATGGGAACAGGTTGATGATTCTGGCGTCAAAAAATAAGAGGACCGTAAGTATCAGTTACGGCCCTCTGTCGGGATGGTGATGGGATGTTAGGGATATTTTTAACTGTTTAAAGCCTTTTCTATTGCATTAATAATTTCTTCACTTTCCGGTTCGTCATCACTTCTGAAGCGATGCAGGAGATTACCCTGTCCGTCGACAAGAAATTTTTCAAAATTCCACTTGATCTCGCCGGTAAAATCAGGATTTTCGGCAGTCGTCAGATAATTAAACAGCGGGTGCATATCATCACCCTTTACCGAGACCTTGGAAAACATCGGAAACGATACATCATAATTGACTTTACAAAACTGCTTGATTTCTTCATCCGTTCCGGGTTCCTGGCCTCCGAAATTGTTTGCCGGAAAACCCAGAATCAGAAGACCTTCGTCTTCGTACGTTTCATAAACGGCCTGAAGCCCCTCATATTGCGGAGTATAACCACATTCGGATGCGGTATTGACGATCAGCAGAACTTTACCTTCGAACTGATTTAATGGTGTCTCTTCTCCATCAATGTTCTTAGCTTTGAACTCATGTACAGAGTCTGTAGTTGTATGCATTGATAAAGAACTAATTAATGACAGAATTATAATGAAACCGAGAGTTTTCATAGATTGTCCTAAAACTAATTTATTATATGTGTCTACCAATGAAATGTGAATTATCGAAAAACAATTCCCGAACCTGTCAATATTTTATTGGCTCTATGAACGTCACGGCATGCATACTTATTTTATTCTTCCTGAATCCGGTACAGGGGCAGGCCCAGATGTTTTCCATCGGCGAAGAAAGAAGACAATTTGATATGCCCCAATCGGCTGTTTACATAGGACTCGAACCGGTATCCGTCGACTACTTCGGCGATGATACATCTGCCGGGGCAGGAAGTTTCGAGTTTGACGGTACCCTGATACGCCTGCGGTATGAAACACCGGGAATTAATTTGTTTCTTGCCACCGGGGGGTCCATTACAGGTATTGAGAATCACACCTATTTTGATGTAGGAGGGAATTTGGGCACCGTTCTGCCGCTGTATGTAAGCGAAGGCTTGATAATCCAGATTCCGCTTGAGCTGAAATCGATCTTTACGACAATGACAAACAGCCAGTTTGTGGGAACCACGAGCGGTTTTCGCTTCGGCAGCTTAATGGGTGGATTGGGTGCACGTATGATGGTACGCCTTCGGGATGATATCCGCTTTGAGATCAGCAGCGTTCCGAATTTTGGAGTAACATTTGCCTCGGGTGGATTTTTTGGCGGATCGATGAGCATTCTCTCCGGAAGCGGAAGGTTTTATATCGACCGCCTTTTCGGGGATGTCGGATTGAGCTTTGGATACGACTATAATTACAAGAAGTACAATGTGGATGAATCGCTGTTCGATTATAAAATAAACGCTCACAGCCTTCAGGTAGGACTAACTTTCTAACTCATCCTATGAAGACAGAAAATCTTATTTTGGAACTGGAAAAACTGGTGGAGCAGTGCGGCTATACCATCCGCAAAGAACGCGGTACCTTCCGGGGCGATTCCTGTGTAGTCGAAGGGGATATGCTGGTGGTTCTGAATAAAAACAAGCCGGAACAGCAACAATTAGGTTTATTGGCACGGGTGCTGAAAGCCCAGGGGATGCAGGATATTTATATTAAACCGGCAATCCGCAAAGAACTGGAAGAATTGTGGAAACGGTTTGATAAGTTTGAAGACACGGAAATTGAAGAACTGGATATTGATCTCGAATAATGCGTTTAACCTTTTTAGGAACCGGCACTTCAATGGGCGTACCCGTCGCAGGCGGTTTCGGCAGGGAAAATATCGCCGGAGACCCCCGCAATACCCGCTGGCGGTGTTCGGCATGGATAGAGTCTGAAGAATCTTCCATCGTTATTGATACGGGTCCGGAGTTCCGGCTGCAAACACTGCGGGCGGGAATATCACAGATCGACCTGGTTCTTATTACCCACAAACATATGGATCATATCGCCGGACTCGATGACCTTCGTCCGTTCTGTTATCACCAAAAGCAGAGTATTCCCGTGCTGGCGAGCCGGAAAAGCATAGATGCCATAGAAAGGCGTTTCGAATATATGTTCGGCCCGGACCGGTATCCGGGTGCTACGTCCATCGACCTTGAGGAAATTACAGAAAAGACAGCTTTCCGGGATGTAGACATTACTCCGCTGCCGGTACATCACGGACAGGTAAATGTACTGGGTTTCAGAATTAATGATATCGCCTACCTTACCGATGTAAAAGCGATACCCGATAAAACAAAACAGTTGATCCGTGGCTCGAAAATAATGGTGCTGAGCGGGTTGCGGTGGTCTCCCTCACATCCCACGCATTTAACGATTCCGGAAGCTGTTGAATTAGCTGACGAGCTTGAAGTGCCCGAGACATACCTTATCCATATGAATTCCTACGTCAACCATGAGGAAGTAAGCCGGAAATTGCCCGCCCACGTGAATCTTGCTTATGACCAGCTTATGGTAGAAGTCGACTAAAGTGGGAGAATTGGTAAATAAAAAACCTCCAAGGGTTTCGAACCCTTGGAGGTTTATTCTCCAGGCCCCAATCAAACAAACTTCTTCGTCTCATCCTTTTCCCGGAGCTGGTTCACAATATCCTTGACTCCCTGGGCCTCGTCGAGTTTACAGATCAGAATAGCATCGTCGGTTTCAACAACGGCCAGGTTTTCAACCCCAGCCAGGGCAATCATTTTGCCGCTGTCGCTCTGAACCAGGTTGTTTTTCGATCCGGCAAGAGTCACATAGTCGGTTTGTAGTACATTTCCGTCGGCATCTTTTGAACGCAGGTCGTATACCGCTCTCCAGCTTCCGACATCATTCCAGCCGAATTCACCGGGGACTACAAACACCGTATCAGCTTTTTCCATAATTCCGTAGTCGATTGAAATAGAGGGACATCCCCTGTAAAAGGAGTTAACGGCCTTGAGCTGGGTATCCCGTCCGATTTCCGGCGTAAGTTCCTCCAGCTGTTCCTGTACACGGGGCAGGTGGCGGGCAAATTCCTGCAGGATGGTATCTGCTCTCCAGATAAACATGCCGCTGTTCCACAAGAAATTTCCGGAATCGATGAAATGCTGGGCCGTACGGTTGTCGGGCTTTTCCCGGAATTGCTTGACCTGCTTTACTTCCCGGCCTTTATGTGTTTCTGATGTATTGTCATCAAATTCTATATAGCCGTATCCCGTTTCTGCACGGTCGGGTTTTATTCCGATCGTCACCAGTACCTCATCCTGTGCTTTGGCGGCTGCCGTTTCCAGGATTTCAATAAAAGTATCCGTGTCTTTGAGATGATGGTCGGCGGGTAAAACGATCATGGTTCCGTCCGGATCCTGCTCCCGGATAAGAGCTGCCGCAAGCGCAACACACGGTGCGGTGTTTTTGGCCACAGGCTCACCGACAATATTGGATCCGGGCACACCGGGAAGCTGTTCCTGTACAATATCGACATACCTTTCGTTGGTAATCACCCATACCCGTTCGGCCGGGATCAGCTTTTCGATACGGTTGACCGTAGTCTGAAGCATGGTTTTGTCATCGAACAGTTTGAGGAATTGTTTAGGGTGGGCCTGAGTGCTTCTTGGCCAAAAACGTGTGCCGGTTCCCCCGGCCATAACAACAGCGTGCAACATAAAAGATGATGAATTTTAAATTATGATTTTACCGAAGACGACTTCGGATGAATTGAGAAAGTAGCTAATTCCGGTATAGGAATGAAGGAAGTGTTACT
>CAZPWQ010000212.1:0-3868 GCA_964590495.1 uncultured Balneolaceae bacterium
CGTATCGGACCTGACTGGTTCGCTCTGGTTAGCAACTGGATGACCGAATGGGAGCGAACAGGCGATACCAAATGGCGGGATAAAATTTACAATGGTATAGAGTCGCTCATTGAATTCCCGCTGGGAATGCGTACCGGCAGAAATCTTGTAGTCGGGATGAATCCCGGGACAGGCGAGCTTTTCCAGTTGTCCGATCAGGCAGGGGAATATAATCTTGCGACAATCCAGGGAGGGGGTGAGGTCGCCCTGGAACTGAGCCAGATTACCGATAATGAAAACTGGCACAAATTATGGCTCCAATATTGCCGGTTGTACTATGCGCCCAAAGAAGTTCTTGAAAAAGATGTGCTGGAACCCTCCAAGGGTTCCAAACCCTTGGAGGGTTCGGATGCTTCCTACACCCGTCCTGACCGGCTGGCAGCTTACGTTTATATGAAAACCGGGAACGCTGCTTTTGCCGAACAGGCATTAAAAAGGATTACCGGTCGCAGCGGGGGTGGCAATTTGCCGGTAGATCGGATCGAAGGTCCGCAGGTTCTTAACCCGGTTGATGAATCACCGTGGGTGAGTACCAACAATACGGCGCAGTGGTCGCTGAATGCAATAGAAATCCTGGAAATGCTCGACGGACAATTGCCGGAAGATATTCCGGATAATTGGCGATGATGATGAATATCTTTTAAAAATTTACAACCCTCCAAGGGTTTTGAACCCTTGGAGGGTTCAAATAACAAAAAATAAATTTCAGAAAATGAATAATCTTGTTCTTAAGCAGAAATCTCTTTTAGAGTATCGTCCAAACACATGGTGTATAACTTTAATAAGCTGTTTCATAGTTGCACTTACCTCAACCTCATACTCACAAACAGTCGCCGGCATAGATTACTCCGACCGGGCGCATGTCGATAACACATTCGATATGGCCGGTCAAGATGTTTTCGGACAGCGTTTTGCTTCCGAACATTTGACTATTACAGATGAGGAAACGGGAGTTGAAATTATAGCTCTGACTACTTCACGCCATAATAGTTCAAAGATCTATCAAACCCATCCACAATGGACCCCCGATGGAAAGTATATTGTTTTTCGTTCAAATCGTGCCGCGGACAGAGGGGGGCATGCTTATGCAGTTTCTATGGAGGATTATGAAATCGTTCAGGTAACGACCGGCGATGCAGGCAGCAACCTGCACCTGGGTTGGGAAAAGAACGTAGCATATCAATTCCGGGGCGAACAAGTTATTCAGCTGGATCTTGGTTCTTTGCTTAGAGACAGTGAAAATGGAACAGTAAAAGATCCCTCCGAATATGAAGAGACAATCACTACACTGCCTGAAGGAATCCGTGAATCCGGCGGCGTTGGCCTTGATGCAAATGAAGAACGCCTGTTCTTTGCCGCGCGGCTGGAGGAAAATTTATCGGCAATTTACAGTATAGATATTGAATCGGGAGAGCTCACCAAACTTGAAGAAGTGCCTTTCCGGGCGAATCACCTTCAGGCCAATCCCTGGGTATCCGGTGAGATTATGTACTGCTGGGAAACAGGAGGAGATGCTCCCCAGCGCATGTGGTATTTAAGTGTGGATGAAGCCGGAGAAGTGGAAAACCGTCCTGTTTATGAGGAAATGCCTGACGAATGGGTTACTCACGAGGTATTTGTGGATCCGGATCATATTATGTTAAATGTGATGGGGCATATAGACAGGCTTCGTAAAAATCCGACAGGTATATTTTCCATGAATATCAGGACAGGTGAGGTGACTAATCACGGACAGACCGGCAGGGGTGGTTACTGGCATGCAGACGGTACTTCTGATTTGAAGTGGGCGGTCGGAGATACGTTCGATGGCAACCTGTACCGCCTGAATTTGGAAGATGAGGATGATGTGACATTATTGACTACAGGACATCGTCCCAACAGCAAGGGACCTTTTACCAGGGAGGCGCATTCCCATCATTCGATCAGTCCGGACGGAAAATGGGTGCTCTTTAATTCGAGTATGCTCACAGGGAATGATATAATGCTTGTTCCCTTGCATCCGGAAGGTCTTGAATAAATGAATCCCGGTTTATTTTGAATAATTAATTTGAAATATGAATATCAGAATGGAAAAAATACGTAATCTTATAGTTTGTAGGGTGACAACAGGAATAGTCGGCATTCTACTTTGTTTATTGATAACCGGGTATGTGGAAGCCCAGACCACAGTGGGGAATATACAGTCGGAGGTCAGTCAGGAAGAAAATAACTTTCGTTTTTCTGCTGAAAACGCCGATCTGGTGCTGGAATTTTACACCCCGTCCATGGTTCGGGTCCGCGCCAGCTGGGACCGGGATTTTGGTGAGAAAGAACAGTTGATAACTATTGATGCTGACTGGCCGGAGGTGAATATTCAATCATCAGAAGAGGATGATTTTTTTGATCTTGAAACAGAAGATCTGCATGTTCGAGTCTACAAATCACCGTTGCAAGTGGAGTTCTATTCGGCTGAAGGAACCTTATTATCCACAGAAAAGCTGGATTCTTCATCAGGTGGAATGATGAAAAACGGAGAGGAGATCTCGGCAAAAAAGAAGTTATTTCCGGACGAACAGGTTTTCGGCTTTGGCGAGCGGATGGATTTTATCAATCAGCGTGGGAAGAAACTGGAATTAACAGTGGGAAGAGGCATTGGCCGTCCACATATTATTGGAGCTTATAATATTATGGAAGCCAATTACAGTCCGGTACCCTTTTTTATGAGCACACGCGGTTATGGCATATTCTTCCATACGCCTTACACTACCACCTGGGATATGGGTCATTCCGATCGCGGTGCGTATTCGTTTGGAGCTGAGGGAGGTGAGATGGATTACTATTTCATGTACGGCCCTGACTTTCCATCTATCCTGGATAGTTATACATCCGTAACGGGGAAATCTCCTTTGTTGCCTGAATTTACACACGGTCTGCATGTGGGTACCTACAGCGGTGGTACCTGGGGATACGAGGAGTATACATCCACTGATTATGTCGTAAATCTCGGTCGCAAGTTCAGGGAAAAAGAAATTCCGATGGATGTACTTCACCTGGATTCTACCTGGCGGATGTTCGGTGAACACGGGGGAAGCGGCGCCACCACATTCGAATGGCGGGAAACCTTTAATAACCCGGAAGCGATGTTTGACAGCCTCTATAAAATGAACTATAACATGGTGGGCGTACATGTGCGTCCCCGTTACGATAATGGCAATGAATACCGGCTGCTCGACAGGGCGCGCGAAGCGGGAATGGTGTATCCGGAACCGAATAATTCCGGGGAGTTTGTCAATTTTTTCGATTCAACAGCGGTTGACTGGTGGTGGGAAAACGGCGCGATGAAAGTTGTCTCCCAGGGTGCTATGTTTTTTAAGACGGATGAAGGAAGTGCTTTTGGCCGCAAGGCTAATGAAAGCGAGAAGACCGGTCCGACCGGTGACGAGGCAGAACGGTTGCACAACCTGTTTCCCATCGCTTACGCAAAAGCTCCCTTTGAGCGCTTCAGCGAACATAACGACATGCGGGGGTTTAACCTCACTCGCGAGGGCTATGCCGGCATCCAGCGTTACCCCTATATCTGGGCAGGAGACTGGCCCAGCGAATGGCAATATTTTAAACCTGTGATACGGGCAGGACTTAATATGGGGCTCTCCGGCGTGGGCTACTGGTCGCACAATATGGGGGGATTTGAGCATGAAGCCGACCCGGAGCTTTATATTCGCTGGACACAGTTCGGCTTGTTCAGTCCCATGGCACACCTGTTTGGGATGGATCATCCCGGGTATAAAGAACCCTGGAATTACGGAGAGGAAGCCGAGCGTATCTTTAAAAAGTATGACCGCATGCGTTA
>CAZPWQ010000213.1:0-3839 GCA_964590495.1 uncultured Balneolaceae bacterium
CCTGCTGTTCATAAAGATCGCTGATTTCAAGATAGGTATTCAATACATTTCCCAGTGCGTCGATGTAGGAATTTATGACATCACTCTTCTGTTCAGCCATAATATGATCCTTCGATTCAAGAACCGTAATAGCCACAGTCTCACCATTGTTTACAAAGGGAAGAAGTGTGATGTAACGAACCGGCACATCGTCATAGTAATGTTCAAGGGCTGATGAGGGAATATCTTTATCCACTTCAATGGCTGTGGGCTTTTGGAGATCCTTAAAATCATTCAGAAAGTGTTTGTCAAAACTTACCCGGTCATGAAACATGACGTTACTGAGTACTGTGGCTTTCGTCTCCATAACAAACTGTTTGCGGGAACGATTCACCCAGTACAGGTATACGGTTTCCATCCTTGAGGCACTCCTCAAAAGAAATACCAGATCCTCCAGAACCTGTTTAAACTCCCTGAGTGCTTTATCCTGACGCTTGTGACCCATTATTTCTGCATTCGCGTGGTTTATTTTTTTTACCTGTGCTTTGTCCATACCCTTTTATTAATTAATCTGCTGTGCCAATTCTTCAGCTTCTTCAACCATTTTATCAATCGCCCTCAACCCTTTATCCCAGAAGTCGGGACGGGTGATATCAAGCCCCAGTTTTCCAACTATATTTTCCGGCCAGTCTGAACCCCCGGCTCTGAGCATATCCAGGTATTTATCGGAAAAGCCGTTTTTAGAACGCGTGTATTCTTCATATAAAGCCAATACCAGCAATTCTCCAAATGCATAGGCATAAACATATCCCGGTGTATGCAGAAAATGCGGAATGTAGCACCACCACAGATTATAACTTTCGGTCAGCGTCACCGAATTTCCATAAATAGCTTCCTGTGATTCGCGCCAGAGTTTTGAAAATTCTTCTTTAGATAATTCTCCCTTTTCCCTGCGCTGCGTATGTATGGCATGTTCAAAACGATTCATCGACACCTGGCGGAAAACTGTTGCAATAGTGTCATCAATCTTTCCGATGAGTAAAGCCAGTTTTTCTTTGGGATCATTCAGCTTGCGCATCAGTTTTTGAAAAACGAGCATTTCCCCAAAGACCGAAGCCGTTTCTGCTGTCGTAAGCGGAGTATCGGCCTGCAGGGCTCCCTGTTCGCGGGACAGAAACTGATGCACGCCATGCCCCAGCTCGTGAGCCAGGGTCTGTACATCCCGTATCCTGCCATCAAAATTCATAAAAACATAAGGGTGTACCGAAGGAACCGTACTGGCCGAATATGCACCGCCACGCTTCCCCGGTTTTATGGCGGCATCGATCCACTGATGGTCAAAAAACCTGCCCGCTACCGATCCCATTTCAGGATGAAAATCGGAATAAGAATCAATAACCATGTTACGGGCTTCATCCCAATGTATCTGTTTTTCATTTTTTAATAAAGGAGCATAACGATCATAGTCATACAATTGCTCATATCCCAGCAGTTCCCTTTTTAAATCATAAAACCGCTGAACAATCGAATAACTTTCTGTAACCGAGTTAACCAGTACTTCCACCGTTTGATCATCGATTTCGTTTGATAAATTCCGCGATGAAATCCAGCTGTCGTAGTTACGCAGCTTATCATTTGTATGCTTGTCTGCCAGCAGAGTGTTAAAGATAAAGGTAACTGACCGGCTCAGTTCATCAAAAGTTGAAGTCAGCGATGAATGAGCCTTTTTACGCAGTTCACGGTCCGGTTCGTGTAATTTGCTCAGAACTTCCTGCTGGGTAAGTTCCTTCCCGTCCAGCGTAAACCTGGCAGCGCCCATTGTCTCATCAAAATAACGATTCCACGCACTTCTGCCGGTAACAGATTTTGCCGAAAGAATCTGTTCTTCTTTCTCGCTTAATATATGTTCTTTATATCGCTGCAGGGTTTCCAGATAATGGCGGTAGCCGGAGAGTATATTGTCATTGATAAGATCTTGAGCTTTTTCCCTGTCCAAATCCAGCCATTCGATATCAAAGAATACAAGTTTCTGATGAATCTCAGATGATAATTCATTGGCCTCCTGTACAAGTTTGCCATATTCCGCCTTTGTTGTATTTGTCGACCAGATCAGCCGGGCATAAGATCCGATTTTACCAATGATTTCCAACAGCTCTTCATACTCTTCAAGAGCCTGTTTCATCTCTTGGGCATCAAATTTTTGCACTTTACCTTTATATGAAGTGGCAAATGAATCGGCCCGTTTCCTGATTCTCTCTTTGTCTTTTGTTAACTCCGGATCGTCAATAGATTTATAAAGATCGGAAAGATCCCATTTTATGTTTTCAGCACCTGTTTTTTCTTTTGTTTCGTTACTCATGAACTTTTTGAGATCTATTATGTTAAATCATTGTTATGCTATTGATGAACAAAGTATAACAAAAAAATATATCCCCGGAGGAATCGTATTTTAACCTGACAATGGTTAACTTTAGAATTAATTTGTATTGGTTTAAAGAAATTAAAAAATACGCTTAATTTTAATTCATTTTAGCGTTTTTAGTCAGAAATTTAAACATACTCATTAGCCAACATTTTGAAGTCGCTTGAAGCCGTTTTCGGACCCAATTCCGCACTTGTTGAAGAACTATTTAATCAATATAAAAAAGATCCCTCCTCGATACCCAACCACTGGCGTCAGTATTTCGACCAACTTGAGGGAGATGAGTCAGCTGAAAAATTAAAAAGCGAGGCTCAAAAAGCCGACCCACCCAAAAAAGAGAAGGTTGCCGTACCTGAACCATCCGAAACGAAGGAGAGGAAAGACGGCCAGAAGAAAGACCGGAAGAAGACTTCAGCCGATATACCATCAGGTGCCACTCTTGAAAAGATAAAAGGCGTTTCCAGTAAAATTGTAGAAAACATGGACGCCAGCCTTGAAGTTCCTACGGCCACCTCTGTTCGTGTACTGCCCATGAAAATGCTGATTGAGGATCGCGCGGTTATAAACCGGCATCTTGAAGAACGGGCTGAACCAAAATCCTCGTTCACTCATTACATCGCCTGGGCTATCATTAAAGCGTTGAAGGAGTTTCCGAATATGAACAACTCATTCGTCTATAAAGATGGTGAGCCCTATAAAGTAATTCCCAACCAGGTAAATCTCGGCCTGGCGATCGACGTCCAAAACAAGGATGGCTCCCGCAACCTATTGGTACCGAATATAAAAGATGTCGATAAAATGAACTTTAAGGAGTTTCTGTACGCTTATGCGGAACTTATTGACAAGGCCAGAAGCGGGAAGCTCGAAATTTCCGATTTCCAGGGTACAACTCTGACACTGACCAATCCGGGTATGATAGGTACCGTGCAGTCGGTTCCCCGCCTGATGAAATCCCAGGGTACGATAATAGCTACCGGCGCTATCGATTATCCTGCGGAATACCAGAATATGTCGCAGGAAGTTCTGAATAAGCTCGGCATCAGTAAAGTGATGACCATTACATCAACCTACGATCACCGTGTAATTCAGGGGGCGGAATCCGGATCGTTTCTCCGACATATCCATAAACTGCTGAATGGTGAGGAAGATTTTTACGACGGCATCTTCGAAGCTCTTGAAATACCCTACGATCCCCTCCCCTTCGGTGAGGATAATTATGTTGGCCAGCTAGACGGACAGGGTGCCACACTCGAGCAAAACAAGCGCGCTATTGCGGTAATGCGTCTCATAAACATGTATCGTACACGCGGACATGTTCTGGCCGATCTCGATCCGTTAAGTGACGAGCCGCGCCGTAGTCCGGAACTGGATCTGGAATATTATGATCTTACGCTCTGGGATATGGACCGTGAGTTCTATTGTGCCGGTCTGGGCGGAA
>CAZPWQ010000214.1:0-3782 GCA_964590495.1 uncultured Balneolaceae bacterium
AAGATGAAATGCCCGTCGTGGCACAGTATCAGCGCGAGCAAAAAAGGAAACTGATGGGACGTAATCAGCCCCGTTTCGAACAGGACTACTATCCCCTGCAGTACGACAGGCAGTATGGTATCATGGATGGAGGATTCATGGATTATAATATATCCGGTATCTACACACCCCAATCACAACTATTTACGTTCAGTAATGCGATCGGTATGGAAATATTTGGAGGTGATGTACAGGGGAATACATTCGGGTCGGTCTCCGGCGACCGCAGTTCGTTTACCACCGATAACCTGAGATGGCGGTATGTGCAGCGAAACAGCAATCTTTTCAGCAGTGCTACTGTCGGTCAAACCAGCTCTGAAGGAATAGCAAGCAGATCGTTCACAGGTGCCAAAATAACCAACAAACCGGTTGAACCGCGCCTGCTTTTCGACCGCTATATTATCGATGGGAACGTTCCACCGCAGTCTGAAGTGGAATTATATCTGAATAACAGCCTGGTCGATTTTCAGGAAACCGATCAATCCGGCAATTATCGTTTTGTAGTACCGCTAACCTATGGCAGTACGGATTATGCGGTACGTATTTACAGGCCTTCCGGTCAATCAGTCGAGAGAAGTTCCAGAATCCAGATCCCTTTCGATTACGTTCCACCCGGTGAGGTCGACTATGCCATCAGTGGCGGACAACTAGATGATCCGATCCTCGGCTCCATCGAGCGTGGTTATATAGGAGAAGCATCACTCTCTGCCGGTATCACCAGGTGGCTTACTACACGGGCATCCGCTGAATATTTATCTGACTTTCATGATAAAACACCATCATTTACCGGTACCCTGAATGCGCGCCTGTTTTCTAATTATCTGATTAGTCTTAATGCCAATTCGGAAAACTTCTACCGGTTTACCACCAGCGTTATTTACGGGAGCGGAGCCAGCTGGAATCTTAACTATGATTACAACCCGGGAGACAGCCGGTTGTATAATATCGGAGGAAGTGATCATCAGGGCAGGTTGAATCTTTTTACGCCGTTTCGTATTGGTAATGTACCATTAAATATGCGGTGGTCGTCTACTTATCAGCGAAGAGGCACTTCCGAACAACTGAGATACAGGGCCGATCTGAATACAAGATTGGGGCGGCTGAATATTCGATTTGGTTACCAGGACCAGCAAGCAGGTGAGCTTCAGTTAAGAACCACCCCGGCATCCCGGCTTACGAATTCATATACCTACAGTCTGGGCCGGCATTCCGGTATTCCATCTTATCTCAAAGGCATATTTGTAAGAGGACAGCTCACATATTTACCTGCTTTTAAACAATTGGAAGAAGTGGAGATGCAACTTTCCCGGGACTTTTTTCAAACCGGTCGTGTACAGCTTGCCTACGGACATAATTTTTTAGGTAATTTTAACTCATTAAGTTTCAATTTAACCATTGATTTCAATAAAGTTCGCAGCAATACGACAACCCGAAGCAATGCTTCCGACTATTCCATTTCCCAGAACTTCCGCGGCTCCGTTGCGTTGGACCCAAATGAGGGTCGATTGATGCTGAATAATCGGCAACAGGTCGGACAGTCGGGTGCCGCGGTTCGCCTTTTTCTGGATAATAATAATGACGGATCGTACCAGGAAGAAATCGATGACACTATAGATGATCCGGCCGTCCGCTTAAACCGTTCAGGCGGACGAACGACCGTAAAGGGAGGGGTAAACTATATCTCACAACTGTTGCCTTATTATCGTTATGATATGGAAATCAACAAATCCAGACTCAGCAATCCGTTGCTTGTACCTGAATTGGAAAATTTCAGTATTGTAACTGATCCCAACCAGTTTAAGACGATTGAAATTCCCTTTTATCTGTCCGGTGTTATATCCGGCATTGTTCAGCGGAAGTTAAATGACGGTTCCAAACGGGGTATTTCAGGGTTACGTCTGTACCTGGAATCCCGCTACGATTCCACCGGAACCCGTAAATATCACAGTGAAGAAATTCGCACTTTTTCAGACGGTTCCTTTTATACCTATGAAGTACCGCCCGGAAACTATAATCTCTATCTGGATCGAAATCAGCTGGAATTTATAAACGGCCGTATAGAACCCGATACCATGCAAGTAGAAGTGCGTTCGAGGGCGGAAGGGGATTTTATTGATGGTCTTACCTTTAATGTCCATCCGTCAGAAGAAGACATGAAAGAAGAGTCTGTAATTGCCGACGCTGAAACGCCGGATGAATTTAACGGTGATAGAGTGTATCAAATCCAGATTGGCAGTTACTCATCACGTGAACGGGCAGAAAATGTTATACGTAATGCATCAAGCCGCCTGGGTGATTCCTTCGATATCAGTGAAATGAACAACTTATTTACAGTGCGCGGTTTACCAATATATGACAGGGATGAAGCTGTAAATACAATTATCTCCTATCACAACAGTTCATACCCCGATGCAGCTCTTGTGATAACAAGAAATCCGGATTATCAAAAACCGGGACAAATTATAAGTTCAGGGTCTGTACAGCTCGGAGCCTTCCAAAATAAAGAACGTGCTGAGAAATTTGCAGCTCTGTCACGCATAAAATTGAATCGGGATACCAGGATAGTTTATGAAGATGAAATCAATCTTTACACTGTTTTTATTGATCATCCACAGGATGATGATCCCCAACAGTTAAAGCAAATATTGGCCAAAATCAAATCTAACCGGTTTTACTCTGATGCTTTCATAAAAGAAACAGACTATGAGCCGGATACGACACCCCGGCAGCAGCGTCAAATAGAGTTTGCTTACCAGGTACAGATCGAAGGTATTTCTGAAGAGTCAGAACAAGCTTTTATGTCCAGACTTCTGGAAAATGATTCTGATGTGGAGCTGAGTCAACCGGAAAAGGATCTTTTTATATTTGATAATGTTTCCAGTTGGTTTGAAGCCCAGAGGTTTCAAAAACAACTTGCTCAAATTTCCTCAATCGGTCATCCGATTGTAGTACTTATTGAAATAAGCCTGATTGAGGAAGGAGAGGAGAATTAGGAATTAGGGTTTTATAGGTATTCTATCGTGGTTGTTAGCTTTCCATGATAAATTCCATTCTTCATCAGCTTGTTCGGAGAACCGAATAATTTATAAATGGTGTTGCGATCTTTATTCTCCTGGTGTTCACTGCTGACAGAAACATCAATATTATTACCTTCTTTATTTTGGATGTTTAAGTTGCTTGCCACTGTAATAAGAGCATTTTCCGTATTTATGCCTTTCAAACTCATTTGTCCCAGATCTGATCGCTCGTTGTGTTCAAGTGCAATGAGATCGGGCTGTTTCATATCAATGGTTGTTCCCTCGACAACTCTGACACTGACCTGCATTACTGCCGTAGCTGACCGCTGGCTATAACCCTCCTGAATAGCAACGATAAGTATTAATAAGAATGAGATTAAAAATAGCCGTCTCAAGATATTTTGCCTAAGAGATAATTTTACTGAAACCGTTGTAAATATATTAATAAATTTTAATATTAGTAAATCTTAATGTTTATTAAGTTTTTTTAATACTGAAATCTTCTTTTAAAATAGTGAGAGGGGCTTTTACAAATATTAGAATTTCGAACTATAATTTAATTGAGGCGATGAATAAAAAATTCGTCAATTGAGAGGCATGATTAAACGGATTAAGAGAGGTGTTAAACCGCAAAAACCGGGGGCGGTAATGGTTGGTTTGCCAGGACCTTTTGGGTCTTAGGCGATAACGGTTTGTTGCTTCTGCCACACGGATGGGATTTCTCCA
>CAZPWQ010000215.1:0-1295 GCA_964590495.1 uncultured Balneolaceae bacterium
ATATCCGGCCCTATTCATCACCGGACAGAGCAGCGGTTAACGCCTCGTAATACACAGTGCCCATGATAGCATATCCTTCCTCGTTCAGATGAACGCCGTCGCTGGCCAGGTGTTCATCTCTATCCAGTGCCTCTTCCATATCCGCAAGAACGATATTGTCTCCGTCTTGCCTGCGGTTTTCCACGTGTTCACGCACCAATTCATTGAACCGGGAAACCATTACGGCCCGGTCTCTTTCTTCCATATCTTCGCTGCCAGACTGTTTTGATGTAACAGGAGGGATGGTGGCCGCTATTATGTAGGTATCGGAGCTTGAATGATCGAGCAACAGCTGTACCAGCTGGTTCCAGCGATCTGCAATATCGGCGGCGGGCTCGTCAAAAAACCAGGCAATGTCATTGGTACCGACCATCAATGTGATGTACCCCGGGTCATGGCGTTCCATAAGCGAGGCTGCTTTATCAATAATGCCCTGTATCTCAATACCGCCTACACCTTCATGATCCGGGTCCGGTATACTGCTGGTCTGGTGCTGGTCTCCAACATAATCAATCTCATGTCCGTCATCAGCCAGCAAATTCCACAGCTTTACACGGGAACGGGAATCGTTGGTCATGCTGTTGCCGAGGGGCATGATTACTAACTCTTCCGGTTCCACCGGTTCCAGGGTCGTAAAATTTCGTTCACCTCCATAAGTTGTTTCCTGGTCGGTTGTTGCAAAAGCGCGCACATAGTAAGTGGTGCTGGAATTTAGATCCGATAGCGTACTGGTAAATGATCCGGTTCCACTTCCATCATCAGTACAAGTATCATTTATATCGGGTGAAGAGGTTGTATTTCGGCATACTCCCCGGGCGGTGACAGAAGATCCGCCATCACTGCTGACATTCCCTCCGCTGACGGCAGACGTCGCTGTAATATCGCTTACCTCCGTTGTTGATACGGTAATTTCTTCTTCATTTCCTTCCTCTTCATCCTCTTCTTCTGAAAAAACAGCGGTAACCTCACGTTCTTCCTCAATAGTTATCGTTTCCGGATTCTCACTTCCTTCCAGATTACCTTCCCATTGTAAAAATGCCCAACCTTCTGCGGGTTCAGCGGTAAGACGGACAGTCGTTCCATGTTCATAATCCTTAGCTTTCTCCTGTACGACCTCCTCATCTACCGTACCCTCGCCTTCGACGGTAATATTCAAGGCATATTCCTTTCGTTCAAAGACAGCAGTGATCTCTTTTTCTTCATCAACCGTTATAGTTTCAGGGTTTTCTTCTCCCTCGAGTTCACCCTCCCAGTGT
>CAZPWQ010000215.1:1395-3753 GCA_964590495.1 uncultured Balneolaceae bacterium
ATCAACCGTTATAGTTTCAGGGTTTTCTTCTCCCTCGAGTTCACCCTCCCAGTGTTTAAATGTCCAACCATCTTCAGCCTCGGCTGTAAGTCTGACCATGGTTCCATGTTCATAATCTTTAGCTTTCTCCTGTACGACCTCCTCATCTACCGTACCCTCGCCTTCGACGGTAATATTCAAGGCATATTCCTTTCGTTCAAAGACAGCAGTGATCTCTTTTTCTTCATCAACCGTTATAGTTTCAGGGTTTTCTTCTCCCTCGAGTTCACCCTCCCAGTGTGTAAATATCCAGCCATCTTCAGCCTCGGCTGTAAGTCTGACTGTGGTTCCATGTTCATAATCTTTATTTTTCTCCTGCACGATTTCTTCTTTCACCGTTCCTTCGCCATCAATGCTGATATTCAGACTGTATTCTTTGAGAACAAATACAGCTGTTATTTTTTTATCACTGTCGAATGTTATGGAAGCTGTATTATCACTGCCGGTTAAACCATTTCCCCAGCGTTCAAACAGAAATCCTTCGGCAGGTTCAGCTTTTATAGTAACTTCCGATCCCTCTTCAAATTCACCCTCTGAAGGATTGACCGACCCGCCATCAGCGGGTGTGATTTCTGTAGTGAGGGAATAGACCTGAGGAGAATTGCTCATCTCACAACTACAGGCAAATAAAATAAAGAACGGGATTATTAAATTTGAAATTATTTTCATACTGGTTTTTGTGAATATTGGTTTTATTACATACTGCTTTCATACATTTCCTGGTCATGGAAACGTTACAAGATATTGTTGCAACAAACATGCCACCATTATCCCTGGATTTAGAACATGGGGGCACAGCATTCAGGAGGGGATTTTATACATATAAATCGTTATGAGGGGAGGGCATTACCAGTGAATTTATTACTCAATAGCTGAGGCCTGTAGTGTAATTTTTCAACAGGGGTAATAAATGTAATATGAGGTAGTCTATCTTCGGGATATGGGGCGCAGTTAAAGCTGCAAGAAAACCCTCCAAGGGTTCCAAACCCTTGGAGGTTTTTTTTACCAATGCTGATTAATACCAGCCATATTTAGACCTGACAGGTTTTCAAAACCTGTCAGGTCTTTGCATCTGTCACCCAATCCACGGATACTTCTCCCAGTCCGGCTTTCTTTTTTCAAGAAAGGCATCACGACCTTCCTGTGCCTCATTCGTCATATAGGCCAGGCGGGTGGCTTCGCCAGAAAATACCTGCTGGCCGACCATCCCGTCATCAATTAAATTGAAAGCGTATTTGATCATGCGGATGGCAGTCGGACTTTTCTCCAGGATCTCCTGTGCCCAGCGGTAAGCTTCTTCCTCGAGTTCTTCATGTGGCACAACGGCATTAACCATCCCCATTTCGAATGCCTCTTCAGCGGAATAATTGCGCCCCAGGAAGAAGATCTCACGCGCTTTTTTCTGTCCAACCTGCCGGGCGAGCAGGGCCGAACCAAAGCCCCCGTCGAAGCTGGCGACATCTGCATCGGTTTGTTTAAAAATCGCATGTTCTTTACTGGCGATGGTCAGGTCGCAAACAACGTGGAGGCTGTGTCCGCCCCCGACCGCCCAGCCGGGAACAACGGCGATGACGACTTTGCCCATAAAGCGGATCAGCCGCTGCAAGTCGAGCACATTGAGGCGGGGAGTTCCGGCTTCATCCTTATATCCGCCCTTGCCGCGTACGTTTTGATCGCCCCCGGAACAAAAAGCCCATTTTCCGTCTTTGGGAGAAGGTCCTTCGCCGGAAAGCAGAACAACGCCGATATTTGCATCCTCCCGCACATCCATAAAAGCATCCTGAAGCTCAAACAGGGTTTTGGGACGAAATGCATTGCGTATTTCAGGCCGGTTAAAAGCAATTCGCGCAACGCCGCCGGCTTTCTTGAAGGTGATATCTTGATATTCTTTAACTGTTTTCCAGGAGGTATTCATTTCGACTGTGTTTTAATTAATATATTTTTGAGGTATAAGGGAATAAGGGAATAAGGGTATAAGGGAATAAGGTATAAAGGGAGAGCTTTGGCAGATTTTTGAATCTTCATTTCAGTTACAACTATTACTTTTTATGATTGAGTCATTTTCTCAGAAACAATCCCAGCGGCTAAAGCCGCACCCTCCCGACAGTAGTACGGGATAGGCTTTTTTCTAAGGGGAATTATTCCGAATCAATTTCTTCTATCTATCCAGAAAAAACAGCTATCATTTATTTTCTGCCTCAGATCATTGGCAGGTTCAGTAATACCGAACTCCCCCACGAAAATCCCCCTTAACAAAGGGGGAATAAAAGGGGGTTGTTGGATCATCTTTATTCATAGTAACGAATTTGAATTCGACTC
>CAZPWQ010000216.1:0-3703 GCA_964590495.1 uncultured Balneolaceae bacterium
CGGCCTCATTCGCATACTGTACCCAAACCGTTATTGCCTGTTGCAGGTAAAATGATTGTAGAGCGTATTGTGGAGACATTCGGCCGCACACTTGATCGCGATATCACTGAAATAGTTTTTATCCTGGGGCCGGATTTCGGGCAGGAAATAAAAGACGCCCTCACTGCCATGAGTGATCGTCAGAATGCAACCGCAAGATTCCGGGTTCAGGAAAAAGCCAAGGGTACGGCACACGCCGTTTATTGTGCCGAGGAAGATCTGAAAGGGGAATGTATTATCGTTTTTGCCGATACTATTTTTGATATGGAAGGTAAAGTGTCTATCGAAGATGCCGACAGCGTGATCTGGCTGAAGGAGGTCGAGGATCCTTCCCGCTTCGGAGTTGCTGTTGAAGAGGGAAAAAAGATCACGGATTTCGTGGAAAAACCCAGCGAGCCGATTTCAAACCTGGCGATTATCGGGGTCTATTATTTCAAAGAGGGCGAACAGCTCAAAAAGGAAATAGAATATCTGCTGGATAATGATATCCGCGGACACGGCGGGGAGTTCCAGCTTACCGATGCGCTCGACCGCATGTTGAAAGACGGAAAGGTATTCCGTAAAGCTACCGTCGATCAGTGGCTCGACTGCGGTACACTGCCGGCATGGCTGGAGACGTCCGGCGTTATCGTTGAAAAAGAGCAGCATGACTTTAATGAGAACAACTATAAGGAAACCAAGATCATCCCGCCTGTATATATCGGCGATGATGTGCAACTGGAGAATTGTATAATCGGTCCGCACGCAAGCATTGCGGAAGGGTGCAGCCTAAAAAAAAGTACGGTTAAAAACAGCCTGATCCAGGAAAACGCCAGCCTGCAGGATTGCAATATCGAAGGCTCCACAATCGGCCGCCACGCCGAGCTGAGAAAGGTCGACCAGGAAGTACATCTGGGTGATCATTCGAAGATCGGAGTGGAGGTTTAGCTTATATACCAATAAGACCCATCGGGCGGCTGATTCTGCCGTCCGGTGGGTACGAAGGGGCACCGAGCCTTTTCAAACCCGCCCGACCGCAGAACCAGCGGCCGGACAGGAGGTAATCCTTCCTAAATAAAATCCTCCAGGGGGCGGTCCTGGTCGGCATCTTTGAGGGTTTGGTGGACCTCTTCATGATGTCCCTCCGGTTCAAGATGGATAGTTACGATCACATCCCCTTTGATATGATTGATAAGGCGCTTTTCAAGCTGGGTGGCATCATTATGGGCGGACTTGAGGCTGACACCCTTTTTAAATATGGCATGGAGTTCGATCCATGTGGTACCGCCGGCTGTCCGGTGACGCAGATTATGACAGTTTATCATGGAACCGGGTAACTCTTCTTTTATTACCGAACGTATGGCTGCATCGGCTTCCGGATTTTTGGAATCCATGATTCCGTCGACGGAATATTTGAGGAGTTTGAAGCCTTCAAACATGATATAAACAGCCAGGAAAAGCGCAACCAGAGAATCGAGCAGTATCCAGCCTGTGAACCTGATAATAAGCAGAGTAAGCACAGCACCTGCACTGGTCCATACATCGGTGAGGGTGTGCTTGCCGTTACTGACGACCATCATGTTGTTTTCCTCACGGCCGGTTTTAACCAGGTAGCTTCCAAGCACAAGATTTATTATTCCCGCCCCACCCAACAGATAAATTCCGCTCATGATCCGGTGAAGATCATGGCCGAACAGGTAATTGTCCACCGACTGATAAACAATAGTAATCCCGGCTATTATAATGACGGCCCCCTCAATACCGACTGATAGAAATTCGACCCGTTCATGTCCGTAGAGATGCTTTTCGTCGGCCGGTTTTGTGCTCAGAAGGAGTCCGTAATATACGAACGCAACCGCCAAAACGTGGATGACCGACTCGGCAGCATCCGACAAAGCTGTCGTGGAATCGGTAACCAAAAACCCGCTGGTTTTAAGGCTGAGGGAGATCAGCGAAACAACCAGGCTTATACGAAGAGCAGTTTTGGCTTTGGATGAATTCACAGTGATATTCAGTTGAATTTGGTATGTGAAAGATTACCTAAAGAATACCTGAAAGCAAGTGTATTTGTTCTTATTTTTACGCTCATTTTAAAAACCACTGAATCATTAAAGCACAACAGATACTAACACAGGAAAAGAAGATTTTTCTCCCTTTTTCGTGTTACTGTGATTTCAATACATAAGAAGAAAAGCGACTGTGGAAGATATCGATCCTCAACATAAAAAAGTGTTTCATATAATTTCGGAAGCGGGCAAAGCCATCGGACAGGAGGTTTATGTAGTCGGTGGTTATGTGCGGGATTTTTATTTGAACCGTACAAAAGATGCCGGTGAGCTTGATATCGATTTCGTTACGATCGGATCGGGAATCAAGCTGGCAAAGGAAATTGCCGGCCGCCTGGGGACCGATAATCTGTCGGTGTTCAAGAAATTCGGGACGGCTCATATCGGCTACAAAAATATGGACCTGGAATTCGTAGGTGCACGGAAGGAAAGCTACCGCCGAAATTCGCGGAAACCCCTCGTTGAAGACGGCAGCCTGAAAGATGATCAGCTCAGGCGCGATTTTACGATCAATGCGCTGTCGTGGTCGCTGGATAAAGACAATTTCGGAGAACTCATTGATCCTTTCGACGGCATACAGGACCTGAAGAAACAGCTTATCCGCACGCCGGTGGATCCGCTGCAGACATTTGATGACGATCCCCTGCGAATGATGCGGGCTATCCGCTTTGCTGCGGAATTGCAGTTCGACATCGAAGAACAGACCTGGCGCGGCATTGAGGAGATGGCGCCCCGGATTAAGATCATCTCCAAAGAACGGATCATTGAAGAGCTGAATAAGATTGTGATGGCGCCGAAACCGTCCATCGGTTTCGCCCTTCTTTTTAAAACGGGAGTCCTGCACCACTTCTTCCCGGAACTGGTAAAATTGCACGGGGTCGAAGAGGTGCGCGGAGTGCGCCACAAGGATAATTTCTGGCATACGCTGGAAGTGCTCGACAATGTAGCTGAAATCGATGAAGGCAACCTGTGGCTCCGGTGGGCGGCCATAATGCATGATATCGCGAAACCTGCCACACAGAAGTTTGTGCCGGGCACCGGCTGGACCTTTCACGGCCACGATGCCCTGGGCGCCAAATGGGTGAAGCCGATATTCCGCCGGCTGGGACTACCGCTGGATGAACGGATGCGCTACGTCACGAAACTGGTACGCCTGCATCTGCGTCCGATTGCCCTGGTATCCGACGAAGTTACCGACAGTGCCGTGCGCCGGCTCATTTACGACGCCGGCGATGATATCGACGACCTGATGATGCTCTGCCGGGCGGATATCACCAGCAAAAACGACAGGAAGGTGAAGCAGTACAACAGGAACTTCGACCGGGTCGAGAAAAAGATTATAGAGGTCGAGAAAAAGGATCAGCTGCGAAAATGGACGAACCCTGTCGACGGCAATGAAATTATGGAGGCGCTGGATATCGACCCGGGTCCGGCGGTCGGCGAAATTAAAGACGCCATCCGTGAGGCGATCCTCGACGGCAAAATACCGAACGAGCACGATGCGGCCTATGAGTATATGATGACGATCAAGGATGAGTTAGTTGGTTAGTTTATTAGTTATTGGTTAATTGGTTTTTAGGTGTAAGTAAACACCTCTTATTAGTTGTAATCATTGTTCA
>CAZPWQ010000217.1:0-3699 GCA_964590495.1 uncultured Balneolaceae bacterium
AAAAAAATTAGCTGATATTTATTGAAAAATGACTTTTTGGACAGCCTCATTTTCGTGGCGGATCAATAATCATTACTCTGCTGATGATCTGAGCCAGCCATCCATTAACTCTTACAACCACAGGATGCCCGGATCTTCAGCGTAGTCAAAACCTCAATATTTTCAGCAGGCTCATCCTTATTTTCAATCGACCTGATCAATTTTTCAGCCGCTTTTTTCCCAACGGCATAAGCTGGCTGGTGGACCGTAGTAAGCGGCGTAGAAAGCAGTGGTGCCCGGATATCATCGGTAAAGCCAACAAGAGCAATCTCATCAGGGACAGATAATCCAGCCTCTTTTAAAGCTTCAAAAGCACCTATGGCAGCCGGATCATTCACGGCAACGATAGCTTCAGGATACTGATCAGGCGATAACTCCAATAGTTTTTTTATGGCTTTATAGCCGGATTCCTCCTGAAAACCCGCTTCGATAATCCACTGGTCTTTAACCGGCAGGTCATTTCTGTGCAATGCAGCGAGATATCCCTCCAATCGTTCACGTCCGATAGACACCTTTTTAGGACCGCTGATATGAGCAATTTTTGTATAGCCATGCTTCTCTATCAAATGCTCGGTTATCTGGCAGGAACTGGTACGGTCGTTAACACTGACGCAACTGGCCCCGATATTTTCAATACACCGGTCAAAGAATACAATTCGGGTACCGCCGTTGATTATTTCTTTATAAAAGCTGTAATCATCAACCGTTTGGGATGATGAAATCAAAATACCGTCTACTCTTTTCGAGCGAAGTGCCTTTATCGCCGCTTTCTCGCGTTTGAACTGTTCATTCGCATTGGTGAGAAAGAGCTGATATTCAGATTTATTCGTTACCTCTTCAATGCCCCGGACCACTTCGGGGAAAAAAGCGTGGGTGATTTCCGGAATTACAACTCCAATGGTGTAGGTCTTACTCGAAACCAGGCTCTTTGCCACATGATTCGGCGTATATCCCATGCTCTTGGCTTTTTCAAGAACCTTTTTTCTGGTATTCTCGTCCACGTTTGAGCGATTGTTTATAGCTCTTGAAACTGTCATTGCAGATATTCCCAACGCCTCTGCTATATGTTTTAATGTTACATCCGAACTCAAGATATCACCTTAATTTTGTTATATATTTAACAGCTAAATATGAATTTTAAAAGGTTAATAGCAAATAAAACGATAAACGGTCTTCGTCTTAAACTGCTGGAAAGGTTTTAAAATTACTGTTGGGAAATCGGGTTGATTGGGGGAATCGGGAAAATGTTGCGTCTCCAGGCAAAAGGCTGATTCTATATTTTCAATAGGATTCCGGCACTCATAAAACTGCATTCCGGGCTGATCGGTATACACATCGAGCTGACGCCGGGAATCAGGCTCCTGCACTATGGCCGCATGAATAAATTGATCATCTTTATCCCTGTTTAACACAAAATTATGATTATATCCGCCGGTAAAATTTAGGTGGGGGTGGTCACTGTTCCTGTCACGGCCGATCGGCTTTGCTTCGCGAAAATCAAGCGGAGAACCTGTAACCGGTGCCAGTTCACCCGTGGGAATTAATGTTTCATCAACAGGAGTAAAGTGATCAGCATTAATCATCAGGTGATGATCGTAAATACCTGCGCTGCTTTCGGTTCCACAAAGATTAAAATAAGCATGATTGGTAATATTCAGTATGGTCTTTTCGTCCGATTCTGCCTGGTATGAGATCTCCAGTTCGTTGTCATCGGTTAAATTGTATATTACACTCACCCCGAGATTACCGGGATAACCTCCCTCCCCGTCTTTCGAACGATAGGAAAGATGGAGTGTTTGTTTGTCTCTTTGATTGGCACCCCATATTGCATTGTGAAAGCCGTTACTTCCGCCATGCAGGTGGTGCGGATCTTCGTTTTTTTCCAGATCGTAAACGGTGTTGTCTAGTGTAAATTTGCTATTGGCGATCCTGTTCGCGTAGCGCCCGATTACAGCACCGAAATAATTTTCGCTGCTGCGAAAACCGGGAATGGATGTATACCCGACGACTACATTGTCGAAGTTATTATCTTTATCAGGTACCCGTAATTCGACAATCCGGGCTCCATAGTTGGTAATCGCCGCTCTGAGTCCATTGCTGTTTTGGAGGTAATAAAGATCAATGGATCGGCCGTCAATAGTTCCTTTGAAATTTGCTCGGTTTGTTGTCATAGTAGGAAGTAATAAGTAAAAAGTATTAAGTAGAAAGTAAAAGGTAAGGAGAAATTTTCATCCTCTTTATTCATCCTCCGGCTCCTTTCCGGCTGTTGCACAGAGTTACTCAAAGAAGCACAGAGTTTCACGAAGGATTCTCCATTTAGTTCTATTGAAGGTCGCCTCTGTTTTTCTCTGCGGTCCTTTTTGCTCCTCTGCGTAACTTTGTGAAACAATTCGGTTGGAAGAACTTCCCTACCCATTGGACGGTACCCAAGGCATTCTCGCGAGGGATTACTTTGGGTCTTTGGAGCAATTCCGACAGTGTCGGAACGGATGAGACTAGTTTTTAAACTGTTGTCCTTTGAAGGTTTTCATCAGGTAAAATAAAAATGGTAATATGATTATTGAACCAACAACCAGTGCAATAACAAGCTGCAGGAGTGTTGCGTCGGGTGCGGCGGAATTATAGAATGTCAGATCGGAATATCCTTCAACCCGGTTTATGACCACAGGATACTGCACGCGGAACCATGCCAGGAGAATACAAATAACCTGGGAAGCTGCAAAAATCCGCGACAGGATAATTTTGGTTTTTAGCAGGCTCCACCAAACGGCAGGCAGTAACAGTGTTGCAGCAATGAGCATCAAAATAGCAAACCAAGAATCGATGAACAGTGAGATCAGCGGTAATCCTTCCCATTCGGCTGATGCAAAGACAATCATTCCGGTAACAACTGCAGCGATATTTAATCCTCTCGCCGATTTCGTAAAAGCTTTTCGTTGACGGTCGTTCGCTGTTTCACCGATCAGGTATACTGCAGCCAAGAAAGTGAAAAGTGTTAACGTGAAAAATCCAACCGCAAAAGAGAACAGGTTAAACCAGGGATAAATAAAAGCCTCGGTGAATGTCTCTGCTTCGGGATTAATCCGTCCCAGCAGAGCGGCGCCTATGGTTATTCCCAGGAAGAGCGGTGTGACTAAACTCGAAATCTTAAATATCCGGTTATATATCTCATTACTTTGATCCTTTATAGCATCATAATGCATAAAGGCAAAGGCGGTACCGCGCAACACGATTCCAATCAGCATGATCAGGAGCGGGATATGCAGGTATAGCGACAAGCTCGCATACACTTTGGGAAATCCCATAAACAGGATCACCACAACAAGGATCAGCCATACGTGATTTGCCTCCCATACCGGACCTATGGCATGGGCAATTGTATCCCGGTCACTTTCTCCCGATATCATCTCCAGGATGCCTGCACCAAAATCGGCACCGCCGAAGAGGACGTAGAATACCAGGGAGAGCCCGAGAAAGAATATGGTGAATTCTATTAGCACTTATTGGAAATTGATTAAACGTTTGAATAAATAATAACATATTAGTCTTTGCTGTTCATTTTTTTAACGACAAAAAAACGAACCAAAAAAAGTCGCCGGCTGATAAATCCTTGTCGGCGGCTTCGGTCGGTACGCGGGATAATTTCAAAGGTCCTTCACG
>CAZPWQ010000218.1:0-3602 GCA_964590495.1 uncultured Balneolaceae bacterium
CCGAATTTCTCTGAAATAGTATTACTCTTGACCGGCCAGCTCAGCTGTCCTTTATTATTGGCAAACATTCGTTCGACCTCCTCCAGTTTTTCATCATCCATAAAGTTGCTTCTCTCCACAGGACTGGAATATTTTGCCACCTCTTCTTCACGCTGATTCTCATTTTCTATTTTTTGAGCTTCGGCCAGGTTGCGTTTACGCTCTTCTTCCTGGCGCCGAATTTCTTCCTCCTGTGCTTTTCTCACTTTTTCTTCCTGGAGTATCAGTGCCGACAATGTATTATTAAGTCTTTCTTTCTGTTGCTGGGCTTCCTGCAGTTTGTGCTGGACTTCATTCGTGTTCTTACGCAGTAAAGCAACATTTTTTTCCTGCTGCTCCATTTTTTCGTCCAGTTGTTCTTTTTCTTCCCTGATCTCTGCCAATACGTTGGCGTTCTTTATTCGGGCCTCTTCGAGCTCTTTCTTTGTATCTTCCAGTTCCTTTTCTGACTCACGGATTTGCTGGGCTTGTTCCTCACGAAAAGTGTTGAATTTTTCCAGGTAATAGGCGCGAACGAGCATCTGGTTAATCGTTGTGGCCGAAAATATAAGTGCCAGTTCCGATGTGCGTCCGTGCTTGTACAGGTAACCAAGTGTTTTTTTATAATTTTCAATTAACTGGTCAAGCTCATCACGCTTTTCCCGGAGCGATTGAGTCGTGATTTCAATTTCTTCCTCAATATGCGATTGTTCTGTCTGCAGCTTGGAGATTTTTTCATTCTGCAGGGCGATTACCCGTTTTAGGTCTTCATATTTAGAATAGAGTGCTTCGTATTTTTGTTCAGCCAGTTTAAGTCGTTCGGCAAATTTATCAATTTGCTGGTCAAGATCATTAATTTCCGCCCTGGCATTTGCCTGTTTTTGTATAAGCTCTTCACGCAACAGGTTATAATCCTGGGCAGATGCCGAAACAGTTGCAAAAAGGAGACAGGAAAGAAAAAATAATATGTAGACAGTTTTATTCATTGTCGGTAAACAGGTATGTCATCAGGCAGTTCAATTGCAAGGGGATCCAGTTTGGGGTTTAAATCAAGTGATGTTAATTGCAGATCTATTTTAGAGTCTCCCTCTGAGCCGAAGATAGTAATTCTCCGCGGAAGCATGAAGCCATTTAATGAATCATAAGCATTATATAAAATTTTTGAATAAGGTAATTCAGAATCAACCGGCTCTTCCACCTGCTCTACAAGATAAGTATCTTTATTAAGATAGACATTTGTGCCCGAATGCAGAAGCAGTAAATAAAAATCCCGGTTTTCCTGTACCGAACGCACATTCTCTGTCAGTATAGTATAATTTATCATGTCAAGTATATTAAGTGATGCCAAACGGTTTATGCGGTCCAGATTCGCACCGCGTACCGGTATTTTTCTGGCAAACTTTTCTATTTTATCATAAATGAGCAACGTATCTCCGTCGGTAAGAAGTTTGCCGCCTTCAATACCAAGGCTGTTTCTTATCGTTACCAGGCTTTTATTCCGGTTGCTCGAAAAATGAATACGAACCCGTTCCGTATTTTCAGGTTCACTGACAACCGCCCGGGCACTTCCCTCTAATGTGGTCAGGGAACTGCTGTATATCGGCATCTGTCTGACAAGTGAATCTGCTGAAATATCGGAACTCCTGAAATCATCATCCTGGATTACCCGCGGACCCGAGCAGGCCGTAATGACCAGACAAGAATATATAACAACCCATACGTTAAAATAATTTATCCTGACTTCCACTTATCAGCCGGCTATTTTATCTTTAAGATGAATCCGGGTTGAATCTGACTTCAGCGCTTTCTGCCACCATTTCTTTGCTTCTTCCGGTTCATTCAGTTTATCCATTACATCACCCATATGTTCCAGTACTTCAGCACTGCTACTGCCCGAATCAAGCGATGCTTTTATATATTTGTGAGCTTTTTCATACTCCTCCTGCTGAAAATAGATCCAGCCCATTGTATCAAGGTATGAAGAATTACCGGAGTCCAGTTCCAGTGCTTTTTTCGCCATTTGTTCCGCCTTTTCAAGCTGCTTTTTTTGCAGGGATAAAAAATAGGCATAGTTATTCAGTACAACCGGATTCCCGGGGTTCAGTTCAAGCGTTTTTTCATAACTCTCAAAGGCTTCATTCCAGCGCTCCAGTCCGGCGTAAGCATCACCGAGTGAACCAATAATATTGGCCTTAACCTGCCTTCGTGCTGGAAGATCTGCGGCTTCTGACAAACGTTCTGCTGCGCTGGCATTATTTCCGCCGGATAGATATGCATTACCCAGCAAATACAGGATTATAGCATCCTGGGGAACCTCTTCGGCAGCCTTTTCACCTGCCGATACAGCTTCTTTTATTCTGCCTTCACTCAAAAGAAGCTGCAGTCGCTGCCGCCACGCAGAATCGCTGGACGGCATCAGCTCAGTGGTTTTCTCCAGGGCATCCAGAGCAAGTTCATGTTGTTTGGTCTGGACGTAGAAATCGGCCGACATAGCATGGGCACGGCCGAAACTGGTTTCTGTCTGTCTAAACTGTTCCAATACATTTCCAGTGGCTTGATGCACATCCGGATTGTCGGCATTTTGCTTAAACTGGGTATACATATAGCGGGCAATTGTAAGCTTGGATTCAGGTGAAACAAGAGTATCCGCCATAATTTCACCCAACATCAATCCAACACTGTCCCATTGCGATTCGGAACGATAAACATCTGAAAGCATAATCAGGGTGTTGGGATTATGCCGGTTTTTTTGAAGGGCGACCTTAAGTACCTGCTTAGCCTCTTTCGTGCGGTTCATTTGCTGATAATAATCGCTGAGTAACTGCAGGGTTGATAAATTATCAGGATCCAGATTCCTGATGTTTTCGAGTTGGGCTATCGAAGAATCCTGCATACCAAGATCCCTGAAATTCTTCAGCTTTTGCAGGTGTATGTTGATATCGGAACCGCGGATTTTAAGCAGCCGATCGTAAATTTCATTTGATTTAAGCAGCTCGCCCTGGCTGGTATATATTTGAGCCAGCTCATGCATAATATCCGTATCGTTCGGATGATGTTTAAGAGCGAGCTGGAGTTCCTCGATAGTAGATTGATTTTTGCCGGCCCGCCGATAAATATCAGCCAGTTTTAAATGATACCATTTGTTATCCGGGTCGAGCTTTGTAGCCTGTTTGCCGTAATAGGCGGCATTTGCAAGATCATCGACATGAAGATAGGCATCGGCAAGGGCAAAATTAACTCCCGCGTGTTCGGGAAGTTTAATATATGAAGTCGTAAGCAGATCAAGTGCTTTTTGATACTCTTCATTTTCAAATGCGGCTAATCCTTCTATGTATGCCGCTTTGGCATCCATAAGTTCGTTGTTGACCTGTGCCCAGACCTGAATCGTGCAGAGGGCTGTAATGAATGTTAGCAGTAAAAGCCGCCGATATGTTGTTGCAAATGATAATGGCATAATAAACCTAACGTTTTTTTCTGGCCTAATAGTACAACAATTTAGCCGCGGAATCACGTATAGAGTACGAAAAATAACTTTTCTACCACTAAGGCATTAAGGCCACTAAGAAAACTTGGTGTTCTTAATG
>CAZPWQ010000219.1:0-3598 GCA_964590495.1 uncultured Balneolaceae bacterium
GAGTGGATCGAAATACTGCTGACCTTTTACTTGTACAATGATCCTGACAATTTTGCTATGTATGAAGAACATCAGGAACAGCTGATTAACAAACTGAAAAGAAACGGTATTATTGAAAGACGATCTGTAAACTTCAGGCATAATAAAAAGATTAACAAACTGCTAAGCACCAGTATCAGCAAGCTTAACAGCATTGACCGTATTGTTGATTTTGAGCACAAGCAGTTAAAGCAGGATTTAAGAGCGGTTATACTTACCGACTACATCCGGAAGGAGTATTTAGTCAATGAACCCGAGAATAATCTGGAACTGAACAAAATCGGGGTGCTTCCCATTTTTGAAAAGCTCCGGAGAACCAACGAACGCAACATAAAAACAGGTGTCCTGACCGGATCTCTGATCATCATTCCCTCTTCGGCACTTGATACATTTAAAGAAATTTCTGTTAACAACGGCATTGATGATTTTTCCACTACACCACTCCCTTTTGACGATCAATATCTGATTGTCCATTCCACTGAACGGATGAAGCATGCCATCGTTCATATCATTACCGAGGTATTCAAAAAAGGAGATATTGAGGTACTGGTTGGTACAAAGGCCTTGCTGGGAGAAGGCTGGGATGCTCCTTTCATCAACTCGCTGATACTCGCCAGTTTTGTCGGCTCGTACGTGTTGTCCAACCAGATGAGGGGGCGGGCAATCCGGACACAAAAGAATAATAAAAATAAGACGAGCAACATTTGGCATTTGGCCTGTATTGATATGACCGCCTCCGACGGCGGGGATGACATACAACTGTTGAAAAGAAGATTTAAATCGTTTGTTGGTGTATCTCTGACCGGAGAGGTCCATATTGGAAATGGTTTCGATCGTTTAAAATTGCCGGATCCGCTGGATTCAAACCAAAAGATGAATGGGGCCAATAACATGATGTTTGAACATGCGGGGAACCGTGAGCAGCTAAAGAAGAGGTGGAAAATCGCACTTGAAAACGGCAGGACGCTTGTTGAGGAGGTAAAAATACCATTTCCTGATAAGAAAGATTATAAAAAAACGACTCGCTTGTACTACAAACGAACCATTGCCTATTTAACGGCAACGTTAGGGGCGGGTTTACTTGCATTTGCGGGTGATGCACTGGAGGCCCTTTTCAGATCAAGTGAGAATATTAACACACTCGAAGATTTATACTCAGTGCTATTAGTAATCGGAGGCATAGGCGCCCTTATTTTTGGCGGCTTGGCCTTCAAGACGTTTCGAGTTTACATAAAACACCGGGATATTTCCAAAGATATCCATCAGATAGCAGAAGCTCTTTTAGTATCATTGATTAAGGCCGGATTTATTCATACCGATTACTCCAAACTTACAATTTTCTGCAAAGTGGATGATCATGGTGCTGTACATTGTCATCTCAATGGCGGTACCGTGTATGAAAAGTCGACTTTCATAGAGTCTTTGCATGAAATCATCAGCGCTGTAGATAATCCCCGGTACCTTATAATTCGGAAGAACGTTTTACTGAATTTTTTTTCGCAGGAAGATTATCATTCCGTGCCTGAGAGACTAGGCAAAAACAGATCACTCGCTGAATATTTCAAAAACCAATGGTCCAGATTCGTCGGATCCTGTGAGTTGGTTTATATGAGAACTATACTGGGCAGAAAGATCTTACTTCAATCACGCCTCAATTCACTTGCCTCTGAATTTGAAGAAAAGGCGGAACGAATCAGAAAATGGAAATGACGCTCAGGCGTAGCATTCAGCAGGCAAAATTGTAAGCCATTCACCTGATTATAAAACAACTGACTCAAATTATGTATCACGATACTATGTCCTAACTAAAAATGATTTGATATATTGGATTACATTGGATATGCGAATACAATGAAATAACTCCCTGAAAATAATCCTGGAGGAAATCAGCCATGGAGGTAAGAAAACCACTAACCATGATCTTGCTGCTGGCTCCATTCATGCTGAGTAGTTATGGCTGTGCAAGATCGGACTCAAATCCGGAAAATATTAATATGGAAAAGCAAGTTTACACGCTCGGTGCCTGGCAAGTTCATGAAGGACGACAACAAGATTTCATCATTGCCTGGAAGGAGCTTGGAGAGATCTTTGCCGCACTACCGGATCCTCCCGGCAAGGGGATCCTCATCCAGAGCGACTCAGACTCCACACTTTTCTACTCCTTTGGTCCATGGAACAGCATGGAAGCTGTCAATGCCATGCGCAATGATCAACGCGCACAGGAAGGAATCCGAAAACTGATGGATCTATGTATTGAAGCGACTCCCGGTTCATTTCACGTTGTTGCCGAATCGGCTAATCGACCTGCCAAATAATCAATCTTCAGCCATGCCGCGACCCAACCTCGAAGTATGTTGCTTCTCCGTAGAATCGGCCATGCGTGCCGAACAGTCGGGCGCCGACCGCATTGAACTCTGCGACAACTACCCCGAGGGCGGGACCACCCCCTCGTACGGGATAATTCAGTTAGCGCTGGAAAGGCTGGCAATTCCGGTCAATGTCATAGTGCGGCCACGGGGCGGCGACTTTCTCTATACCGAAGCGGAGTATGAGATCATGAAAAAGGATGTATCCGTCATCAGGGAGCTGGGAGCCAATGGCGTGGTGGTCGGATTCCTGAATCCGGATGGAGAGATTGACCCGGACCGGACCCGGGAGATCGTCGGACTGGCCAGTCCCATGGAGGTCACATTTCATCGGGCGTTCGACATGTGCAGAGATCCGCTGTCGGCACTGGACCGGCTGAAGGAAACCGGCATCGCGCGCATTCTCACCTCCGGGGCCCGGATCACCGTCATGGAGGGGATGGAACTGCTTGCGAAACTGGTAGAGAAAGCCGGCGATGATATAACCGTCATGCCCGGGTGCGGCGTGAATGACAAGACCCTGGGCGAACTTATGGAACGAACCGGCGCAGGAGAGTATCACAGTGCGGCGCAAAAGTTTGAGGAGAGCCGGATGAAGTATCGCAATCCACACGTGACCATGGGCGGGGTCGAGGGCGTAGATGAATACAGGATAGTTTCTGTGGACGGGAAGCAGGTAAGGGCTATGGTGAAGATATTGGAAAACGGTTCGTGATTATGAGAGAATCAAGAGGCCCATATTCCCTTTCGATATGGAAATGAAAGATCCGCATCTTCAAACCCGGTTGATACCGTCGTCGAATGATATCTGAGGAAAATGACTGGCAAAATACTGTGCTGGCTACTACAAACTCGAATGTCATGCGTTGACCGGTTCTGATTAATCCAGACAGGAGCCGCTGATATCAATCGCATCTCCATAGTGCTCTTCACTGAGTTTGAATAGTTCATTATATTCTTCGAGAAGGTTCGACTGGATCCGTATCAGGTCGGCAAGCATCAGTGGATGAGGACCGGGCAGCCAGTCAGTGTGATTTTCCCGGATCATCCGTTCAAATACTTCCAGGTGAGGATCCTGGCTCGCAGCTGCATTATAGACTGCTCGTATCCCGGCCTCCACCAGTCTTTGATGCTCACTCTGAATACTATGACTTTTTCAAGTGTTTAGGCGGATTTTTTATACTTTTCTTTCA
>CAZPWQ010000220.1:0-3596 GCA_964590495.1 uncultured Balneolaceae bacterium
TATGCTTCACAGGTTGGAAAAAGTTCTGGGACTGTTTTTTGAAGAAAGGCGTTCTTTTTACCCGACTCCAATAAGGGGTATTTGGGTTTTCTGTGGTACGGCTTCGATGTGTACGTATGGCTGATAAACTCATAATATATTGATTGTATGTATTTATGTATTTTTTGTCAAAGTGATGCGCAAGGGGGTTACATTAAAGGTTTTCCTTCCCTTCTTGTTCGCATTTGAACATTTACGCTGAACCACTTGTAATTGCTCTCTCATCATCTCATCCGCCGATCGCCGATGAATCTGCGGATCTGATATGCGCAATACCCTGTCGGCTATGGCATCGGCTTCTTCTTCGCAGATATCTGCCGGAGCATTCACAGTCAATTTTTACTAAATGAGTTTATTTATCAAATTTTTTCTATCTGATCAAATCAGAGAGTTACGTATTAATTATACCAGGAACACCGGTTGCCTGGTTTTTTCCCTGTCTTTAAGTTCAGGGAGGCTGCGTAGTATTACATTTCCACGCAATCCTTCTTCACAATTTCGGCGCATATAGTACGCCCTTTGGCCAAAACTGTTGAAAATGCAAGGCGGAGATGCTAACCGGACTTCTACGTAGAGATGTTTTCCATCACTAAACTTGTTTACAACACTGAATTCTAAGAATGCAATCACCGGCTGTCCCTCCGAATTCTTGCCGACCGCCAGTTCATCATAGGACTTTCCTACTTCAAGCCGATTTAAAGGTGTGTCTGCCAAAACAAGATTGGGAGCTTTCAGCTTTGTCAGTATATTCATAAACTCACCCGACCAGAGCCTACCCAGTGCTCCCAAAACCCTGCCCTGGTTCGTTTTCTTGAATTCGTTGCAAGGGTTTTCACTTGCTGATTTGGGCGTATGGGGTGGTGCCGGCACTTCACCACATGCAACACGTCCTGTTGGCCACGGCAGGAATGCTCCCATCATTGAGCCTGGTGAAGTACAATCTTTTTCCCATTGCCCAGGCAGGTCGAGCATCATCGGGGTTTGTGGAAATATCCCCCACCAACTTGAGGAAAAAAGCAGGGACGCACCTGTAAAATCTGAAGGAGCCATTGTCTCATCTGGTTTTTCTATGGCCAGTTGCATAGGTAGAAGACTTCGGGCGTCCATGGTTTTCTGTTCGACGCTAAATTCGCAATCACTTGTCTGCTGTACGAAGAAAAATTCGCGATAGATTTCCGGATCAAGTCCCCTCGTCCCGACATTGACATAACCGGCAGCCACATTGCAGCCATAGGTTTCTGCCAGTTGACGGCCGATCAGCGGGATTTCTTCCAGAGCCATGCGTCCTGTCCTGAATATGAAACGGTTCGAGGCACAGATCTTCCGGCTGTCTGGGCATTCATCGCCTTCACATGTTTCTTCACCAAAAATTTTGGGTAACTCAATATCACCGCAGAACACCGGGGAAAGCGGAAAAATGCGCCCGGAAATTTCGCGTCCCTTACCCGAATCACATTTGGGTCCGAGAAAAGTAAATGTTCCGAATCCACCTCCAATCGTCAACTCATCTTTGTTAGAGGCGGGGTGTATCTTGAGTTGTGCAGGCAGGTTCCAGAAATCGGAGAAAGGCGTTGGGATCAGCGGCAAACGGGTAGCCAGTCTGAATTCGTTACCGCTGGTATCGACTTCATTGCCAATGGAAAAGGGTTGGATTCCAGCTTCACCACACTCTTCACGAATATCAGGGCCGACGAAAAGAAGGGTGCGGTTGATTTGTCCGCCTGCTTCCACATCCAGGGTTCCCATCTGAATCAGTCCTATGGTTGCATCCGCAGTAATGGACCCGGCAATAAGCTGAATGAGGGTCTTCAGATGTGCAGGTACCCTGTCAAGAATATTTATAGATCCCCGCGTCATATGCGCCCTGAACCTGGTAGCTCCGGCCGTTCTGTCGCATTGCACTTCCTGTTCCGGTATCTCACACTCTTCTCCTCCCTCCGGCGGGGCCGGCAGCGGACCACACTGCACCGGTCCTATTGGGATTAAAGATCCGGGGATATCGGGTGCCCGCCCATTTTTAAGCGATACATCACAATCATCGGGATGCCATACTCCTGGATACCCGATAGCAAAAAGATTTTCGTTGAGCAGGACTTCTCTGGCTGTGAAGCCCGGATCTTGCGAGCGCAGGACGGCACGGCCGGCAAAATCGGACGGTGCCATTGCATTGTTCGGTTCCTCCGTAGCCAATTGTAAACCGGCAAATGGAATGACGAACTGAAAATCGTCCCGGTTTGCCTGATTGAAGAAATGGCATCCAGAGACACCGGGCGCATTTTGCACCCAAAGAAATTCCCGATAAATCGGCGGTGAGGCAGTTATATCGGCAATATTGATGCGGGCAGTTGTTTTTGAAGCACAGGCTATCTTGGCCATAAACCGGACCGATCTGTGAGTTTTAACCTCAGCCGGGCAATCATCTTTGGGTTTTTTGAAAAATATGCCGATACGTACCTTACGATCTTCCCGGTTTTCAATGTCCTTTTTGGTTATTGGTTTACCGCTTATTTTCTTTATCCCTAACTTCAACTCGGCAGGCACCTTTCCAAAACCTGTAATCATATCGATGTCACCTGGTAACGGTTTTAAACCTTCCTCAGACAGTACTTGCGATACACAATCCGCCCGTTGTTCTGATAATTTCTGGTTGAAAGAGAAATTCCCCGTGGTGCTGGCAAAACCGACGATTGCAAAAACAACAGAATCATCACCCCTGAAAGAATCCAGATGCTCCTGGAATGTTCGAACTACACCTTTGCTTCTCAGACCATTCCGGTGACCGGCCTTGACAAAACTTTTGGCAACGTCGAAGTTAACAAGATCCCAGGCTGTCATAGTTAACTCATCTATGCTGACGACGAGTCCTGGTCCGTCTTTGGGTGTACCTGAACATGAATCAGTCCCTTCGGCCGGCAAAGGCGGGGGAATTGGCTCCAAACCGACCATCCCATCCATTGAACCCAATGTATTTGGTCCCACAATGCCATCGTCTTTTAGTAAATTGCCATTGGCATCGGCAAAGGTTCTCTGGAAGATTTTTACAGCATGAGCCGTGTGTTCCCCATAAATCTTTCTCCCCATTTCCTCTTTAACCACTTCGCGGTTGTAGCCTTCACAAACCGTATTGAGAAGAAGCCGTTGAATTAAGTGAACTGCCGGGCTACTGTCTCCTGCTGACAGGATGATCATCTTTTTTTCGAATAGTGATTCCCGAATTTCCCTGAACCTGGGATTGTTCAGGAATTCCTCTGCACCCGGTATTAAGGGGGTGTCAGCATCAACCATAGTGCATGTGACGGGTGAACGCTGAAGCGGGCTGCCTCTCACAGCCGGCATCTGTCCTCCATGGGTTTGTTGAAGCGTATGGGTTAATTCATGCGCCAGAAGGCGCTTACCATCATTTGTTCCGGGAGAAAACTCACCCTTGTTGAAATAAATATCACCCCCATGTGTAAATGCCTTTGCGTTCAAATTGCGGCTGAGTTGCATAGCATTGGAGCCGGTATGTATTCTTACCCCGCTGAAATCAGCTCCAAACCGGCTTTCCATCCAGCTTC
>CAZPWQ010000221.1:0-3586 GCA_964590495.1 uncultured Balneolaceae bacterium
AGGGTACAGGCACAGGTTGGTGCGCGAGGTGGATAATTTCACACCGGTGAGATATCAGAAAGCAATTAAAAACGTGAAGGACCATTGAAATTATCCCGCGTACCAACCGAAGCCGCCGACAAGGATTCATCAGCCGGCGATTTTTTTGGTTACTTTTTTCATCGTTGAAAAAAGTAACAAGGAAAGATTTGGTAAAACTATAATTAAATATCCAGCTACAGATCCTGTCCAAAGGACATCTTGAGATAGGATCTAGAGCAGTAAATATCGCCGAAGCTTTTATCCGAATACGTGCAAAAGATGCTGAACTAAATTCAGCATGACACGTTTATTGTTGGGTACTCGTGATCAGCTGTTTATAAACTCCACTTTAAATCCTATTTTTGCTTCTAGCTTGATTATCTCCTTTACTCCAAATCAGGCTTCAGAATAAACAAACCTCTAAAAATATCACTGACTATCACGATCCCGCTGTCAAAAAATGGATAGTTACTCCAAGCCCCTCCTTCCTCAAAATCAGGTATATCATTTTCCGGATGCGTATCGAAGTATGCAACTTCTTCGAGTTGTCCGCCCGCGATATTATCCAAACTTAGAATTCGCAGCCCTGCCGTGTAGTTAGCCTGGTATACAAAATTACCTTTTATATATTGGTTATGATCGATTGCGGAGGTCGCTGCTGTGTAGGGTTCTTCGAATACTACAGGATTTTCCAAATCCCTCACATCCCAGATGTACGTGCGGGTATTGTGGTTATTATTGCTTTCATCCCCTTCATCATCCAGCAGAAAATACTGATGATCTTCGGTGAGCCATCCCTGGTGAGCGTACGCAACACCATCATACTGCGATTTTGAAATAGTATAGGTGGAATCCTTATCTGTGACATTGGCAATTACCAGGTGCGTTTCGCTGGAGTTGAAGCATATTTCATCACCTATATATTCAAGATCGGATCCTTGATAGGTCACACACTGCGTATCATGTACATAACCTGTATTTCGTATTCCAACAGTAGAATCGCTGTGAAAACCGGCAAAAACCGGCTCCAATGGATTATTATTGATATCTATAATATGCAGCCCGCCGCCGTGGGTGTTGGAACCGACTACATAGGCGTACCCTGTCTCCTCGTTTATTGCAATATTGTGAGCGTTGCCGAATTCTGTATAGTGGTGGTCTTCGGTAAAGATCACCGGAGGATTTTCAACATCTCTTAACCTTTTCAAATCAAAAACCTGCATTCCATGCGGCTGTCCATCACTCACTACAAATAGATGGTCTTTATGAACTTTGAAATCACGATGAATAGATTCTTCCTTGTCATCATCATGCAAAACTCCTGATTTTTCTGTTTGATTCGAAACTGCTTTTTGAATTGAGGAAGTGGATTCTTCCAGTTTGCCGATAACCACCGGTTCGTCAGGTGTTGAGATATCAACAAATGAAACGCCGTCATTGAATCCCACCAACGCATATTCTTTTCCTGTTTCCGGATCTGTCCATCCCCAGATATCATTTAACCGGAGACTGGCACTATCTCCCTGGAAATCCTCCAGACCGACATGGGCTACCAAATCGATATTACGACACTGAAATTCCTCTGCGGACATCCCATCGACACATTGCAGTTCCAGCGGTGGCGGGTCAATATCATCTCTGTCATTCATGTTTCCCGGACCTGTAGAATCGCTGCATGAGTATAGCAATAACGCAAGCAATAAGACAGTAATAGGCAGATAGGTTTTCATCATAAATTTTATACAGCGATTAGTTTCAACAGCATGTGTTAAATCCTTTCTGAATCGGGTTTTTTGTGCCTTTCATCAGGAAAAGAAAACTAAGGTTTTCCAGTCTACTTTCCTCCGGTAGTGGAAGCTTAACGCTTCTAGCCGTCTAATGTTTCTCATAAAAGTTCAAACCATCGTATAATACAAATGCTGCGGGGTCCAGGTTTTCAATTTATGACAATTATTGGCTGTTTTAACAGACAATATATATTCTCACTTCATCACAATCAGCGATCATCCGCCCAACCTGCGTCATCCGTGTTCCATTCGTAATTCCTAATTCTCACCCCGCGCCTACTGAAAACTTCACACTTCCACCTCATATACACGGATATTCTCCCCCAGTTCAGGGTTTTTATGAAGGGTATAAACACGATCATCTTCGACATGGGCGACTTCATCAAATTCCGTGAGCATAAACTTTCCTTTTGGATTTCCTTCAAGATCCACAACGACCATCTCCTTTCCGGCTTCAGCCTCATCTGTTTGCAACCAGATATAATTATCCGATGTCCAGGCATTCAGATAAGGTGGTTTTAGATCGGAAATACGCGACCGGATTTCGCTGCGGACACTGTTGTTGCTAATATCCTTAAGGGCATGTTCCAGATCATCGGAAGTAACCGGCCGCTCTTTTATGTGGAATGGAATGCGGCGATCCAGCGTATGATCAGCATTAAAGACAAAAAATGCGCTGCTGTCAGGACGGGCGATTAAATACCGATTGTCTTCTAACGGTATAAACTTGTCATTATGCCGATACGGTACGGCATCAACTCTGATCCCATTGCCACTTCGTGTCAAATGAGCCATAGGTGTTTTAAGCATGTGTACAGAATCCTCAAGGATCTTTTCCATCGGATTAACAATCACAAGCGGAGAAAACCGATAATCTATCTCGTTTTTAGCAGCCTGTTGAATATCACGTATTATTTCACCGGCGGTTGCAAAATAGTTTCCGTTGAGGTGAGCCCCGACAATTGTTATAGAACGATCCGTACTTCTTTCGGGCGAAATCGTCTTTATATGCCTGAAGAGCCCATCTCCGGATTTCGAGTAATACTTCTTCTGCATCGACTGCTCGCGCACCATAACCGTATCATTTCCTATGTGATATACAAAGAAAAAATTGTTCAGCTCACCGGGTCCACCGCCTTCTTCCGCTATAGTACTCAGATGCTCACCTTCGGCACTGAACTGTTCAATACTCACACTCGCCCAGTCGGAGACAAGAATTGTGCCGTCGGAGGTAACCACCAGATCCCGGAGACGACCCGGCAAGTAATCTTCGCTTTCCCCGATCTCCATCGCCACCCGGGCGGTTAATTCATTCAGCGTCTCATAATCGATCAGTTCACTGCTGTCCGAACCGGAACTGCACGAGCCCAGAAAACAGGTAATGAATAGAATTGAAAGTAAATAGCTTCTCACCATTATAATAAAGTTAGGAATTATTCCCTGTTAAAGAGCTGAATACACTCCAGTTCTGACAGAATAAAGATAATACGATAATTGTGCATGTTTTTGTTGTAACGGATTCCAAAGGTTCCAAAAGCCATTAAGTGCAATAAATCATACCAGAAACAGGGAAGTTTTCCCATTCTTCCTGTCTGGAAAATTCAATTTTAATCTATTAGTCAGATGATTAGAGGGTCACGGATGTGTCTGTGATTTGTTGATAGAATTTTATCCTCAAGTTTGTTATTTATGAGATTAACAAAGCTTTTGTCTAATCATTGAATGAATAACCCATGAAAGAAAAACCAGTCACCGGAATTCTTTGGTGGAAGCCAAAA
>CAZPWQ010000222.1:0-3570 GCA_964590495.1 uncultured Balneolaceae bacterium
GTAACAAATGACGAAGTTGCAAAACAGCTGCGCGAAATTTATCAACTGATGCAGCTGGCCGGCGAAAACCGGTTCCGCGCCATCGCTTTTGACAAGGCCGCCCAGGCTGTTGAATCCCTTGATGGCGATATCAGTGAATACATAAAAAATGACAATCTCACCGACATAGATGGGATCGGCAGTTCGATAGCCGAGGATATCAAATCCTATGCCCAAACCGGAAGTATCGAAGTGCTCGACAGTCTTCGCGAACGGATCCCAAAAGGAATTATTAGATGGCTGAACATCTCGGGACTCGGCCCCAAAAGCATCATTAAAATCCATCGTGAACTGGGTATTTCCGAAGTTGAAGAATTGAAAGAAGCGTGTCATGACGGACGAGTGGCCGGTCTCGGTGGTCTCGGGGAAAAGTCAGCCCAAAAAATCATAAAATCCATTGAATGGCTGGAGCAATTTGGGCAGCGCTGCCGTTTGGATGAGGCCACAGAAATTGCCGGTCCCATCTACAACTTTTTAAAAGGCCGCGAGGGAGTGGAAGCAATCGAAGTTGCCGGATCACTGCGCCGGGCAAAAGAAACGATCGGTGATGTCGACATCCTGATTGGCGCCGAAAAGGAATATATCAACGATCTTTTCGATGCCTTTGTAAATCATGACCTGGTAGTTGAAGTACTCGGACGCGGTGATACGAAAAGCTCTATCCGCACCATTGAGGGGCGGCAGGTTGATCTGCGAATTGTCTCACCCCGCGAATTCCCTGCTGCCCTTATGTACTTTACCGGCAGCAAGGAACATAACGTAGCACTACGGCAGCGCGCCAGGGAACGCGGACTTTCATTAAATGAATATGGACTCTTTACACTCAACGAAGAAGGTAATACTGATTTTGATAAACCCATTGAATATTCATCGGAAGAGGAAATCTATCAAAAGCTTGACCTTCATTTTATTCCACCGGAGCTGCGTGAGGACAGGGGTGAAGTTGCTTATTATGAATCAAATGAGTCGATGGATCTGGTTGAGAAAGATGACATCCGCGGCGTTATTCATGCACACAGTACATGGAGCGATGGCAAATATTCAATTCGGGAGATGGCCGTTGCTTGTATGCAGCGAGGCTATAAATATCTGGGAATAACCGATCACTCCCAGACTGCAGCCTATGCCGGTGGACTTTCAGTCGATTCAATCAAGCGGCAATGGGAAGAGATCGACCGGCTCAATGAGGAATTCAGCGAATCCGGTAAAAATTTTCGTGTCTTCAAAGGTATTGAGTCTGATATCCTTAGTGACGGAAGCCTGGATTACAAAGATGATATCCTTGAAAAGTTCGACTTTGTGATCGCCAGTGTTCACTACGGACTTGAGATGCCCCGCGAACAGATGACGGAACGTTTTCGTAATGCTATAAAAAATCCCCATACACGAATCATTGGACATCCTACCGGACGCCTCCTCCTGAGACGGGAAGGGAGTGATCTCAACTTGAATGAATTGATTGAACTGGCCGCCGAATATAACACTGCAATTGAAATTAATGCCAATCCCCGCCGCCTCGATCTGGACTGGCGATACGGTAATAAAGCAAAAGAAGTGGGATTGATGTCGTCGATCAATCCTGATGCTCATAGTACGGGAGGAATAGATTGTATTAAATATGGTGTACGTATAGCAAGAAAGGGGAAATTTGAGAAAGAAAGGATTTTGAACAGCAAGTCTGCTGAAGAGGTTGGTACTTGGTTTTCTCAAGGATGATTTTTAGGTGCTATATTGCAGATGAAGAAAATGTATCAGGAAGAATCTGGCTATATTTATCCGGTCAAATAAAATCCCCCTTAGAAAAGGGGGAATTAAAGAGGTTGTTGGACCATCTTTGTCTAAGAAAAAATTAAACTTGAATCGAACTATACCTTCATTATAACAATTATTGCTATCGCGATAATTAAGCCGTTACCATAGAAACAACCCCCGCGGCTAAAGCCGCACCCCCTTTGCTACCGTGTCCGACTGCCGGCGGAAGGGGGACTTTTGCCAGCTCAAAAAATAGTCATTCTGGAACAACGTATAGAATAGTATGACTTAGAGTTGATTATTTAGCATTTTGTTTACATATAGTAATTTTTCACTAATTAATCCAAGACATGGAATACCGAAAACTGGGAAAAAGTAATCTGAATATATCTGTAGTAACATTCGGGGCGTGGGCAGCCGGTGGCTGGATGTGGGGCGGAACCGAACAAAATAATGCTGTGGAAGCGATAAAGGCCTCTTACGACCTGGGAGTAACTTCTATTGATACGGCACCGGTTTACGGACAGGGTTTAAGCGAAGAAATAGTTGGTGAGGCTATCAGGGATATTCCACGTGACAAGGTGCAAATTCTGACCAAATACGGACTGCGATGGGATACAGAGAAAGGAAAATTTCATTTTGACAGTAAAGACAATGAAGGCAATGATATTAAAATCCATAAATATGCCGCGAAGAATGCGATCATTCAGGAATGCGAAGAAAGCCTGCGCAGACTCGGTACCGACTATATCGATCTTTACCAAATTCACTGGCCGGATCCAACCACTCCCATTGCAGAGACCATGGAAGCAGTTCTGCAACTTAAAAAACAGGGTAAAATCCGTGAAGCGGGTGTTTGCAACTATAATGCCGCACAAATGGCAGAGGCTGAAAACACAATCGAACTTGTCTCCGACCAGGTGCCATACAGCATGGTTCGCAGAGGCATCGAGGAGGAATTAGTCCCCTACTGCATTGAAAATAACAAAGCAATTTTAGCCTATAGTCCACTGCAACGGGGGCTGCTGACCGGCAAAATGGAACCAGGATACTCTTTTGGAGAAGGAGATACAAGAGCCAATGAATTCTATTTTACAGATGAAAACCTCCGAAGAACAACTGATTTTCTAAATGAAATCAAACCTCTTGCGGATGAAAAAAATGCGACACTGGCCCAGCTTGTTATTAAATGGACAATCAAACAACCGGGTATCACCATTGCGCTGGTTGGAGCGCGTAATCCTGAACAGGCCATTCAAAATGCACAGGCTGTAAATATTACGCTGACCGATGATGAGATAACCTTTATCAATGATAAGCTTGAAAAGCTGCAGTTGGTTAAAGATTAAATTGGAGAGGGAATGACAGGTTAACCATTTTGGGTATCATCAGCCTCTTGATGCCCCTTATCCAGTTCAGTCTTTACCTCGTTTCGGGCTTTGCGAAATTCCTTAATACCCTGTCCAATTCCCCGAACCATGTTCGGAATACGCTTTGCTCCGAAAAGCAACAAAAATGCTACAATAATAAGAACCCATTCAAATCCACCAAACATAAAAACTCCTCTTTAAATTAAAATGAAACTACAGGACAAGGTAATACAAATTACCAAGTAAGTTTAATCTTACTTGTCAGTTATTGGTCCACACCCTGCACTCTTAACAGGAATGTATTATTGCAATATGCTATTTGTCATCACAACCAGCTTCAAAACTACTCACCCATCCTTCAAAAGCTTTTTAGATCTGATCAATGCCCGCACGGTATGATAATTTCCTT
>CAZPWQ010000223.1:0-3566 GCA_964590495.1 uncultured Balneolaceae bacterium
CGGGTTGGCTGTCATTGATGAACTGGTTACCCCGCATTACATACGGGGCTATTCACATTTAATCCCTTCGGGATTTGGGATGGAGGATTGAGTTCAAATTGACAACAGTAACATTTTTTTATTAGCTACCCATTCCACTCCATCAAACTCCGAAGGAGTTGAACGTGAATAGCCCCCTGCGAAGCTGGGGGTCGCATTCAGAGGAAAAAATAATCAACCCCGAAGCGGGTTGAACCTGCAGGAATTGTTGGTAGAATACAGCCTCCATTCAAAGGCCGGTTTCTTTTCTGTCAACGAATTATCTAACTTCTACAGGGATGACAAAGAGAATGGGTATTTGTTTCTTGCCCCAACCCCTCAACACCGGCGTCATTTCGAGCGTAGCATCGGTGGGTCTTCCGATGCGCAGTCGAGAAATCTCATCCGTGACGCAGAGACAATGAATTGGCTACATTAAAGCAATAATTGCTATTTTGTCTAATCGGTAGTTAGTTATACCAATTATTGCGAATGAAATATAATTTTATATGTTGCAATCAGTACCGGATACAGGTGGAATGGTGCGACAAAGCATAGTGTGGCTGATGCTTTGTGGGATTCTATGGATACTCACGGGATGCGGGCAGAAATCATCGTCAGAACCGGAACAGGTAGATCTATCCTTTGAAGAAGAACTGGTAATCGGCAATGATGAAAGTGCACAGGAAGGTTCATTATTAGCTTCTCCAACAGAGATCCGAACCGATTCCGAGGAGAAAATCTATGTATCAGACCGGCAAACCTCTGACGTAAAAGTATTTGACAGGGACGGAAACTACCTGCATTCGATCGGCGGACCCGGAGAGGGACCCGGTGAATTTTCGAATATTCCACCGTTTGAAATTAACACTCAGAACGAACTGGTTGCAGTTGGCAGGGGCAACGGACGAATTACTTATTTTTCGGATGCCGGAAATATCTTGTCGAACCTGATACCTAAAAGAGAAAATATGGTATGGCCCGATTATTTTCGTCAGATCGATCAGGATCGATACTTATTACTACAAAAATTGAGAGCAATTCCCGATGAAGGTAGTCTGGATAAGCGTCTTTATTCGTCCTTCCTGCATCTTTTTGACAGTAAATTTGAAAATCGTTTATCATTCGGTCATATAGATAGCCTCATGGATGCAAGCGATGAATTTGTGCAATTATATACTGATGCAGTTAATCTCGGACATTTCTGGCCTGCCGGAAACGGGGATATTTGGTTTGTACCCGGTATCTATGACGGTCGATTGTTCAGGTACCGGGAAAAAGCAGACGGTTGGACTAACACCCAAACAATCGGCGGACATATGATTCAGGAGCAACCGGTGGAGATTGATACCGATACAGACGCAACGACCATTATAGTTACATACGGACAGGACGGAGGAACCTTTCGCGGACAGGTAAATAGTACAAGCCTGGGCGTTTTTAAGCTGAGCAATGACAATCTGATTCATTTCAGCAGCCAGTTAACCGATTCTGCCCGAATAACGATGGTAGAAATTTTTGACCATGAGGGAGAGCTTGAAGGTGTCGGAAGCCTGCAGGAATTTTCTTCTGATGAAACCGGGACAAGTTCATTGATAGGTTCTTTATGGAAGGATGACAATGATCGATTTTATTTAATTGATCGCAGGGATGTCCCCGTAGTGAGAATCGGTAGGATTGCAGGTATTTGATCAGGATCTGTAGCTAGATATTAAATTGCAGCTTTATACTAGTCTTACATTGTTCCTTTTTGTGTGGACAAAAACGAACCCAAAAAACCACCGGCTGATCCCCGAGAATTCGGGGTCGGCGGCTTCGCTCACTGCGCGGGATAATTTCAATGGTCCTTCACGTTCAAAGCATGCTTCCAATACCACACCGGTGTGAAATTATCCATCTCGCGCAATTCGCTGTGCCTGTTCCCTCGAAATCTTCAAAGGCCGGATTTTCTTTTTCACCAACTGCTATTTTTCTACAAATAATATAACTTCTACCATACTGGAGCGGCTTGCAAGTTTTTCTCTCCTTTGCCATTATTACATTTTGAACCTCTATTTTCTATCAATATGATAAAATTAAAGATGAACAAATTTAGTAAAACGGCGGGATTCGCCCTCTCTGTTTTGTTTGGCGGACTGTTAATTTCCGGCTGTAATCCGGAACAACAGAAGACTGATAATATTAGTCTCAAACCGCTGACGCTTGCAAGAAGTCTGAGCATATCAGTTGCTGACGATCCAAACGTGCTGGTCGGTGATTTTTCCGGGCTTGAAGTTGACAATGATGGTATCATGTATGCAGCGGATACGCGTCTCCAAAAAATTCATCTTTATTCACCGGATGGCAAATACCTCGATTCTCTCGGCCGGGAAGGTAAGGGTCCGGGTGAGTTTACAAGGATAGACCCTGCAATACGGGTCATGTCTGATACGCTGTACGTCAAAGAGCGTAACGCCCACCGTATCAGCCTTTTTAATTTAAAATCCCGTGAATTGGCGGGAACATTCAATATTCCAAATACCAAGCTGGACGGCGTTTCTATGGGAGGTCCGCGGGATTTTTTTCCATTGTCCGATGGAACTCTCCTCATTTCATTCATAAACACGTCTTATTCTGCACCTGAAGAAGGTGATCCCCCACACCTGACAACCATTTCCCAAATCAGCACATCAGGCCAATTTATTACCAAGAAACTTCTACAGGTTCCTACACCCTTTCCAGGTAATCAGGGTTTGGTTCATATATCAGAAAGAAGCGTGGCCGTTTTTGCCAACGTAACCTTTTATCCGGATCTCATGATGGCAACAGACCCTGAGGAATATCTGTATATCGGAAAAAGTGACAGTCTGCGGATGCGTAAATTCAACGCGAATGGAGAATTAACGGGCATCGTACAGGGAACATACGAGCCGGCACCTTTGACGGATCATTATATGGACAGTTTATACGACAGCAAAGGCAATACTTTCAATAAAGCGGTAAATGACGCGGGTCGTCCGGCTTACTGGCCGGCCTTTGAGGATTTCCTGTTTGACGATACGGGACGCAGTTGGGTTGAGCTTATAACGCCCGGCAAATCCCAAAAAACCTGGTGGGTGTTCAATCAGGAGGGCAAGCCGGAGTGGGAAGTAAAACTGCCGGCGGAAGTGAGCCTGTTTGTGGTAAAAAAAGGTCGGGCCTATGGAATTCTACAATCAGATGAAGAGCTGCCGTCTATTGTTCGGTATGACGTGAAAGAGTTTGGAGACGAAGCCGATTCGTGACGGGAAAAACATCAGATTGCCTTTGATGAGAAATATTTGCTTTAATACAGTCCCTTATTTATTCAACCCCTCTGGGGTTGGCTGTCATTGATGAATCGGTTACCCCGCATTGCATACGGGGCTATTCATATTCAATCCCTTCGGGATTTGGGATGAAAGGATTGGCTTACTCTGGGTGCTCTCACTGATTATTTTAAACATAATTGACAGTTCCCTCATTGTCCCGATTTGTTTTTATCGGGATAGGGAGGGACCGAGGGTGGGTCAAAAAAGCAGGGAGTTTAA
>CAZPWQ010000224.1:0-3500 GCA_964590495.1 uncultured Balneolaceae bacterium
CTGTTCACTGTTCACTGACACACTGTTCACTGAAAATTACCAGCGCAGCAGATTGATATTAGTGATATCAACCGAAAGATTATTTCTGAAAATGGCGATAATGATAGCCAGTCCGACTACCGCCTCGGCTGCAGCAACAGCCAGTACAAAGAATACCATAATCTGTCCGTCGACATTGCCGAAATGACTGCTGAAAGAAATAAGCGAAAGATTAACGGCATTCAGCATAAGCTCGACGCACATAAATATTACGATCGCGTTTTTTCGAATGAGCACGCCGATGATGCCGATTGAAAACAAAACAGCGCTTAACGATAAATACCAGTCTATTCCTATCTCCATTATTCTTCTTCAGGCTTAATTTTTTGTTGGGCGATCAGCAAGGCCCCTACGACAGCAGCAGTCAGCAAAACGGCCGTCAGTTCAAAAGGCAGCAAGTATTGCGTAAACAACACATCACCAACTGCCTCAACGGTACCAGCCTGTGCCATATCCGGTGAAACTACCGGCAGCGTATCAGTAAAACTTCCAATGCTATATATTATATGGGATAACACTGCTACTCCCAACAGAAAAGCCGCAAAATATTTAACTCTGAATTTTTCAAACAGGGTTTCTTCGGTCCCGATATTGAGCAACATAATAACGAACAGAAATAAAACCATAATAGCTCCTGCATAAACCAGGATCTGAATAACAGCCATAAACTGTGCCTGAAGCAGCAGATAAATTCCGGCAAGTGACACCATGTTCAGAACCAGAAACAGCGCACTGTTTACCGCATTCTTATTCATAACCGTTGCCAACGCTGCTGCAATAGCTAAGATAGCCAGAAAAATGAAAATGTAGGAGACCATAAATATTATTTTTTTATTGGCTTCTCCCAAGTGGGATGCCGAGGCAAAAGGTAGAGAAAATTGAAAACCCCTTCAACAGAAAAAGGAAGAAAAAACAGATTTGTTGTTATCTGAAATTTGGTGTCAGCGTTTGTTCTGAGAATGACAAGACTAAACTCAGCGCGCTACCAGTAATAAATAAGACCAATTATGCCGATAGCCCAGCAGTACCAGGCAAAAGGATGTATCCCTTTTTTGCGGAGAAGTATGATAAGGTATTTTAGAGCGAAGTATCCCGAAACAAATGAAGTGACAAAACCTATTACCAGACCTATTACCGTTTCAACAGGCACTCCTATTTTGAACATTTCGATGCTTTTCAGGAGCATAGCCCCTCCGATAACGGGTATTACCATCAAAAAAGAAAAATTGGCGACCTCTTCTCTTTTAATTCCCAAATAGAGTCCCAATGAAATGGTAGAACCCGAACGGCTGATGCCGGGCAACATAGCAAAAGCCTGTGCCAAACCTATACCAAAGGCACTGCCGGGTTTCACATGATGGGGGAAGTCTGTTCTGAATTTTGTGGTATATAATATCGCTCCCGTCACGAGTAGCATTATAGATACCGGAAACGGACTCAGGAAAATTTCCTCAATGGTATCTTCCATTGTAAACCCGACGATCATCGCGGGAATCATGCTGATTAGGATAAACCATGAAAGTTTTATATTGCTGTCTTTTTCGTACCGCTCTTTAACTTCCGAGGGATTATTGCATAATTTCCAAAGCGATGATAAAATAGAGGCAATTTCCTTATGGTAGTACAACAAAATGCTGCACAGAGTACCGAAATGCACAATAACCTCGAATGTAATGCTTTTCTCAAAATCCCCCCCTAAAATGGCCTTTCCTAAAACTATATGTCCTGAACTACTTATAGGTAAAAATTCTGTTAATCCCTGAATTAATCCTAAAATAAAAGAATCTATGATTTCCATTTATTAACTTTAGCCGTTTGTAATTTCTGCGCAAGAAAATAGTTATTTAGTTAAACAACTTCTAAATCCAATAAAATATTTATGGCACTTTCATCTACATCGGTTGATATCGAAGCACTTAGTGAAAAAATCACCGAATCAAGTAAGTTTATTGATGAGATTTACAGCGAGCTCGACAAAGTAATTGTAGGTCAGCAGTATATGATTGACCGCCTGCTGGTCGGCCTGCTTGCAAACGGACATGTATTGCTTGAAGGTGTACCGGGACTTGCAAAAACCCTGACAGTTTCTTCTATGGCAAAAGTTATCAGTACAAAATTTCAGCGTCTGCAGTTCACTCCCGACCTGTTGCCTGCCGACCTGATCGGTACCCTTATCTATAATCAGAAGGAAGCCGAATTTACTGTTAAAAAAGGACCTATTTTTGCCAATATCATTCTGGCTGATGAAATCAACCGTTCGCCTGCAAAAGTGCAAAGTGCACTTCTCGAAGCCATGCAGGAGAAGCAGGTTACGATAGGAGAAGCAACCTATCCGCTGGAAGAGCCGTTTCTTGTACTTGCGACACAGAATCCTGTGGAACAGGAAGGAACATATCCGTTGCCCGAAGCCCAGGTCGATCGGTTTATGATGAAGATAAAAATTGAATATCCTAATGAAAAAGAAGAGCTGGAAATAATGCGCAGGATGGCCAAAACTAATAAACATAAAGAGCTCGAACCTGTGATTACACCTGGAAAAGTTCTGAAGGCAAGAGAAGTCGTCAATGAAATTTATATGGACGAAAAAGTTGAACAGTATATCATTGATCTCGTTTTTGCAACGCGCGAACCTCAAAAATATCAGCTCAGTGATCTTGTTGAACTTATAAATTTCGGTGCCTCCCCGCGTGCTTCTATAAACCTGAACCTGGCAGCCCGGGCACATGCTTTCATGCAGCATCGCGCCTATGTAACACCCGAAGATGTCCGCACCATAGCAATGGATGTTTTGCGGCATCGTATCATTCCCACATTCGAGGCGGAAGCTGAAGAGATAACGCCGGAAGATTTAGTAGAAAAAATCATGTCCAAAATACAGGTGCCGTAAGCTACCTGTTGAATCATTTTCGCGTGTATCGCAGTAGTTTTAACCACCTTAACTTTGTGCACTTAGGACGTAGCAGTTGGCCAGTGGCGGCAAGCAGTAGGTGGTAAAACTCAATCCCTCAATAAATCAGTAAATCAAAACCATATCCGGTAAAAGGTTTGGCCTAAAAATTTAACCTGCATTTTCACCAAGGAATTTCTCCGGCAAAAATGTTTAAATAATTTTGAACGCTTTAAACCTATTTCATCTTTTTATCAATACGTTATCCAAACTAATGAATCTGAATCATCAAATCATGGATATAAATTTTATTCCCAGAACAGACATCAAGATTTCTAAAAAGAGTTCATCAAAATATAAACCCTTACTTGATGCTGTTAAAAAACTTGAACCGGGCGGGAAAGCACTCCAGGTTTCTTTCAGTGATGAAACAGAGCTGAATTCAATGAGAAATGCTGTTTATCATTATAATGACAATACCAACAATGATGTCAGGAGCAGCAAACATGTGGAGAAGAATATCGTCTTTTTTTATAAAGAGTAAGTTATTCCAAACAGATATTAGAAAAAAACC
>CAZPWQ010000225.1:0-3482 GCA_964590495.1 uncultured Balneolaceae bacterium
ATTCATCTTTATGGCAAACGCCAAGTTTGCCATCCAGCATCCAGCATCCAGCATCTAGCCAAAAAGCCCTTTTATGCTTCCCCCGTCGTGACTGATCGTCTGCCCGGTCACGTAGGAGGCGTGAGGTGATAATATCCATGCTGCCAGGGAAGCCAGTTCTTCCGCCTTGCCCATGCGTCCGACCGGAATCGCCTCCTCCATCTGTTCTCTGACTTCTTCCTCCGAATCATCGCTGTCATCGCTTCTTTTCTTAATCACACGTTCGATAGCCGGTGTGTCATGCGATCCGGGCGCCAGGACATTCACAGTAACACCGTCTCCGGCGATTCCCCCGGCGAGAGATTTGGCGAACCCGACTACACCTGCACGAAATGAATTACTCAATACCAGCTCGGGTATAGGCTGTTTCACCGATTTGCTTTCAATAAACAAAATCCGCCCATATTCTTTTGAAGTAAAATACGATACCAATCGAAGCACCAGCTCAATTTTCCAGCGCATCACACTTTGATACGCCTGATCCCAGTCATAAAGGGCTGTCTCCAGCGGTGAGAGGGCCGGAGGCCCGCCCGCGTTTACTACAAGTCCGTGCAGCGTATCATTGCCGATGGCAGCTTCCAGATCATTGTGGGTCTGTTCCACGGTCAAATCGCCGACTACAACAGTAACCTTATCCGGATATTTATTTTTCAACTCATCGAGTTTATTTTCGCGCCGTGCTACGGCGATGACTTCGGCACCATCGTTAAGTAAAAATTCGGCTATAGCCCTGCCAAAACCGCTGCTGGCACCACAAACAATAAAGCGCTGATCGCTGATTTTCAGATCCATAATAGTTTTTCAATAATTTTCGGGAAACAATTCCGTTGATTCGACGTCAAAATTCGTGATTATATATAGCAAAAGCTGGGTTGATGTTCAAAGTTTGAATTGTATCATAAAAAATGTTTTAACATCAATAATGAAATGGCACAATAAAACCTTATCTTACGCGACTGTCAACTCTTTAACTTTTTATGCATTCTGCAGACAACAATTTTATGTACAAGGATATTCGAAATATAGCTATCATCGCACACGTCGACCATGGAAAAACCACACTGGTCGATCAGATGCTTAAACAGAGCGGTACGTTCCGGGAAAATGAGCAGGTGGCTGAGCGCGTGATGGATTCCGGCGATCTTGAAAAGGAAAAAGGAATTACGATCAGTTCTAAAAATACAGCTGTAAAATGGGGCGATACCAAGATAAATATCGTCGATACGCCCGGACACGCCGATTTCGGCGGAGAGGTTGAGCGGATCCTCAAAATGGTAAACGGTGTGATCATCCTGGTGGATGCTGCTGAAGGACCGCTTCCCCAAACCAAGTTTGTACTGCGGAAATCACTCGATCTGCGTTATCAGCCTATCGTGGTCATCAATAAGATCGACCGGAAGGATGCACGTCCGGATGCCGTATTGAATGAAATATTCGACCTGTTTGTCACGCTCGATGCAAGTAACGAGCAGCTTGATTTCCCCATCATTTACGCCGAAGGTATCAACGGTATTGCGAAATATGAACTTGAGGATGACAACGACGACCTGGTTCCCCTTTTCGAAACCATCATCAAACAGATTCCAGGTCCGGAACAGGAATTGAACGCCCCATTCAAAATGCTGATAAGCAGCATCGACTGGAACGACTATGTGGGACGAATTGCAATTGGTCGCGTAGAACAGGGCACCATCGAACAAGGCCAGGAAATTGCGCTTCTCAACCGAAAAGGTGAGATGAAGGAAAAGGCCCGGGCTACCAAACTGTTTACATTTACGGGGCTGCAGCGGGAGCCGGTTGAAAAAGCAGTTGCCGGGGATATCTTTGCGCTGGCCGGTTACGAAAAAGTAGACATCGGCGATACGCTGACAGCAACTACCGACATGACTGCAATCGATTATTATGATATCGATCAGCCGACAATGGCGATGTTCTTTCGTGTTAATAATTCTCCCTTTGCCGGACTTGAAGGCGATTATGTGACCTCCAACATGATTAAAGATCGTTTGCAAAAGGAAATCAGGACCAACGTCGCAATAAAAGTTGACAGTACCGATAACCCTGACGTATTCAAGGTATCAGGACGTGGAGAATTGCAGCTTGCCATTCTGATCGAAACGATGCGGCGTGAAGGATTTGAATTTGCCGTATCACGACCCGAAGTACTTTTTCGCGAGATTGACGGACAGCTTCATGAACCGTTCGAGGAAGTCGTGGTTGATGTCCACCAGGAATATGGCAATCGTGTAATTGATAACCTGCAGCAGCGAAAAGGAATTATGACATCCATGACGAAGGAGGGCGAAAATAATCGCCTGACGTTCAAAGTGCCGTCACGGGGATTAATCGGTTTCCGGAGCGAGATGCTGACTGAAACCAGGGGCACAGGTATCATGCACCAGCAGTTCGATACCTATGAACCTTTTGCAGGGGATATTCCCGGTCGCAGCAATGGTACGCTTATTTCACTGGAAAAAGGAGAGGTTACAAGCTATGCACTCGAAGGCCTTCAGGATCGCGGCACCTTTCTCGTAGAACCCGGTGATTCCGTATATACCGGACAGGTAGTGGGTATCAACAATCGCTCAGATGACCTGGTGGTTAACGTCGTCAAGAAAAAGAATCTGACCAATCACCGTGCCACCCAAACCGGTGATGCGGTTAAGATAGCACCTGCCAAAAAAATGAGCCTCGAACAGTTTATTGAATTCATCGATAATGATGAGTTGCTTGAGGTCACTCCCAAAAGTCTGCGCATCCGCAAAATGTATCTCGACCACAACGAGCGCAAAAGGGCAGAAAAAACCAAAGAATTCGCATAGCGTTTTCCCGATTTACCTGGAGTAGATCATAATTAATCTATTTCTTGTTAATACAAAAGATTGCTTAGTTGCGAAAAAAACTTTGTGATCCTTTGTGTCTTCTTTGTGTTGCTCTGTGTAATAACTGCGAGACATTAATTAAAGCTACAAATGTTCAATAGGATTAAATGCCTGAAAAAAAATCCAGACCAAAACAATTTGCTGAATTACTCGACAGTAAATTCACCATTCCCAATACGAACATTCGGTTTGGGATTGATCCGATTTTGGGTTTGATACCCGGAGCCGGCGATTGGATAGGAGGTGCCATCTCTCTTTATTTCGTCTTTTATGCGGCACTGCTTAAAGCAAAAGGCACCGTATTGGCACGCATGGCTATAAACATTTTGTTGGATGTACTCATCGGTTCCATTCCTCTGCTCGGTGATCTGTTTGATGTGTACTGGAAGGCAAACAAAAGAAACGTCGCAATCCTGGAGGAACTAGAGCAAAATCCTGCCAAAACAACAGCCGAAAGCCGGTTCTGGGTCTGGAGTATCTTTGTTCAGATCGTCGTCTTAATCGTAGCCATTCTCCTCTTCATAGGATGGCTCATCGCCTGGCTTCTCGATTTTGTGTGAA
>CAZPWQ010000226.1:0-3446 GCA_964590495.1 uncultured Balneolaceae bacterium
ACTTTCACATAAAGATGGGTGGTAGCGGTTCCGTGCGAGGTCTTGCGATGCACTTTAACCAGATAATCGCCGGGGGCTTCAAACCGGTGGCTTGTTGTTGAATAGCCGACTTTTGCGTGTGTTCCGGGGTCAATATTCGACTTGACAGTGACCGGATCACTACCATCATCGAAATTCCAGACGTCAAATCCTTCGGTTATCCCGCGCGCACGCACCTGGAAGAATACTTTGTCGCCGGGTGCAATGTCTTTCGTTGGATAATATGCCGCATGAATACGGGGTGGACCGTTTTCACCGCTGCTTCCCTCCTCGAATACAATCACCGTTGCAAAATCGTAGTCGTAATTTCCATCTGTGTCAGTCACTTTCACGATTTCACTATACATTCCGGGCTGCTCGTAAGTCCGTTTAATCTCCATTCCATTTCTGGTCAAGCCATCCGATAATGTCCACTCATAGCTTTGGATCTTTTGCTTCGCCCAAGAGTTAGCAGCGCTGAGCGTCGTTGCTTCTCCGACCTGCACGGCTTTGTGCGGACGCGCAACGGCAAGTATTTCCGGATCAAACTGTCGCAAGTACGCCTGCCAGAGAAATGCGTAGCCATCCTCAATTCCCCACGATCCTGAAGGCTTTTTATTCACGATGTGAAAGTGCAGGTGCGACCAGCCACCGCTGCCTCCTTCCTTGCCGAGCATCCCCAGCTTCTGCCCGGAGAAGACGCGTTGGCCGGGTTGCAGAACCGGGTCAATCCAGTCGAAATGACTGTATCGGTAATACCATCCCCGGCTGTCGCGGATATATACCACATCGTAACGAGGTCCTAAAATAAAGTTGTCGGTTTCTCCCGACAGTGTTTCATCTCCGACTGCAACCAAAACACCGTCTGTAGCAGCGTAAACCTCTACCATATCTTCTGCCCCTCCAAGATCCAGCCCGGCATGATAATAAATTTCTCCACGGGGTCGCGGCGAACTGACTGGCTCATTGCTGTACCACGTTAATGAAGCCAGCCAATTTTGATCGACCGGATAGACAAACGTACCCGGCCAGATATATGGAGACCCGGCAGGCCAAACGCGCAGGCGGGCATCCTTTTCCAAACCCCACCAGTCGATATGTGATCGTTCCATATAATCCAGCGTCACCGGGCAATCGATCTGAACTCCCCCCACTGTCACCGGCAGCTGATAGTTACCCGAACGGATGGACTTCTCATGTCCGTTGACCCGAACGGTTACATGCACCTCCCGTACGGCATCCATCACTGAATCGGTGATCGGTTCGACATCCATCAGTTCAAGCTCGGCTGTACTACCATCATGAAGTTCCACCTGTACGATTTCCCCTAGATCCATATCAACAGTCCGCATCAAAGGCTTGAGAGGGTCGGTTGCCTTTACATCTGTTACTTTTGCAATCAGTATCAGAAAGACGATCCATAGAGAGTGCGTTACAAATCGGATGCTGTTATGTAGTATTGTTTTATTCATAATAATTAAATTATTAAAAGGTAAGGGACGATTAATATTAACCCAAAAAAGGCGTTAGACTTTTTTTGCCCTCCGGGTCCCGACGTACTCGTCGGGATCATTGTTCAATGACAATTTTGGGATTAACTTTAATTAACATTCTTTTTATAAAATTGTTAACTCATCCCGCCAGTTTACTAGGTTTTATTGTTGGAAAACGAAAAAACCGTTGCACGCTTCGGCTTTTACTCAAAATGTATCGGCTGAGAGAAGATCATATCCACGATCCCGAGAGGCTCCCGGCCAGCCTGATCCACATCGTTTCCTCCCGTATTACCCAGAATATTGTGAATCCGTGCGATCTCATAAACATTTTTCTCAGCCAGAATCGAATTTGTAAGTGACTTTCCATCATTGTGTGAATCCGGATAAGCAAACGCTTCGATTCGAACGTATTTGCACTTAACGACACCATCTTTTGTTACCGGCAATTCATACTCAACCTCGTTTTGTCCATCCACAATATGAGCGATTCCTTTTTCCGTGATAAACCGGAACTGTATATTAGGTCGTTTCTCATCATTCTGCCCAGCGACGGCGACCCGTATAGACCGGGGCTGGCCGGTATCTGTGCGAACTACTTCAATATTCGTAAAATAGAATTCACTGTGATCGTAAGGCTGTTGTACACGGTTATTCGCATCGAACATGTCCCATGCTCCAAGTGACCCAAAAAATTTACCCTGCCGATAGGCCAACAGTGCGTCTCGTTCGCGCTGTTGCATAGTTCGCCCGGCGGGATCTGGCACGAGCAGGATGTTACGACCGCGTCCCTCAAGACGGTGATCCTTGACAAAAAATCCGAACGCCCGGCGGCCGCTGCGAAGCACCCTGTCCCAGTGTTCATAATAGCTCATGTGCGGTTCTTCACTCTCGAGACCAAACCACCGGCGGTGGTTCCAAACCTCCACTCCCAGAACCCGTTCATCAAAATCGAGCATTTCAATAGTGTCTTCCACGGGGTGCCGTGGATGGTTAATAATAATACCTCCGCCATCCGGATATTGCAGCCCTTCGATTGGAGTGCCATCTCCATCAGTGCGCTCACCATCCAGAGCCTGTCGATATGCTTGTTGCCATGATCGGTTGAGTCCCTGCATCACACGCATCCGCTCGAGACGAGTGGTCTGCGGATCGAACTTGACACGCAGATCCACTTCGGGAGAGGTGACACAGAAATAGATGGTATCCTGGCCGTCGCCGCGGTAGATTTCATTCTCGATACGGCCATCCCCAATCCGTTCAAAAGTGTTGCTATCACACCTTTCAGCTCCTTTAATTGTCAGAAAGATCTCAATATTTTCACTGTCACCGGCATTGACTGCATCCCTTCGCAGATCAAGCCGATAGACCCCCTCCCCCGGCACCCGGCCTTCCGGGTCATATATATTCAGATCGTCAAAGGTGTATTCGAAGGGAGTTTTTCCCCAATCCACTTCAAATCCGTTACTGAATCCACGGCCGTATCCCGTTGTGTAAAAGCTGCCGATGGTCGTGAAATGCAAGTTGTGGTTGGTAGCAGAGTGATGCTCGGCATTTGGCGAGTCGATAATATCTTCGCGACCCTGAAGAAACTCATCGGGCAGTGGCCATGTCGGCTCGGAAGGATAATAATTACTGAGAGCAAAATGCCGAATCCCCATTTTGTAGATCTCCTCCCACTGCTCCTGCGACCGGCTGTGAAGATGAGATCCCGAATGAAGATAATCGATGTTCTCCCAGTCGATCTGTTCATAGGGGTTGTTTACATCAACCAGGGAGACTTCGGGCTGACATGCAGTCAAGGTAATCAGAATTATGGACAAGAATGAGATCCAAAGTGGATAAACAACATTGCAATTTTTCATGATTTTTACTCATAATGATATCATGCCGGGAAGATTTTACAGCTCGTACTTCACAACATAATGCTTTTTT
>CAZPWQ010000227.1:0-3423 GCA_964590495.1 uncultured Balneolaceae bacterium
CAGCCATCAGGTGACTGATATAGGTTTCAATAAACTCTCCCGGTCCACGACCCTGTCTGCCAATCACCTGGATCAGCTCACCCTCATCATTCAACTCGTAAAGCTGATGGTCGGGATAGTTTTGAACCACCAGATTGCCATCAGCGAGGATGTGAATTTTCCGAATATAGGAGAAGAATGCTCTCTCGACCGGTTCGCTGATACGGAAACGCTCCCTTAACTCAAGAGTGGCCTCCTCCGGCAGGTTAAACGATTCGGTTTCAATACCGCCGCCGCTACAAGAAGTACCAAATATTAGTAATAATATAATATATATCTTTATCTTCAACTTTTATTAGGTGCAATTCGGGTCATGCATCCAACAGCCGACCTGCACAGTACCGGTACCACAATTAAGATAACCGTCGCATGTACCATTATTTTCTACATGGCAATAGCCACTTTCACTTGTACATGTGGCAGTGTAACCATTGGGACAATTAAGTGTTTCCGAACACCCTCCACTGCTACCACTGCCCGCCATTAACTTCTTCATTTCCGAACGACCCAGGGCACGTCCAAAATTGATAAAATTAAATTTTCCTTTTTCCATAATATTCTCCGTTTTATTAACATTTTATTCTTGTTTATCCGCCGGCAGTGGGGCATATCCCATTTCTCAAGAGAAAAAGAGAAAAGTCATAGTAACTTTTGTTGTTTCGTTCAGAGGCTCGAAACAATTTCTTTCATACCAGGATAACCGTTCCGTGTCTCCGACTAAAATACCACATCACCGGCTCTTTAACAGCTTGCCCATTTATATCGTTATTGTCAATACTCCTAAGTGGGTATTATTTTACTCACTAAATCACATTATTCTATGCTAAGTGATTGTTTTTACTAGAATTGACATCCACCAGAGGGGTGGAACGAGGAGTTAAAAGACCTGTCAGGTTTTCAAAACCTGACAGGTCTGGGGTAATATTCCTGCCCCTTCGTACCCATCGGACGGTGCCCAAGGCATTCCTTCGGAGCAACACCAGCCGTCGGATGGGAGTATCCAATTTATTATCCAAAAAAATTTCAGCCATATCTAATCGATCGGCCACGCCGAGCTGAGTACTTCCCCATCCAATGATTTGACAAAGAAGATAAAACCAGAATCAGGAGCTACCCTGAACCTGAGCGGGAAATTTGGATCCCGCTCGATATCAGGAAATTCTATCACCTGAATATCATTTCCGTCATTTGGTATCCAGATCATGGTAATTGGCTTATCATCAGGAGTATTCAGCATAAGGTAGACCCCCTCTTCAATAGCGTGTAAACCATGACCATAATATAATTGAGGTAGAACTCTTTCCTGCTCGTTCACCTTTCTTAAAAATTCCTCATATACACCATCCACAGGCGGAATTTTCAGATTTCTTTCCCATACCAACTCTCCATTGAAATGATATTTTTGAAGGACCGCATTTACCTGTTGAAAAACAAAAATCCCCGATTCATTGGCACCTAAAGAAATACTGTTGAGCATGTAGTTGGGTAATCTCCCGCTTCTTATCATACTGCGAAGATCTTCATCCGGTTCTTCCACTTCCACAGCTATAGCCTCACCGATGTACCTCGTTTCTTCATTTTTCAGGTCTGATACTTTTAACAACGAACCTTCCTCACCATTTGCAGGATGTATAAATATATCTGTAGATAATACTTCAACACTGCTCGGACGACCTCCGAATTTTACCGGGTATTCATTTATAAATGATCCGTCGAAATCATACTGAATCATCTTTGCACCGTTAAAATCATATAGCAAATAATGATCTTCCATGATCCAATAATTAATTAATGACTGAATCTCACCTGGCCCTCTCCCTTTTCTTCCAAAAGAGCTCAATTGTTTACCCTCATAGCTGAACTTAAATATCTTATTTAGTCTCCCCTCTAAGATTAAAAAGTAATCCGGCGCGGTACGTATGAATGCCGGAAATGCAAGTTCAGTATGGCTTTCGGGCGTAATGATTGCCTCACTTTCTTCTACAACGATGGTTTTAAAATCGACGCTATTGTCAGCATCCGGAGACGTACATCCGAAAACAATGAAAATTATAAAGATGAATCCTACTGAGATGTTCATAATATGGGCAGAATGCCAAATTCTCTTAAATAAAGCAACTCTGTGAATATTCGAGTCCAAGTTATCCGGATAATTGATCCCTTATTGCCAACAGCTTAACTGGTAATTAATTCAACGGTACCCTGAATATCCGGCCAAACAGGGTAACAAAATACAGGGTCTCCTCTTCTATGATAATCTCTGTTATGTCAAGTTTTTCTCTATCGTTATTAATGAAATGCCAGGCTTTACACAGACGGTACCTATTGTTGTCTGAAATGATCTGATACAGATTATTGCCTACCGTAAAATAAATAACATCATCATCCGTGATTCGTATCAGTTTAATAAATGTTCCTACGCCCGGAACGGTTTCTTCAGTGTTGCCTTCAGCGCTGACCGGTTTGGCTGAAGGATTCTCCAGTTTCTGGTAGTAGGTTGATTCGAAGAATAAAACATGCTTCATCTCCCTGTCTGAATTCAGCAGAAACAGGTAAGGCAATCCAAGATTCGTAATGGCTATATTCTCGTGGCTGTTTACGTCCAGGATAACATGATTATAGGGACGCGGCTGTAAGTGATTGGGAATAATCTTCGGCCAAAATGTTTCCATTTCGTTTTCCAGATTATCTGTTCGATAAACGGCTATCATATGGTCGTTCGAGTACGGCCTTAATCCCAAATATAAGCGGGTATCAGTAAGTGCAAAATTTCTCCTGAAGTGTAAATCGTACAGCATTTTATTTATAACAGATATCAGATTTAATCGGTGATCGTACACCTGAATTCTGCCGTTTCCATAGTCAAAAGCAAAAATATGTTCAGCGTTATCAGCAAATTTCAGTGTAGAAGCAAACTCTCCGGGTCCTTTTCCCTCCCGGCCAACTGAATATTGCCAGGCACCTTCTTTGTCCATAGCATAAATTCTGTGCCGGCTTGCCACATACAGCGTATCACCAGGTTTTATAAAACTTGACGTCGGAAATCCTAAAGTTACCGGTTCGGGAAAAAAGGAAGAGCTTTCAGTGCCCAGCCTTTGTTGTGGTGTCACTATTACAGTATCTACAGCGATTCCATCGAGATCAAATTTTATTGCCGGGACTTCCTGTAACAACTCATTAAAAGTTGAATTTTCTGTTAGTGGTATGGATGTGTCCTCAGATAAACAGGAAAACACCAGCAAAGACAGAAATCCCATAAGAAGTATTATCTTGTAGAAATTGTCAAGATGCATTTATCACAATAGATTTAAAGTAATGTTATAGCCAGATTTCATCGTCACGTTTCTTCTATCTGATATCGCATAATCTTTGGGTATTCGTCTT
>CAZPWQ010000228.1:0-3385 GCA_964590495.1 uncultured Balneolaceae bacterium
CCGGGTCATTTAATTAATGTAAACTTATGTGTTTTAACGAATCGGAGGTCTCTCACAATACCCTTTGCCGCCATACGATAAAAATAAATTCCACTGGCAAGATTAAAATTGTCCGTATTCAGATTGATTGCATATAATCCACGTTTAAATTCGCCCTGAACCAACTCGGCTATTTCCTGACCCAGAATATTATATAGTTTTATCTCCACCCGGGAATCGATGGGAACCCAATATTCAATGGTCGTTGTCGATCTGAATGGATTAGGGTAATTTTGAGACAGTTTGTAAAAAAGTGGAATTTTTTCCGTTACGAATATCTGACGTTCTTCAAGACTGGCAGTTGTATCAGTCTTGTCGGTGGCCCAGACTCTCCAGGTGTAGTTTGCATCCATCTCTATGATAGGATCATCCCGGCTAAGTACCATGGTGGTATCACTCAGATTATCCACCGTTTTGCTCAGGCCGTCATACCTGGTTATGGTAAACAGATATTTTATGGAATCCTGTTCGATATCCGTAGTTTTCTCCCACGCAAAATTGATAGCCGGCTGAACAGCCGAGATGCGAACTGTGTCATTTTGCGATGGTGCAAGCTGTTCAAAAGGCCCGGGTGCATCATTTACAAAATCAATGGTAACCCATAATGTATCACTTCCTGTCAAGCCTTCCGGATCAGTTGCTTCAAAAAGTACCGGAATATCAGATGCAATGAAGTTCGGAGTGGTAGAGAATATTGCTTCCTGTTTCTGCTTATCGATCTGAATAATCAGGCTATCATTTTCTGCTTTCAGATTTTCGGACTGGCCAAAAGTGGTTAATTCAGGGTTATGGTCCTGCGGCAATCCGAATTGATTACCATCACGAGAATTTATCTCATTGATACGAGCATCATGATTGGGGAAGGTGTCATAATCATTCACTTCTGAGCTCGAATCTTGCACCGGGGCAGCTGCATTTCTGTCAAGTAATTGCGATGATTTGGTATGTACTTCAGTTGTAACTCCCTGAAAACGCTTATTTTTCCCAAGGACACTTACCTTCCATTCTAGTTCTTCAAACGGATTATCAACATCTTTTGTAATTTGAGTCAAATCTATCCGGAGCGTATCGCGCTGGTTAAAAGTCATCTTTTCCTGACCTGGAAGTTCAACTTCCGGAGCATTATTTACGGGATGAATTGTAATTTCACGGATAGCTTCAGCACGGTTTCCAAAAGGATCTCTCAGCTCATACTTCAGAGAATCATTACCAAAATAAAAAGGATCGGGTTTATAATATGCCCGATTTTCTATATCAGTTAACGTTATGGGAGCAGAAGTAATCTCGTTTCCTATTTCTTCTCCATTATTTTCCACCTGGAATAATCTGCCGTTTTTCGGAAGTGAATTAATAACCGCTTCCAACCGATGTCCATTTTCATCAAGGCCTTTAAAAGCCATAATGTAATCCTCGTCTTCGTTCATTTCGATATTCGGGATACCGCGAATACTGAAATTCCGTTTAACACCCTCACTAATAAAAAGGTGGTTACCATGCTGAGTAAGATCCGCATCACGTTCCGGATCGTCTTCATCAAAGGTATGATAAAACACCAGATTGTTTTCAGTACCCTCAAGCAGTTGTGTCATACGAGACTGGATTTGATTCTGTGTACGGTTCGTATCCCATACCCTCACTTCATGGATCTCACCGTCATATCCTTTCCCCATAGTCATTTGCCGGGATCCGATATTCAGGTTCCCTTCAAAAACTGACTGATCCACTTTGAATCCGTTCCGATACAGCCGTACTTCTCCATTCTCTGTATCCACTGAGACAGCCATGTGTGTCCATTTATAGCGCTTGTCGTTATTTGCAGCTGATTTGGTTTTCTGTTTCCCCCGGACTTCATCGTCTTCCTCAACAAAAAAGCTGTCAGCTGCAAGCGACACGATTTCACCATCATTGGTAAATAAATCAACCTGAAGTGTATTGTCCTCTCCGAATATCCGGAACTGACTGTCCCCGGGATTCTCTCTGTTTCCTTTTTCCATGATCGTATATGAGCTGCGAAGGGAGGCAGGTAGCATCCATATCTCGACAGATAAATCCTGAAGATTGTCAAGGCTTTCACTGGGTTCAGCAAAAACGAAAGCATTTTCATTGCCATCGAAAACAAGAGTATTAACCGTATCGATAACCGTAGGATCGGGACGCGACTCAAGACCTGTAGCTGTAAAGAATACGGTATCCGGATGATTTTCTGCTACCGCTGAGATTGAATAGGAACCGCTTTCATCTCCGAGTTTAATTTTAGCGAATGCGTATCCTTTATCGTTTGTATGGCTTGTGTCAGGGGTTATTTCACTGTCTTCTGCCCCGTCGGGCTGATCGGCAATTGTATAAATTACCGGTGAATCCGGCACGGGATTTCCAAATGTATCATGTAGCTGAACTACCAGTGAATCATCCAATATACTTAATGTAGGCTGGACCTGCTTGTCCCCGCTTACTTTTAAAATCTCATCTGCGGATCCCGCATCTGCCCTAGCCATAAACTCCACAGGTTCCATGGTACCACCTGATACTTTCACCTTATAATCACCTGTAGAACTTCCCAGCTTTAAAGAAACCGAGACTCTGCCCTCTTCATCAGTAGCGACAGTGTCAGAACTTACTTCCATTCCGGATGCATCCGGCGGACTACCGCTCACCTTGAAATTCAGATCTATGCCTTTCACCGGATGATCCCGGGCATCCGTGACCAGGACCTGTAATGAATCTTCAAGAATACTTCCTGCAGCACCGTGCTGATCATTGCCGTTTAGAATTATCAGCTTTTCAGGATCTCCGGCTGTAAATGAAATGACCGGTTCATCATCCAAATCGATATCATTAGCTGTAACAGCCAAAGAAATATCTTCAACTACTGTATTTATCAATTTGAACGTATAAACACCCGACCCTTCTTCATTGAACGATGACAGAGTAGCGTTATCACCGTAAGCCAGTTCGAAATCCTCTTTTTCCATCCCGCTGATGGTATTATTCTGCTCGTCCCGCAATGTGATAGTAATGGTTGACGCATCCGTACTGTCCGCTACGTGCGGGCTCGTTAATTTTACTTCGGATTTTGACGCACTGATTACACCGGTTTCAAATTCAACCGAAGGTGTGTTATCCAACGTGGTGCCATCGGCCGTAACGGTTACGGTGATAGACTCAGCTGTGGTATTGGTCACAGCCACTTTATAAGTGCCCGTTGTATCCGTTTCGCTTACCGATCCTGCCGAAGCATCACCAGTTAATCCGATCGTAAAGTCGCCGTCGGCCAGCCCCCCAACCGGGTTGCTGTTGGCATCTTTCAATTCAATGGTTACTGTTGAGGCATCGGATCCGTCAGCGG
>CAZPWQ010000229.1:0-3338 GCA_964590495.1 uncultured Balneolaceae bacterium
TCGAAAGTTGCGTTAGCCATAAATAGTTACAATTGCCTTAGTTATTAATAATTTTGCTGTTAAATCCCTAGGTGTCATGTCAATCGTAAACCTGTCAGGTTTAACCTGGATATTAAGCAACCAATGCAACACTGCTCTGAAACCTGACAGGTTTCACCCGACATTTTATCGTTGACACCTAGTTGTTGAAAGTACTAAAATTTTTTGGAAACCTGCGTATGTCAGGATCTCTTATCCTGGGAAATTACCCTTAAATTCAGATAAGAGAATTTAGGTGCTAGATTACAGATGAAAAAAATATAATATGGAGATTCTGGTTATCTTTGTTCAGACAAATAAATTCCCCCTTTGCTAAGGGGGTGCGGCTTTAGCCGCGGGGGTTGTTTCTATAATAACAGCTTAATCATCGCGATAGCAATGTTTGTATTAATGAAGGTAGTTGGATTCACATTTTATTTCTTAGACAAAGATGGTCCAACAACCCCCTTTAATTCCCCCTTTGCTAAGGGGGACTTTTGGCTGAATGTAAAACATGAAACTCTAACCATTGGGAACCAAGCAGTTTGCTATGTTATTCATAAGATATAGTTAACATCAGCTTTTATCCTGACCTTTTAAGAACAGATCTACCTTGTGTGAGGTTTCAAATCCCGAGGATATACAATCGGTCACTGACACCCCGCCCCTGAAGTTGCCCTCAATGAAAAGCCCGCTGTAACTTTCTTCAATTTTTCCGATGAGGATGAGGAAATCGTCATAGCCAAGGCGATACTGCGGGATAGCCTTATCCCAGAAAGTATGCCGGCTGAATACCGGATCACCGTCAATTCCCAACAGCGAATCAAGCTCCGACTGAACCAAAGCGGTTAATTCTCCGGTTGATTTACGTGCCAGGGCGGGATGGCGTGCACCGCCTATAAAACTGGTTAAAAGCTTGTGTCCCCGTGGAGCCCGTCCCGGAAACAGTGTGGATGAAAATAAAGCACCCAGTGTCTTGAAGTCTTCCTTTTCAGGAATAAGCAACCCGAATCCGTCAAGCGGGTGATGAACATCTTCATTGCGATAACCCAGCGTTATTACACTCAACGGGGCATATAGCAGAGTAGCCAATCCATCCAGCTCTTTTTGGGCGCCGTCAAGCTTCAATACATCTGATAAATGATATGCAGGTATCGCCGATACCAGGGCAGCATGATTGTTTTCAAACGCACGTTTAGATTGGGTACCGCTGACTTTCCAGTGTCCATTTATAGGTTCAGCCGAAGAAACCTGTGCTTCCGTTAAAACAGGTCCTTCCAGAACTTCCGCCATCCGTTCAGGCAGCAGCTGATTGCCTGAGTCAAAGGAAATCAGTGAGCGTTTGCCTTTGGGACTGTCACTGTTTCGGCTGAACATGCCTTTGGACAGTGAGCCGTGGTTTTGTTCCATTTTCCAGAGCCGGTTGAAAGTATGCTTTACAGAAAGTTCATCCGGATCGCCTGCATAAATGCCCGAGACAAAAGGATTAACGCCATAGTCGAGGGGTTCCTTTCCCAGTCGCCGGGTTATAAAGCTTGCAATGGATTCATCGTTTTTGGGAGATGGCGGAATAAAAGGTTCTTTCAAAAGCCGGAATTTCCCGCCCGCGGAAAGCAGGGGGGTTGTAAGCAAGGAAAGAGGAGAGGTGGGAACCGCGACCAGGGACCCATTTTTAACCACATAGCGGGTTTTGGCTTTTTCGTTAGCTGTTTGAATGTGTTTGGTCAGTCCCAGTTCATCCAGAAGATCCCACAGCGACTGTGATTTCACCATCAGCGTATTCGGTCCTTGCTCGATCAGCCACTGCCCCTGACGCCGGGTACGAATAGTTCCGCCGACTTCCGCCCGCCGCTCATAAACGGTAGACGATATTCCTTTCTTTTGCAGGGCATAGGCAGTGGTCAACCCGCTGATGCCTCCGCCGATAATACCGACCGTCGTATTTTGATTAGTCATTTTATCAATTATTCAATACATTCACCCACTTACTTAGAATTGATCTAAGTAAGAATAGTGATTCCCGAATTTCCCCGGGAAATGTGAGAAACAATACATAAAAATTATAAAAGCTAAATGAAGTTTTAGTATGAAATTTGCACAGTATATTATAAAGTATTCTATTTTGGGTTTGGGTCTGTTTCTGTTGGCCGGCTGTTCGGAATCGGATCCGGATGAACTGGTAATTTACTCCGGCCGGAGCCAGGCGCTGGTTGATGAACTTGTGGCTGATTTTGAAGAACAGACCGGTTCCGAAGTAAGTGTGCGTTACGGTAATGATGCGGAGCTGCTTGCGGTGATGGGAGAGGAGGGAGAACAGAGTCCCGCCGATGTTTACTGGGCTAATACGACGGGTGCCCTTGCAAATGCATCGGGACAGGGAATGCTTGTTCAGCTTCCCGATTCACTGCTGAACAAACCGGCTTCCTATACTTCTTCCTCCGGTGAATGGCTACCCATAACGGTACGGTTCCGTGTGCTGGCTTACAATCCACAAAACGTAGATCGTGACGAACTGCCGGAGTCGGTACTCGACCTGCCTGATATGGAAGAGTTTGAAGGACGTATCGGCTGGACCCCCACATATTCCAGCTTCTATGATTTTATTACTGCCATGCGCCTGACGGAAGGAGATGAGGCGGCAGAAAACTGGCTGCACGCAATGACGGATTTGAATCCCAAGCCCTACAGTTCCAATACGCCGATGGTACAGGCTATAGCTTCCGGCGAAATTGATATTGGTCTGACCAATCATTATTACGTATTACGCATGAAGCAAGGTAGTACCGGGGGAGAATCTGCAGATACGGATACAGATTCTGACTCTAACAGTGGCGGAGGAGAAGCCAACCCCGATGCATCGATAGAAACCTATCATTTTTCCTCCGGTGATATCGGTAATCTGGCACTTGTCACCGGCGCTGCCCAATTGCAAACCGCAAAAAATACTGAGCTGGCTCAGCAGTTCCTGAGTTTTCTTCTTTCCCGGCATGCCCAGCAGTTTGCAGCTCAGTCGGTACATGAATACCCTGTTATCCGCGAGGTGGAACTGCCCGGCTACATGCTTGATGAAGAAAAGGCGTTCGAACTGAGTCCGGAATACAATTACGAGCAATTGCAGCAACTCGAAGGTACATTGAATCTTCTGCGGGAAGTCGGGCTTATTTGATTTAATTACCACTAAGATTACTGAGTGAAAAGGCTTACCATACATTCGGCTTTAGCCGCGGGGGTTGTTTCTATGGTAATGGCTGAATTATCACAACAGAAAACCCTCAGGGTTTCACAAACCCTGAGGGTTTACCAATACTTGTAACTATGAA
>CAZPWQ010000230.1:0-3334 GCA_964590495.1 uncultured Balneolaceae bacterium
CCCCTTTCTTTAATCTTATCAGTAAGAGCAGCGGACGGCTGGATTATATTGAAACTATTAACGAGTGGGAAAAAAGATACCGGTCATTTAACCTGAAGAAGTACGCTTATTTCCTGTCGCTGCTTCCCAAATATATTTCGGATAGCAATATCAGGGCTCTTTTGACAACCAGCCCGAACAAGATCTGTTTTGAACGTGAAATTTTTGATCACTACCGGATGGTATTTGAAAAGGCACCTGCCACGGCCTGAGATATATTATGCTTTCTCAAATTTCATCAGATGAAGGTATCAGCCTTGCTTCAAGATCCGGGTTATCCATATTTTTATCCAAAGGAAACATAGGTCTCCGGATCCTCTCATAATTCAGGCGTTCCAGGTCCTGGTCCACACCGCCCGGCGTCAGCGCCATAATCCAGTCGGCCTGCATGTTATAAAGCTCGGGTACCAGGTAACCGATTTTAACAACGACAATATCCGTTTCCCTGGGATTCAGACCCAATCCTGTAAAATCTTCTTCTTTGTGGTAGGGTTTGCGCTTTTTGGTAACTATGACGTTAATGTTTCCCATTTTTACTACTACTTCCGTCTCCGCATCCCGGTCTCCGTGCTCAATGGCTGTTACTGTTCCGCTAAGCTGTATCGGCGGGGAATAACGATCATCCACTTCTGCACCGGCATAGCCGCTGACTTCTCCGCCCACACCGGCTTCCACAGCTTTTGTTACCAATTCCAGCCCCGGGATGGAGGCGTAAATAAGGGATGGCCCTTCTGATTTAAATTCGGGTTCTTTAAGGATTTCTCTGAGCGTCCATGTTACATCGCCGGCTCCACCCGCCGTAGGATTATCTCCCATATCACTTATGAAGAAAGGCTGCTTATTACTGGCGATGGCCTGATCAATGCTTACTTCGAGGGTAGCCGTAGGCGCTATGAAGTCAAATTCATTTCTCACTTCCCAAAAAGTTTTCGCAAGCTCCTCTGCGGTATCGGTTACCTTTTCCTTATCATCGCCGGTAACCATTACTGCGGCATGATTACGCGGTTCGTCGGCCCAGGCATAGCCTACCCAGATGGCCGCATCGATAACGCCCTCCCTGTTGGCCGTCGGCGCGACTTTTGCATACAAACTTTTTGCGGGATCTACCCTTGTGCTGGTTTTTTCACCTGGTAATAAGATCGGTACGGGAATCCAGGCTTTGTATCCGGGTTTGCCTTTGCCGCTTTCTATTCTCTCTAAAAGATTTTCCACCGCCCGTTTCTTCGTATCCAACGCATCTTCGTGAGGGGCCATCCTGTAGCAGGTGATCAGGTCCGTATTTTGTGCCAGCCGCTTTGAAACATTCCCATGCAAATCCATGGAGGTTGATATTATGGTCTTTTTACCCACGACCTCACGGACCCTGACGATAAAATCGCCTTCCGGATCATCCAGGCCCACCACGCTCATAGCTCCGTGAATATCAAAGAAAAGACCGTCGTAGGGGCCGTTTTTTTCAAGCATTTCGAGGGTTTTGGTTACGAGCGATTCGTATGCCTCCCGTGTGACGATGCCGCCGGGTAGCGCATGACCCCGTAATGTGGGGATCCAATCTGCCCGTTTTCGCTGCAGCGAATCAGGTCCTAAAAAGGGATAAAAGGAGAATACGTCGTCACCTGTTTTGGCGTGAAACGCCTCTTCATGGGTAACGGCAGGGGAGAAAGTGCTCGATTCGATGGCGAGTCCCGCAATGGCGATACGGGGTGAATTTTGCTGATGATTTGCTTTTTTATTATCGTCTGACCGGCTGCAAACTGACAGCATCATCAGCAGTACTAAAATGTGTGGGATCTTACTCATTACATCTTACTCATTACAATGTCAGATTAGATATTTAGGTAAATTTTTACCCTTGCTTAAGGAAATATTAAAGCCAGAAAACCACCAATTATAACCTAATCTATAGTTACTCACATCTCAAGATTAAATCTGTACTTCACAATTTGCTGCAGGCCGGTTTCCTCTTCGGCTTCACGCGTGTAGAGGTGATCGTTTTTTACAAGCTGGATTGATTGGTTCCGCGGCCAGGAAAATGTGGCCAGCAATTCGCCATATTCATCCAATATCCACCAATCGTGGACTTCAAGGTCGTCCATAATAGTGGCTACCCACATACGGTTCTTATCGTCCATAAACATCTGATTAAGTGCCGGCCAGGTTTCCGGAAGCTGCATTTTGCGAACCGCATTGTGCAATTGTTCGTGATCATCCATGCTGTTTATAGCCTCTTCACGGGTTAACAACTTTTTGGTGAAAGGGTGAAAAAACGCTCGCTGATATACACCATCAGAGTCATGAACCTTGATTAAAAAATCGTCTGTCCACGCCGAGAAAATACGATCATCTGACGACTTAGCCATTAATCCACGGCCATAGAAGGGAGGAGGGAGTGTAAACGATTCTGTAACAATGTGTTCAGGCATTCTCATTTCGAAAATTTTATCCGTTATATTTGTTCCGTTTCTATCCATTAGGTGATACCGGATATAACCCTGGAATTCCGGGTCCTCCCGATATTGCAGGAAAGAATTTTGACTGAACAATAGAAATGAACCGTCATTTCGAATAGAATGTAATGCCGGAGGCATAAAATCCTCTGCAACACGTTTCCAATTCTCTCCACCGAGATTTATCGTATGGGAATATTCCGGAACAGAATGCAGGTCTGGAGTAAGTGTGAAAACCTGAATCCTGCGTTGATTGGGATCAAAAACAAATAATTCATTTGAGTGAATTTGCATTTTCCCAACAAATCGAAACTCTCCGGGTCCTTCGCCTTCCCTGCCAAAACTTGTCAGGAAATTACCGTCCGGCTGAAATAAATGAACAGTAGATTCTTGATGATCACCGATGTAAACCCTGTCGGAATTATCAACTACAAGTTGTCCTGCAGCGCCAATCAAAACTTTTTCAGTCTCACCGAAAGTCTGCTCTCTTTCCAGATGTATCCGATAAGCCGGATCGACATCCGCGGAGTAAACGGTCAGGTTTTCAAGGTCTTCGACATGAGCCGGCAAATCTATAGAATTTTGATTTGAACAACCTAAACATATTCCCAGAAAGGATATACTAATAATTAGTTTTTTCATGGAAAAACTGGTTTGATTAGTCCAGTGACGATATTATGCATCACCGGCATACAGGCAATTGTTGATTTATCCACATTTTACAATTTGCAGGAAAGAAAACAAAACCAGCGGGAGAGGGCGAGATACGTACGCATTAATTGTTTATTAAGTTATTGTTGAGGCAAAATTTAGACTCTCAGCGAACCCCGAAATCCTCTGGCGGCATA
>CAZPWQ010000231.1:0-3283 GCA_964590495.1 uncultured Balneolaceae bacterium
ATTAGGATGTAAGCGCTTACGTATAGCAAAGGTTTCGCAATATCCGGATAGGTTCAATTTGACGATGAATAATGCTTATAATTAGATTCCTGCTTTGACGGCGAAAAGGTATCTCGATTGCCGTATTGGCTGGATTTACGACAACTATCAAAAGAAGGCAAAAAACATTCAGATGAGAAAACATTCACATCCCAAAAGTAACATTGGACTAGACTACCTGGGGCTGGAGAGCAATAAAAAAGCACTCTGGAATTTGACTCCTCCGGAATTATATGAAAAAGCCATTAAAAATAAAGAGGCCATACTTACGAAAGATTATGCTCTCCGGGTTATTACAGGGAAATATACGGGCAGATCTCCCCGGGACAGATTTATAGTTGACCATCCTTCCATTCATGATGAAATTGACTGGGGTGATATTAATGAGCCTGTCGATGAAGAAGTATTTAATCACCTTTTCAGCAAAGTAACCGATTACCTGCAGGACAAAAAGCTTTATGTCAAAGACTGCTTTGCCGGTGCTGATGAAAAATACCGGTTAAATGTCCGGGTGGTCAGTGAGGCCGCATATCATGCCCTTTTTGCACATAATATGTTTATCAGGCCCGGTGACGACGAGCTTGAAACCCATGAACCGGATTTTACAGTGCTGGCGGCACCTGATTTTAAAGCCGATCCTGAGATTGACGGGACAAAAAGTGAGGCTTTTATCCTGCTTAATTTTGATGAGAGAATTGTACTTATTGGCGGAACACTTTATTCCGGCGAAGTCAAAAAAAGCATTTTTTCGGTAATGAATTATCTGTTGCCCCAACAGAATGTAATGGCAATGCACTGCTCGGCTAATATGAGTTTCGATGGTAGTACAGCAATATTCTTTGGGCTGTCGGGTACCGGTAAGACAACCCTGTCATCCGCCCCGGACAGAATATTAATCGGAGACGACGAGCACGGATGGAGCGAAGATGGTGTCTTTAATATCGAGGGCGGATGCTATGCCAAAACTGTAAACCTTTCCGGGGAAAAAGAACCGCAGATTTATGCCACTACGAAAATGCCGGGAACGATTCTGGAGAATGTCGTTCTCGATGACAATCGTGCGCCCGATTTTGATGATGTGAGTTTGACTCAGAACACCCGCTGTTCATATCCGATTTATTATATACCCAATGCCAGCCAGACGGGCAGAGGCAATCATCCCGAAAATATTATTTTTTTGACGTGTGATGCATTTGGTGTTTTACCCCCGATCTCCAAACTAACGCCCGAGCAGACGATGTATCACTTTATCAGTGGTTATACGGCAAAAGTGGCGGGAACGGAACGAGGCGTAACCGAACCGCAGGCAACCTTTTCGGCCTGTTTCGGTGCACCTTTCATGCCTTTGCATCCTACGGTTTATGCAGAGCTGCTGGCTGATAAAATCAGACGCCATAATTCCACAGTATGGCTGCTTAATACCGGGTGGACAGGCGGTCCTTATGGAACGGGACATCGTATGAATTTAAAACACACCCGGCAGATGCTGAGCGAAGCATTGAAAGGCAGCCTTAAGAACGTTGAATTTGATTACGACCCTGTCTTCGGATTAGCTATGCCAACAAAAATAGATGGTATACCCGGTGAAATCCTGATCCCCCGTAACACATGGGATGATAAAGAGGCATTCGATCAAAAGGCCAGAAAGCTGGCAGAGATGTTTGACAAGAATTTCAGGCAGTTTGAGGAAAAAGCAAGCCGGCAGCTCGTTAAGGCAGGCCCGAAGGTGTAGTGAAAGAAATCCGAAATTCAAATGTTCAAAATCCAAAACGGCTGCTGTATTAAAGAAAATAACCTGTCCGGAAATAGCAGCAATCTTTTAAAACCGAGCATTTAATAACCAAAAACCTCGAATGTTTCGGATTTTGGTCATTTGGATTTCGGATTTGTTTACTGCTCCATTACGGCATTTAACTTATCCAGGTTATCCTGAACTCTGAGTGCTTCGATGACTTCGTCTACATCCCCTTTCATGACGTCTTCTAGGTTGTAAAGCGTGAGATTTATCCGGTGATCGGTCAGCCTGCTCTGGGGATAATTGTACGTCCTTATTTTTGCACTGCGGTCACCCGTTGATACCTGGCTTTTACGTTCTTCCGCACGCTCTTTGCGTAACTTCTCCTCCTCCATCTCATACAATTTGGATCGAAGCATCGTCATCGCTTTCTCTTTATTCTGATGCTGCGAACGCTCCTGCTGACATTCTACAACCACCCCTGAAGGCTCATGCGTTATCCGGATGGCGGAGTCGGTTTTATTGACATGCTGTCCCCCCGCCCCGCTGGCGCGGAACGTATCGATGCGCAGATCGGCTGTGTTGATATCTACGTCTACATCCTCAGCTTCCGGCAGTACGGCCACGGTAGCGGCGGATGTGTGAACCCGTCCCTGTGTTTCTGTGTCGGGAACCCGCTGCACCCGGTGTACACCGCTTTCATACTTCATTTTTCCATATACTTCTTTCCCTTCGAGTCCGAATGTAATTTCCTTAAAACCACCTTTGTCCGATTCATTTACGGTGAGAATATTCAGCGTCCATCCCATCTTTTCGGCATAGCGCCGGTACATATCAAACAGGTCACCTGCAAAAATAGCGGCCTCATCTCCCCCGGTTCCGGCCCGTAATTCCACGATAACATTCTTCGAGTCGTCGGGATCTTTCGGAATCAGTTTAAATTTTATTTTCTCCTCGAGTTCCTCAAGCCGGGGTTTCAGCTCTTTTATTTCTTCCTGAGCCATCTCCGTAATTTCGGGATCGCCGGCTTCCTCAATGAGTTCTGTATTTCCATCTATCTGGCTTTTTATACCTTTCCATTTTTCATAATCCTCAACCAAACCCTTAAGATCGCTGTGTTCTTTGGTGAGCTCGGTATAACGATCCGGATCATCAAAAACAGACGGATCGCTCATGGCCGTCGTTACTTCTTCAAATCGTTCCTTAACCTGCTCCAGCTTTGCTTCAATATCCATATTTATAAATGTGCCTATTATTGAATGGCTTTATTTTCCACACATAAAATACAGCTATTGTCCCGAAGAATTAAAAATAAAATTTAAGACCTGACAGCCTTCCGGAGGGGGCCCCGGTAAGCTGCCAGCATCTTAAAATCTCTCTCTTATAACTCAAGAGCGTCTCTCTTATAACGGCTTCTCTCATAACTCTCTTTCTAGCTTTAATTGCTTATCTGCTATTAATAAATGAAAGAATTTAGCAAGATGAATGATTAAGGTTGGGTATATTTGG
>CAZPWQ010000232.1:0-3265 GCA_964590495.1 uncultured Balneolaceae bacterium
TAATTCGGTGGGAGGCGAACCGGCGGCCGCTACATTGACCATACTGGAATACTCGTTCCAGCCTTCACCCTTAAGGCCGGCTTTTTTCGGAGCCATCGCCAGCATCATAGCCAGGTGTGCGCCAGCCGAGTGGCCATACGCCCCGATCCGGTCAGGGTCTACCTGGTACCGGTCAGCATGGGCGCGCAGCCAGCGAACGGCGGTCTTAACATCTTCGATACAGGCCGGGAATTCTGCTTCATCCAACAGGCGATAGTTGATATTAATTGTGACATATCCTTGCCGGGCATAGTCAACCATCATCTTCTGATAAACGTCAACCGACTTTGAGCCGGTTTTCCAGCCGCCGCCGTGGACAATCACCAGGGCCGGACGCAGATCACTCCCGAAATTTGCCGGCATCGCCAGATCGAGTTTCCATGCCTCGCTTTCGCCCTCGCGATAGGCGATGTTTTCGGTAACGGTAATGGTTTTACGATCTGAATCGATAACCCCGTTAACCGGATCACCGATTGACTGGGCTACGCTGGTGCCAGAGATTGCAACAACCATAAATAATGCCATTACCAAATATGATATACTTGTTTTCATAGATACGATTCTGGTTAATTCTGGTTATTATCTGTATCCAATGATAGTGACTACAAATAAAATCTTCAGATAAATATTCATCTGGAATAATCTAAAGGAATTGAAATCATTATGCGAGGAGATATTTTTCTTGCCGGGGAAGAGTTGTTACCTGTTGACTTTGGAGGTTATATAGTAGGTTAGACAAACATTTTCTTTAGTATTGGAATGAAACAACTTTTGGTTCTTATGAGTTATATAAGTATAATACAAGTGGGAATTCCCACGCTCCTACTTGCATAGTGCTATGTTAGATATAGAAAAGAAGATAATAGACAGATAAGAAGAAAAGGAGATAATTATGGCACCAGTAGTAAAAGAGTACGATGCTAAATTGGACTCTAAAAAACGTTTAACCATACGAGGAGCAAGGACTAAATATTACCATGTGATTGAAAGGAAAGATGGAACTATTGAATTAAGTCCAAGAGAATTAGTTCATCCAGATGAAGTTTCTAAACGAACTTTAGAAATGATTGATGAAGCAATAAGTAAGTTTAAAGCAGGTGAAGTTTCAGAACCAGTAAATTTTGATGAATTAGAAAAGCTCCTCGATTAATTAAGGAGCTAATATGTTTAAAATTCGAATGGGTATTCCTGGAATGGTCAAATTCTGGAATAATCTTCTCGAAAAGAAAAAGAATGACAATTTAGACTCAGATGAAGAGGAGTTATTTAAGAAACTGGCAAAGGCAATTAAGTTTTTAAGTAATGATCCAAAATATCCAGGTTTACAGACTCACGAGATTGAGGAGTTAAGTAAAAAGTATGACATGAAAATCTGGCAATCCTATTTAGATCAGGGAGATAAAGCCAGACGTATTTTTTGGGCATATGGACCAAAGAGAAAAAAGATCACAATCTTAGGTATTGAGCCTCACCCAGAGGATAAAAAGCGGGGTTCATATAAAAGAATAAAATTATCAGAAATGCCTAAATAATCTAATAGGATTTTTCTGTTTGGCTAACAGCCTGGCATTTCTGCGGCGTGGCAATCAATTTTAAAAGTCGAGCAAAAAACGCTTGCACGTCCGCAGGAAATGCTTGTTATTTTATTCAAGTTCCCACTCAAATATTACAATTTCAGGTCCATCATCCCTATTTCTTTGCGCAAAAACCCGATTTCCAGATGCGTTACGAAATGCATAGCCTTCTGGCATCGATAGCTGTTTCAATGGAGATCCTTCCTGATCTAAAACAATCCGGTCGGGTCTCTCTTCATTCGTGAAGATTCTGACCCAGATTCGTTGATCTGCGTCGGTTATCAAAGATCGGATCACCGGCCTTTCGTCTGGAATATGCTTCAACACGTCACTTCTGAAACGATCGGGGTCCGGAGAGTTGGCATATAGTTGGTCATAAACCTCCGTTTTATCCTCTCGTGTCAAGTTGGTGGAAGTATTGGGCAGGTCGATAGTTTGAATATGGTTTCCATTCTGATCGTAAACCTTAATTACGGGTTCATCATTTACAGCATATAAGATTCTGCCATTTAATGATGAGATTAATCCACGCCTGATAAATGGCACTGACAGCACAATATTATCTTCAACATTCAACTCAGCGGAATATTGAAATACTGCCACTGCATCTTCGGATACCGGTTGATAATTTTCATCATAGGGAACTACAACAATGCGATGATACCTTGGCTGCTCCTCCGACATAATATTAAAATCGTAATAGAGCGCGATATGTTCACCATTTTCACCTTCTATAAATCTCCAAAACATAGCTCCGGGATGATCCGGATGTTCGGTATACCTGAAATCATAAGTTTCGGCCAGGCTTAATCTCCCATCCTCTGCTTTAATGTCTGTAATTATCGAACGGGATCCATCATATATGGTTATGGACGCCCCCCGTACAGAAATATCGTTGAACCTTTGAAATTCACCCGGACCATTTCCTCTCCCGCCATAAGTATGCAGGTAGGAAAGATCCCGATCAAAGAGATGAAGTAATAAACTCTGGTTATCAGCAACGATAAATTCACCACTATTTAAAGGCAAGACAGATCCCGGTGTGCCAAACAAATTTTCATCGCTTCCACTCACATAACCAATCTCACTCAAGATAACGGTGTCAGGATAGGAAAAAGAGGATTCTTGCAGGTCAGACTCTTTCGAGCATCCCACATTTAATAAAACAAAGGCAATAATGACAAGAAAAGTTACTCTCATAATCTAAAAACGTATTTTAATTTAAATCAATATTGTAAAATAACGACATTGCGCTTAAGCGGCAGGCGCTAATATGTTAAATTTGTTTACTAAAGAAAGAGTAACTAGAAAATGTTAACCGAGCAAGGCAGGGCGAGGCCTGTCTGCTTGAAGCGCTTCTTATACTGCCATTCTTTTTAATTTGAAGAAAGAGAAACAGTATCTGGACCAGCTATTTTTTCAATATGGCACTTTCCACTTTTAAATACGTATCCTTCTCTAAATTCCATGCCATTTTTGATTCCTTCAACTAATATTTTTTCTCCACTCTCACTTATGTCACCAAAGAAACCATCATGCATTATTATATAAGTACCAGTTGGTATTTCTCTGCAAAGATCTTCTTCGCCGCATGGATATGTCCTGTCCTGATATAGGTTGACCGTTTTTTGAGTGTACAAATATATAAAATA
>CAZPWQ010000233.1:0-3257 GCA_964590495.1 uncultured Balneolaceae bacterium
TTCCTTCAGGTAACCGATTTTCCCGACAAAATCGTTAAAGCGTATATAAGGTGTGCCCAATACGGCAGCTTCGGCCGACATGGTTTGGCTGTCGCAGATCACAATCCCGGCAAAGGCAAGCAGGTGATGAATATCGATGGGATCGATAGCAAGCGTGAAGGGTACAAGATCGGCCGATAATTTGCGCTCCGAAGCGATCACAACCGTGCCGTAAGGCCTCAGCAGTTCTGTCAGCTCCATGGCGATGTTGTCGGTGATTCCACGGATCCCGCTGTCGTGATGAGCTTTCAGGCCGGCAAACCTCAGGATAAAATAGGAACTGTCCGGATTTAGATATTTAGCGACAATACTCCTGTCCGGGCTGAAGTGGTCCGGGTGGAGATACGCCAGTTCATGGTATCCCGGATAGGTAATGGTTTTTTTATTCCACCTGCCGTTGTCGCAGCAATCGGGGCTGATCACTGCAGTCGCCCATGGGTATGAGATGCGGGCGTGTAATGGCACCACACCGGCATCATCTTCATTTACGTTAACAGCAGGTATGTTGAGTAATTTACCCACATAGGAGATATCTGCCGAGGTACCGATCAATAAATCCGGATTATGTTCCCTGCAATAAGAGATCATCCGTTTACCGCGGAGAAGCAGATCTTTTACAAGGCCGGTTTTCCCGGGACTTTTCCCCTTTGGCAGGATATTGACATAGTCAAACCCGGAGTGATCAAGCAGATTTCCAAGAACATCTTTTTCCTTGATAAGGATGTGAATACCGTGGCCATCTTGCCTTAATTTTTTTATCACATGCTTGAACAGGTGAAAATGCGCCGGGTGGCCGAGATGAAACAGGATTTGCATATTTTATTTATAATATAATACATCGGTTAAAGCCAAATACATCCACGCTTGTGCCCATCTCATATAGGGTATTTTTATCCTATAAAACCGGTGCTTCTGATAATAAAAAAACCCTTTTTCATCCTGCATATTTTTGATGGTCCAGTCTGCAATGACTGATGCAAAATCTGCATAAGACGGACCAAACTCTTTTAATTTGACAAATGTGATCATTCCCTGGGACTGGTTATGAATATCCACCGGCCATTTCCGGGGCAACCGCCAGAGGGATCTTCCATTCGTATAAAATTGCCGGTTTATATAAAATTCCAAACCTTTTTTTATGTATTGATCATACTCATTCCCAAAACCGCAATGTTTGATGATCTCAAATGCAGATTCAAGGATATACCCCTGGTGAAAATCAACCTGCTTCCGTTCCCTGCCGGTTTCGGGATTCAGACTGTAATTCCAGTGCCCGTCTTCATGTTGATAATGTATCGTAAAATCCAGGGCACTTTTCGCAAGTTTTCTGTACTCCGTATTACCTGTAATCGTGTAAGCATAGCCCAAAATTTCAGCACCCAGTAAATTCGCATTATAACATACATCAACCTGGATGTCCGTATAGCTGATACAGGTACCGTATTTATTTTTATATTTTGGCAGGTCATCGTACACATACCTGGCTGCACTTAGAATCGCCGATTTGACTTCTTCCGATTGAAACAGCCGGTAGTACTGAAACAGGCCTTTTACTACAAAGGCCGTAGAGACTACCGAAGGTGAATATGCCGGTACGGTTTTCAACGGACTGGCCCAGTCGAAATGATAACCCCAGCACATATTGCCATAACCCGGAGCCGTATTTTGAATCAGCCAATCAGCCATATTCTTGCAGTTTTGCAGGTATTTACGGGTTCCGGTGAGTTCATATTGCTTTGAAAATGCATTGAGAAACAAGCCGTACGCTTTGGGATTAATTTCTTTCTGAATGCCCAGCAGCGGGCGGATATTGAACGGATTTCTTTTTTGAAACTGTGTGACAAGAACAGGCAGCCATTTTCCAAACTTCCTGAAAGGAATGACGGAATTTAACGTATCGTATGGGTCGTAGCCTTTGAAATTATTTTTTACAACATAATTTTCAAGAATTTCGATGGAATCATTTAAACACATCTAAAGATAAATTTTTCGGTTCTGTGCAATACTTTCCAGAACCTTACATGTTGCAAGTGAACTAAGATAAGACTCTTCGAATGGTATTGGAGTTGGCTTGCCGTGCTTTATTGCCGTTAAAAAAGCTTCAACTTCAGTCTTATGCCCTTTATCCTGATTCCTGTATTTACTCTTTTTTCTTTTACTTCCATAGATGATCAGCTCTTTAAAGTTATTAAGCTGTGCAACCGTGCCACCAGAGAAAACTTCGATATATTCTTTTGGCAATTTCTTGTTGCCGTTGGATAAGTAGCTAATTGATGAAATGCTTCCATTTTCCATTTCCAGATTAATTACTACGGTGTTATTCAGGTTATTCGGGTCTTCCATCGAACTGGCAGATACAGAAGTTATCTTACTCCCCGCAAGATACATGGCAAGGTCTATGAAGTGACAAGCCTCACCGATAATTCGCCCGCCGCCGATATCGGGATCATTTACCCAGTGGTTCGATGGCAACTGACCCGCATTTACCCTAATCACAATGGACTTTGGTAAATCTTTATCAAATAAGCTCATCATTTTTTGTATTGGGGGTGCAAACCGCCGGTTAAACCCAACCATGAGATGAATAGAATGATCTCGATGATGAGTTGATTCATATGCCACTTTTATCTCCTCCAGTTCTTGCTCATTTATACCCAGAGGTTTTTCAACAAAAACATGCTTGTTGCTTTTGATCGCTTTGATGACATTTTCGGCATGTAAGTTATGACGGGTGGTGATAAATACCGTATTTATCGTTTCGTCACTGTAAATCTCATCTGAATTCTCTGCACAGTAGCGAAATCCATACTTCTCGCCCACATATTTTGCCGTTGTGCCGCTGTTTGTTGCCACACCCACTAAATTACAGTAGCCCTCCGTGGCAGGCAGTAGAGTACCTTGTGCAAACGTTCCTGCTCCGATGAATCCAACATTAGCTTCAGAAGAATTAATTGCCGGTTCTTTAAATGATATCCGTTTTTTTAGTTCCGCCTCCTTATCATATTCAATGACGATTCCGGTAAACGGTTCATTATTCTCCAGAATCATATCATACGCTTTCGGGGCTTCCGCCAGTGGAAATGTATGTGTAATCAACGGCCCTATGTCCAGGCGTTTTGTCGCAAGAAGATTTACAAAGCTCTTCATATTGCGGTTTTCGGTCCAACGAACATAACCGATCGGATAATCGCGGCCTTTCTCTTCATAATCTGAATCAT
>CAZPWQ010000234.1:0-3232 GCA_964590495.1 uncultured Balneolaceae bacterium
AGATCGATGGCTTTTTGATCGTATCGCTCATCATAGACAGGCACCAATACAACTCCATTAGCCACATAAAAATTGGCATAGCTGGCGGGTATGTATGCGGAGCCGTCTACTGTTGTACCTTCTATTTTCGTCTCAGGCAGCGGCAGCGTTTCAATGACGAATTTGTTGCCATTTTGATCGGTTGCCTTTACTAAAATTTCACGATTTTTTTGAAGAGTTTCATAATTTACATCATCCGGATCTTCACTGATCATTGTCAAAATTGTGCTCTTATTGAGAAACCGGGATAAATCATCGATATGTCCGTCGGTATCGTCCCCGGCCAATCCCCCGCCAAGCCATATCACCTTCTCTACACCCAGGTAATCTTTCAGTCGCGTTTCGATCTCTTCTTTCGACAGATCAGGATTTCGATTGGGATTCAACAGTACCGACTCCGTTGTAAGTAATACTCCCGCGCCGTTGTTATCAACAGAACCTCCTTCAAGCACCATGTCCGGCTCAAATCGCTTTATCCCGTATATTGATGCAAAATATTCAGGTAACCTGTTATCAGCATCGAACGGAGGATATTTTCCGCCCCAGGCATTATACTCCCAGTCGGTAATCGCAAATTCCTCTGCATGTTCTTTTTTGATAAAAATCGGGCCGCAGTCGCGTGCCCAAACATCATTAATGGCTTGTATGTGAAAATTTATCTTTTGAAGATTGATCCTTCTTTCCCCGAAGAGATCCAATACCCGGCTTTTAATCCTTTCATGCTCTACCAGCAAATGGATCGGCTCGTAGTTATGCAGTATTTCTATAATATCAAGGTAAATCTCTTCCACCCGCCGCAACCGTTCCCCCGGCCATGTGTCGCGATTGGAAGGCCAGTGCATCTGAGTGGCAGCATGGGGATACCATTCAGGAGGCATTCGATAGCCTTTATCTGAAGGTTTTTTCTTTTGATTTAATTGAGCCATCTATTAGAACTTATAATTCGTAACACGTAATCCGTAATGCGTGGGATCTTGCCGTTACGACATTACGTATTACGCATTACGGATTATCAATAAACCTCCTCAAAATCGGCCCATATGTATCAATCCTCCGATCCCGGAAAAAGGGCCAGACCTGCCGTTGTTTTTCAATTTTGGTCAAATCAATTTCAGCGATGAGCACCTCATCTTCTTCACCGGCTTCCGACAACATTTGTCCGAATGGACCCGTGACAAAAGAATGTCCCCAGAAACTGATATCCCCTTCTCTTCCAACCCTGTTGATACTTGCCACAAAACATCCGTTGGCAATAGCGTGGCTGCGTTGTATCGTCTGCCAGGCATCCAGGAATTCACGGCTCATCATCTCATCTTCATCCGGCAGCGTACCGATAGCGGTGGGATACACCAGAAGCTCTGCTCCCTTCAATGCCGTAATACGCGCCGCTTCCGGATACCACTGGTCCCAGCAGATAAGCGGGCCTATTTTCGCGTACCGGGTATCATATATCTGGTAATCATCCTCACCGGGAGTGAAATAATATTTCTCATGAAAACCTGGATCATCGGGGATATGTTTCTTGCGATAGGTTCCCATCAGCGAACCATCTGCATCAATAACTACAAGCGAATTGTGATAAATACCCGCCGCGCGTCGTTCAAAGAACGGGGCGACAATCACCACTTCGAGTTCTCTTGCCAACACGGTAAGTTTTTCTGTGACAGGACCCGGAATAGTCTGCGCCAGGTCGAAATACTCATCATCCATAACCTGGCAGAAATAAGTGGTGTTAAACAACTCTTGGAGCAGGATGATCTGTGCACCGCTGTTTGCAGCTTTTTCTATCCGTTTTACCGTTTTAACAATGTTTTCTTCCGGGTTTTCGGTACAACTGTATTGAATAAGACCCAGGATAACTTTTTTCTGAGACATCTGCATCGGCTTATATAATTTTGTTACTCAAATTACATAAAAGTAATGCGTAATACGTAATGCGTTTTCAACTGTACACTGACACATTGTTCATAGACACACTGCTCGCTGTTCACTGTTCTGACCGGTTAATAAATTTTAGATGAATGATTTTATATTTTTAAACAATTTAGAGTAATGAGTGTGGGGATTTTTTGAATAAAACAGCGAATTTGCTTATTAGACTAGTCTAATTATATTCTATGATATCATAGCTGTTTTATTTTTCGGGGGTATTTCCTGCTCGTAGTCAATTTGTGTTAGGGGTGTTAAAATCGGGTCATCTAGCTAAATCTTTTTATCAAATGGGCAAAAAATCAGAAGTAACTCGCTTACTTTTACAATTAAAAGAGGGGGATAAAGAGGTTTATGACCGGCTTTATCCGCATGTGTACGAAGAACTAAGAAGACTGGCATATGCACATATGTCCCGCCAGTCCGACCATACTCTATCAAAGACCGAATTGGTTCATGAAGCTTATCTGAAGATGGTTAGTCAGCCGGAAGTTGACTATAAAGACCGCAGTCATTTTATGGCTATCGCCTCAAAATGTATGCGTCAAATTCTCATTGACTATGCCCGCAAGAAAAAAGCACAAAAAAGAGGTGGGGATCAAAAAGATCTGACATATATCGATGAACTGTTTAAAGCCCAGCAGCAAAAGGCGGATGAACTTATCGGTATTGATTCAGCACTAAACCGTCTTGCAGAATTAAATCAAAGATTGAGTGATGTAGTTGAGTTGCGGTTTTTTGGCGAAATGACGATTGAAGATACTGCAAAAGCATTGGATGTTTCGGAGAGTACTGTGAAAAGAGACTGGATGAAAGCAAGGGGCTGGCTGCATAAAGAACTAAAAGACCGTTTTAACATTTAGTTCATATGTTAAAACCTCTGGTATAATAAAACCCGGGATTTCGGATATTTTGATCTGCAAAGACAAACTGTTACAGATTTGCTATGGAGAATATAGACTGGAATATAGTTGAAACTATTGTTGACGAAGTACTTGAACTGCCGGAAGAAAACTGGTTTGAGTTTGTTGAGAAACAGTGTGAGGCATCTCCGAAAGTTAAATCCGAAGTCACCAAACTGCTGAAGTCTATCCTTGATTCTGAAGGCTGGTTGGAAGATGCCGCCACGTACAAATCCGAATTGTTTGAGCCACCTCAGGATTTACAGCCCTCTAATATATCCGGTAAAAAAATCGGGGTTTACAGGATAAAAGATATAATTGGTCATGGAGGGATGGGATCGGTCTATCTTGCAGAACGTGAC
>CAZPWQ010000235.1:0-3210 GCA_964590495.1 uncultured Balneolaceae bacterium
CTTGTCGTACCCGTCGGACCGCAAAGCCAGCGGTCGGACGGGAAATTTATATATATTCCACGTTTAGCACTATTTCGTTAGAATAAAGCCCTTCCGGTACATCTCTGATATCAATGGATCCAAAAATAAACAGGTAAATCCTGCTCCAGGGGCCGGGATTGTCACTTTCCTCCACCTGAATATTACGGGATCCATTTTGGAGAATGAATGATTCCCGGGGTCTTTCAGACGAATAGCCGTATCGTACATAGAGTTCAAATGGTATGGCATTACTGACAGCAGGATTTTCATGTTGTAAAACTTCAGGCATATCAAGTGAAACAAACAGCAACTGGTTCTCCATAGCGGTAATGCTGAATATCCCCATACCCGGACTTCCCAGCTCAATAGTTCTGCGCCCGGTATTAGACTCCAGAATACCGAAGTCAAGGGGTTTTTCCGTTCGGGCCTCAAGTTTTGGCTCAATGTTTAGTTGTAGGTCGATAAATTGTGCCTGGGATGTGGGGGGCAGCAGAAGTGTTAAGCACAAGAGGCAGAGGAAAGACAAACACCTGTTATATGTATATGCCTCAATCATAATTGATTGTAACGGTTATTTCACCGGAATAACTTCCGGCATCAACGTCTCCGACATTAACAGACCCAAACAAATACAAATAGGCCGTTTCTTCGACCTGGGATTGATCAAAAGCATTGGTCGGAGGCGGCGGCGGAGGTCCGGGTGGCTGGTTTTGTCGCTCCAGGATCGGGAACCGGATGACAGTATTATTATTTGTCAGATTTATAAACTTGGCTTCGCCTATCGTCGGTGTGCCTTTGCTGTTGGAATAGGCAGTTTCCAGGGTAAACGGTATCGACTTTTGACTGTCACCGGCATGGCCGGAATTACCATTAAGAAAAAGACTGTTATCTGCAGTTATTTCAACCAGCACATCGAGGTACTCAACACCGGTTATCGTTACTATCTTGGCATTATTTATATCAATACTGTTTATGCCACTATTTTTCACAACGTAACCAAAATCAAGATCATCACCCGGTGACAATTCACTTAAAATAAGCGAATAGGAGCCGTATTTTTTAAAATCAATTTCCTGCCCTGTTACATTTGAAGGCCATAATCCCAAAAACAGGAGCAGCGGTATGCAGATATACTTGAACATTTTATATATATTCAATTTCTATCGTAAACTCTCCCTGGTAACTGCCAGGTGCAGCTGTTGAAATGTCGACACTTCCGCCGATCCAAAGGTAGAATTGCCCTTCGCTGTTAAAGTTGAGTTCGCGGTTGTCACGGTCCAGTATTTCAGAGGTCGATTGATCGTCTATCGTATTTCCGGCTATCGTATAATAAAATGTCAGGGTTTCATTTCCCTGGTTTCTAACCAGTTCGCGACTTTCTATAAAGCTGATATTTATTTCAGAATTGGCATTGCCTATTGCTATCATCTTGCCGGCATTACCGCTGGTTATCGGATTGATGGTGATTATATCGTTTTCAGCCTCTATTCCCGCAAGGTTCATGGACTGGATGGTTATCAGCTCTACAGTAGTGGGAAATACCCGGGCAGATACGTTAAGCGAAATTTCACTTTCCTGGTTACTGTTTCCATTTTGGGCAGAGACGGGAGATTCCAACAGGAAAAGTACGGTAATACAAATAAAAAATGTTGGAAAATATTTCATTGCAGTCTGTATAGATGTAGCCGGAAATTCCGGTTTATCATTTTTATTAAAAAAGAGTTGCAGAATATTTAAGCCGTTGCTCCTAAAGCTTTAATAAAAATATAAAAAGCAGAGGAAAGGTTCTTCGGTATTACATTAGAATCGTTAAATATTAAATTAACTTAATGTATGGGTTGTGCAAAGAGGATCATGCTGTCCGCCAGCCGGCGGATCAGCATCTGTTGCATGTTACTGAGGCAAAAGCTTCTGAGGGGTTCCTTGCTGAAGATCCTGAAACAAGTTCAGGATGACACGATCGTGAGAGATGTCGGCTACAACCATGTACTCTCCTACTATATTGGTTGCAAGGTTAAAAAAGGCACAGCCGGAGGACTGTGCCATAAGCATAAGGAGAAACAGTTTATCTAATTATTCGAAAGTAGAAATGCGTACGTATCTTTGCCAGCCGATTGCATTCGCGGCCGCTTGTTTGGCATAGTTCTCACCATCACAGTCGTACTGCATGTGTATGTTACCGTTGATATCCACATCAATATTACATTCTTCCTGGGTATTAGTTTCAAGGCACGTGTCCATATATTCCTCGGTATGCCCGACCAATACGTTACCGTTTATAGTGGGGGTTCCTTTACCGTCAAAGTTATAGGCATTTTCGAATACTATTAACCCATTGAAGGTAAAATTACCTGCTACACTAAAATCAGAACCTTCTTCAACAAAAGTCGAATCATACTCCATACTTCCACCCGAGCGGATTACCAATATTCCATAACCCTCTTCTATACCTCCGGATAATTTAGCATCACCTTCTACAAAAAACACTCCGGGATCATCTTCCGTCCCCATTTCATCTTTGTAATTGTCTGAAACTTCGGTATAATTACCGGATTCTTTTAATCTTGCGATCATCTCATCGGTTGGTTCATAATCGAGATGGGGATCCGTTTTCCATGTATCTGAACCCGTGACGTCAATATCGTCAAGTTCGTTTTTAATATTTGCTCCCGTACTGTCATTGGGTACAACTACGCCGGGTTCATCTCCCGTGCAGTTACCTAAACTGTCGGTACCACTGATAGAAGCACTGCCGCCAGCCGTGAAATTTACATTATTCGTAGCAAAGGTTAAGCCACCCAGAAAATCCGGTACATACTCATCAATAGCACTTGTCAGATAGGTGTTGATGAGTTTCTTTGTTCGCTGTTCTTCCGAAACCGGGTCGAAATAATTTGCTTTGGAATGTACCTGGATGGTATCAGGTTCAAAGTCATCATTTGGATTTTCATAAATAACATCCACCCAGAGTTCAACTTCAGAATCTTCAACGGTTTTAACCCAGGCTGTACCTTCAGTCTTGTGGTTATCCCGCCAGGTTTCGTCCAGGTCCATTTCATACATAGCCATTTGAATAACCGTATTCGCTGCATTTTTGGCTCTTTGCTCATCTGCATAGCTGGCATTGCTGCCAATTACCTGCTTCATTTGCTGTGAACTTCCAAATCCGACATAGCCGATTGAAACCAG
>CAZPWQ010000236.1:0-3198 GCA_964590495.1 uncultured Balneolaceae bacterium
CGAGTATTCCAGTATGGTCAATGTAGCGGCCGCCGGTTCGCCTCCCACCGAATTAAATCGCGATACGCCGATGGCAAAAGAGGAATGGTGGCCGATCGGGTATATCGCGGATGATCATCCTCCCCTGTTCCTCATCCAGGGCACCGAAGATGCGGTTGTTCGCCCTGAGCTGACCGAGGATTTTGTGGAAAAGATGAAAACAACAGGTGCAGATATCAAATATATGAAACTCGAAGGCGGACACGGTGTGGCCTATAACGAGCAGCTCGATGTCACCGAACCCGCACTGGAGGAGTTCTTTACCAAACACCTGAAGCCAGGACAATAATAAAATAATAATAAGGGTAGAAGAAATGTCGATTCTTTATTTGAACCAAATGATAAATTTAATTACTACGGAATAAATTGATGAGAATATTTTTGCATGCAGCATGTATTGCCACCGTAATGTGGGTGTTCGGGTGCAGCGATGAGACAAAAACCGCCGAAGTCCCCCAGCAGTTTAATCATCAGGTAAACCTGCAGGATGTGGGCACCAGCACTGCTAACGTGGCGAGTGTGGATTCCCTGCTTCAGTCTTTTGTGGACCAAAAGAAGGCCAGTAGTATATCCGCATTTGTGGCCAGGGGTGGTAATGTGGTATATCATAAAGCTTTCGGGTGGAAGGATATCGAGAAGCGGGAACCTGCCACCGTTGAGGACTATTATATTCTGTTCTCGCAAACAAAAGCGGTGGTGACTGTTGCCTTTATGACGCTTGTGGAACAGGGATTGGTGGCCGCAGATGACCCGGTTTCGGAATATTTTCCCGGAATTCCAGACCAGGTGGTGACTTCGGTTAACGACGACGAGACCTACGAGACGCGTCCCGTTAAGTCGCCAATGACGTTTGCCCATCTGATGTCGCATTCATCAGGACTGAATGCCGGCCCCGTTGGCCAGATTCGCCGTGCAGAGGTGCAGAGGGCCCGGGAATCCGAAAGTACGAGCTCGGATGATACGCCGGGAGGGCAGCGCAGCGGTGGCGCTGATCCTGAGTCGCGACACCTCGAAGATGAGATGCTTGCCCTGGCGGAATATCCGCTTGGTTTCGATCCCGGCACCGAATGGAGCTATCATATCAGTACAAATATGCTGGGATACATGATTGAACGTATCTCAGGTAAACCGTTGCGAGAATACGTAAAAGAGACCGTACTCGATCCGCTCGGGATGGATAATACGGACTGGTACTACGATGACCCGGCTGTGCTCGACCGCTTTGTGAAGGCCTACAATGCCGTTGACGGGGAACTGGAATCCGCATCAAACCGGTTTAGCGAGGCAACCGTCAGCGACCAGCAGACCTATGTAGAGGGCGCTATCGGACTGAACGGCCCGATTGAGGATTATGCCAAATTCTGCCAGATGCTGCTCAACAAGGGCGAATTCAACGGGCAACGCATACTGCAACCAGAGACCATCGAAAAGATGACAACCATAAACCTGCTGCCTGAAGTGAACTCCGGTGGCGAGGGCTTCCAGTTTGGGCTCGGATTTGAGCTTTACAACGAGCAGAAGAAACCAGTGCCCGAAGTTTCAAACACGGCATATGCCTGGGGCGGGCTGTACGGCACGTCATATATCATTGATCCCACGAACGATATAATCGCCCTGTTCTATCTGAATATGCCCCGCCACGAACCGATGTACCCGCAGTTCCTCCGTAAAGCATATCAACTGTTTGAAGAATAGATGTTGAAAGGATTGTTTCCGCTCTAAACACGGAGGTGAGCACTTCAGCAGTTACATTGAAATTAAAAATCTTACATTAACTCAACATCAAATCATGAAAAGTTATGCACTGCTCTTTGTTTTTATCCTGATACAGGTTTGTGCGGCTCACGCGCTGCAACTTTCCCCCATCAGTTTATGGCCCAATGGTGCACCCGGAGCTGAGACAGGGAGTGGTGAAGAGATTGTTGAAATTTATGAATCTACCGGAGATCATTTAATCTCCAATGTCCACAATCCCTCCATTATACCTTATATTCCGCCGAAAGAAGAGGCTACAGGCATTGCGGTTGTCATTGCACCCGGGGGTGGGCATCGTGAAATATGGATCGACCACGAAGGACATAATGTTGCGCAAAGATTAAGTGAAAACGGAATAGCGGCTTTTATCCTAAAGTACCGACTGGCAAGAGATGAAAACTCAACCTATACCGTTAAAGACCATTCAGTAAAGGATATGCTCCGGGCAATAAGGCTGGTAAGAAGCCAGACATCTGAATGGAATATAGAGCCTGATAAAATCGGCGTCATGGGTTTTTCTGCCGGTGGGCAGATTGCTGCTCTGGCTGACATAACTGCTGACAGTGGACGTGCGGATGCCGGCGACCCGGTTGGAACATTCAGCAGCAAGCCAAATTTCCAGGCACTCATTTATCCTGCCTGGGTAAACGAAGTCACGCTGTCTGATAAATCCTCACCGGCATTTATTTTGGGTGGCTTCCAGGACATGGAGAGCATTTCGACAGGTATGGCTAAACTCTATTTAAAGTTAAAGGAGCAGAATATACCGGCTGAGCTTCACATATATGCCAATGCAGGCCATGGTTTTGGCATCCGGGAGGGAGATTCGGGACCCAGCTCTAAGTGGCCGGCTGCCCTGATTTCCTGGGTTTATGAGATTAACGGGATCAGCAGTGATTGACAATATGACACTGAAATGAAAAAACATGCCGTGGCTGCCCAACGGTTCAAAAGACCACCAACCGGACTTGAAAAAACGGCGAAAAATGGTCAAAAATGCAAAATAAATTGATTAACTGTTATTTAACGAAATCACTTTACATAAAGAAAACATAATCATTAAAACAGAAATAAATACTATGAATAAAAGGAAATTATTGCTCATCTATCTACAAGTGTTTTGTGTTCTGATGATCCTGCCGTCCTTTGCAACGGCACAACAGCCTGATATACCGGCAGGGTGGTCAGATGGCTACGTGTATGCGAACGAAATTCGCATGCACTATTATCAGGCTGTTCCGGCACCGGAAAAACCTGTAATCGTTATGTTTCATGGCGTTACGGATAACGGTCTGTGCTGGAGCACGCTGACATGGGAACTGCAGGATTCTTACAACATTTTTATGGTTGACACCCGCGGGCACGGCCTTTCTGATCCCTTCACGTCTTCCGACGACGGCGACA
>CAZPWQ010000237.1:0-3153 GCA_964590495.1 uncultured Balneolaceae bacterium
CTTGTATTTGGTTCTTTTTTATATATAATTGATGTATTAAACAGGGAATGGTATAAATCAAATCAATATAGTATTATGGGTGACAGTTCGATATATTTTCAGATACCCAAAATTGAAAAGGAAGGATTTGTCGTTCAATATGATGATCTTTCGCACTTTTATGATCAATTACACCATCATCCTGAGCTTCAGCTGATCTATATTTTGGAAGGCACGGGTGATCTGTTTGTTGGTGATTCCATCACACCTTTCGAGGATGGTGATATGTTTTTGATAGGATCCAATCAAAGTCATCTGTTTAAAAGCGAACCAAAATATTTAGATGATGACTTCGATGGAAACTCACGGTCGATTTCCATCTTTTTTAATGAACATTCGCTTGGAGAAGGTTTTTTCGATATAACCGAAACGACTACCATTCGTACCCTGATTGATCGATCTGATCGCTGCATGCGTTTCCAAAAAAATGTGGGGCAATATTTTGGTGCCCGGATGAAGGGGTTGTTAAATACCACCGGCTTTGATCGTTTCCTGGAAATCCTGTCAATCCTTAATGAGCTGGCACAATCAAAGAAATACAAATACCTCGCCTCTGTCAGCAATTCTCAGCCTCCCACCGACAAGGAAAGCGAGCGAATTAACAATGTTATAAATTATATACTGTCGCATTATAAAGAGGATATTGAATTACAAACTATAGCGGAAGTTGCCAACTACAGCAAGGCGGCTTTCTGCAGGTTTTTTAAACAGCGTACCAGAAAAACATTTTCAGAATTTCTGAACGAGGTACGGATCGCACAGGCCTGCAAACTGCTCAGAAACAGAGATCTCAATATTTCCCAGGTTTGTTATGAGAGCGGTTATAACAATGTTTCCAACTTCAACCGGCAGTTTAAGAAAATTACGGGCACGACTCCCAAGTCTTACCTTAAGAAATTTAACAAACTGGCTACCAGTCCTCACCTGATTGAGCATCATGCGTAATCAGTTGTGAATTTTAAATGTTAAATTTTAAATGGGAATTCAGAATTCAGGAGTCAGAATGCAGAAGAATCCAAACAACGATATCAAAGCCCCTCTGTCTCTGATCTCCCTTTTCCATGGATTTCCTTGCGGTCCTTTTGCCCTGAGCATCCCTGGGAGGGTAAAACCCTGGAAGCACCAAATATCGTAGTATGGCATATTGATAGCCTTTAGAAGCTGTTACACAGAGGTACACGAAGGAGCACAAAGTTTCACGAAGAAATCTACGAACTTACGATGCCTCCTGAAGGTTGCCTTCCGGTCTCTTTCCTCCCTTCCTCCCGTCTCCGTTTAATCCAAACCTTCATAAAATCGCCAGCTGGTTTCAAAGTCTTTTGGCGGCTTTTGATCGGTTAATATTTTGCGAACCATTTCAATCGGCATACTGCCGTTTTTGAGAATGCGATCGTGGAACGTCTTTACCGGCATATCTCCGTTTACCACCAGGTCGTTATAAAGGGAACGGATCTGGAGCCCTCCCAGCATGTAACCGGCCTGGTAAAGGGGTGGGTATGAAGTTGAAAAGGAACGCCTTACTTCAGCTTCCGCATTTTTGTATTCATGTCCGACTTTTTCTACGATAAAGTCGATAGCTTCCTGCGGACTCATCTCACCCATATGGAAACTCAGCGAGAAAATTATTCGGGCCGCGCGATGCATCCGCCAGTACAACATTCCGATTCGCTCTTCAGGTGTCTCGGGAAATTCCATATCCCAGAGCTGCAGTTCCCAATACAGTGCCCATCCTTCACCCCAAAACGGACTCCCGAAAGCCCGGCGGTGAGGATTGTATCGATTCCTCATAAATCCCTGTAAATGATGTCCGGCAATTAGTTCGTGGTGAACGGTAGCATTGGAGAAGTTAGGATTATTGCCACGCATGCTCATCATTTTCGCCTCATAATCCATGGTATTGGTCGGATAGGATATCCGAATCACCCTTCCCCCCAGGAAAAACGGGTTGATAAGCTGACGTTCGGGAGACATCATCTCCATACTCCACGTTTCTTTGGCAAGTTCGGGAATGGTCAGAAGATCCCGTTCTTCAAGAAAATCTATCGCCCGTATGGCCAGTTCATAAATTACCTCCGGCTGCTTCCCGGGTGGTACATACGTATTTTTTGTGTGTTCAAGAGCGGCATGCCAGTCATCACCGTAATCCAGATCGTTGGAAGCCCGGAGCATTTGGTCCAGGCACCACTGGTATTCTTTTTCAGCAAGCTCGATCAGCTCGGCAGGTGTATAGGGAATCATCTCATATTCCAGGAGCTCCATCAACTTTTCGCGGCCGACGGGATTCCCGATAATTCCACTTCCATCATCTTTATCAGATTGATCAATCGTCCATTCTTCAAGAAATTCCGCATAATTGGAAAGCGTAGTATCTGCGTCTTCGTACGATTTAGGAGCCCACCACGTCACATCGGGGTCATACCCCTCATAAAAGGTGTAGACATATTCAAGGGTTTCCTGCAAATTTTCTACAACTTCAACTGCCCTGCGTGAATCCTCCGGATCGAGGCGGCCATTTTCTTTTATCGATTCTTTATTTTCACGTACAGCATCTGCCAGTTCTTTTAACTGTTCTGCAAACCGGCTGCCTTCAAGATCCTCTCCCACTCTCCTTTTTTCCTGCAGGTTCTGAATAATATCTGCAAACTGTATAGTCGGCTGTATTTCATTATAGCTGGACCGCGACTGCTGAAGTTCTCTCAGATCTCTTCTTATATTTCGCCGCAACAAGATGAAATCAACGGCCTCGGATGTATTGAGATCACTATAATTCATTTCATCCAGGCGATCAAGCCAACTGTTATACAACTGCTCCATCCGGTCGAAATACTTCGGGCTTTCTTCCAGGACATACACCCGGTTTAGACTCTGAACATCTGCATAATACTGTTCGACCGAAATATACAGGCGGCTGTCGGGTTCCGGCTGTGCCTGCAAATATGGTATAGTGATCGCCAGAAAAATTACAAGTGTTGTTATTCTCTTCATCATAATAATATTCCTTCTCATTTTGGGATTTTCAGACGGTTATTCAATTATAATTACTTGATCTGCCAGTTGGGTTTTCAATGTTTCAAGTTCTCTGAGAACCGATTCCAGGTTCGATTGGAACTCCCC
>CAZPWQ010000238.1:0-3110 GCA_964590495.1 uncultured Balneolaceae bacterium
TTTACCTTATTTATTTAGCTACTTCAATATTTTGTGAACCTTTTTGGACAGCCTCTGCGGCTTTAGCCGCGGGGGTTGTTCCTCCGGTAAGGCTTAACTTAAGACAACAACATTTGTAACTATGAAGGTATAGTTGGATTTCACGCTACATTTCTTAGACAAAGATAACAACCCCCTTTAGTTCCCCCTTTGCTAAGGGGGATTTTGGCTGGCTCAAGTATTCTGGGCCAACAAATCATTATTTTTTCATAAAGCTTCCATAGAACATACGAGACACCGAAACATGGAATGATGGAATGGTGTTTATTTTATTATCTAATAATGCCTATCTAACAAAAATATAAATCTTTGTGTTTCCGTGCTTCAGTGGCCTCAACTGAACAGCTGTGGCCGTTAATGTAAAACATTGAAAACAGCGGTTTTGATATTTGCCTGCCTTTCTGCTTCTTGTCATAATCAATCTGTAATTATAAAAATAACATTTAATAAATTTCAGGGACAATCTTATGAAATATCTGTACAGGTTAAGCCTGCTGATCCTTTTTTTGTTTCCCGCAGTATTATCTGCTCAGCAGCAACCGCAGGCATTTACGGGAGCCAAAATTATTCCAATCAACGGAGATGAAATTTCAGATGGTGTCTTGGTAGTTCATAAAGGAGAAATTACAGCCGTTGGAGCCGTTAATGAAGTTTCTATTCCGGACAACACGGAAATTCACGATGTATCGGGCAAAGTGATAATGCCCGGTCTCGTCGATTCCCATTCCCATATCGGTGACGGAAGCGGCGGCGACCGCTCATCTGCCATGCATCCCGACGTGCGTATTTTTGATGCTATTGATCCGGGCAGTGATTCATTTAAAAAAGCGCTTGCCGGGGGCATAACTACGGTGAATGTCATGCCGGGTTCCGGTCACCTGATGAGCGGACAGACCATTTATCTGAAGCTAAGAGAAGCCAAAAAAACAGAGCAGATGCTGTTTGTGGATAATCCTCAAAAAGAAGTTGCCGGCGGACTTAAAATGGCCAACGGCACAAATTCCATCGGCAGCAATCCCTTCCCGGGTACACGGGCCAAATCTGCAGCAATGGTTCGGGACCTGTTTATGAAAGCGCAGGATTATAAGGAAAAGATTGAAAATGCTGATGGTGACCCTGCAGAAATGCCAGAGCGCGACCTCGGTCTGGAAACGCTGGTCGAAGTGCTGAACGGCGAACGAATTGTTCACAATCATACTCATCGGCATGACGATATTCTTACGGCTATCCGGCTTTCAAAAGAGTTCGGTTACCGCATGGTACTGCACCATGTAAGCGAAGCCTGGAAAATAGCTGATGAAATTGCCGAAGCCGGTGTTCCCTCTTCCATAATTGTACTGGATTCACCGGGCGGCAAAATGGAAGCTGTAGATATCAGGTACGAAAATGGGGCTGAACTGGAAAGAGCCGGAGCTACGGTAGGATATCACACCGACGCCTCAATTACCGATACACGTTTATTACTGCGTTCATCCGCTTTTGGGGTTCGCGCCGGAATGAGCCGTGATGCAGCACTGAGAGCGGTAACCACAGCCAATGCCGAAATGCTGGATGTGCAGGACCGCGTCGGTACCCTGGAAACCGGAAAGGATGCCGATTTTATTATTCTATCGGGGGATCCGCTGAGTATCTATACCCGCGTGGAACAGACATGGGTCGAAGGTGTAAATCGGTTTGATCTTTCGAACCCTGAAGACCGGGAATACGCTACCGGGGGCTACAAGGTGTTCCGCGGCGAATATCATGACCATCACGGAAATGACAGTAAATAATTGAGGGTATATCTATGAGAACACAAATAACTTTGCTCGTACTGCTACTATTATTTGGATTCGGTAATACATCGACTGCACAAATTGCAGTCCAGGCCGATACCATATATTCCATGGAAGGTCAAAAAATTGTGGATGGGGTAATATTGATAAGTAACGGGAAAATCGAAGCCGTCGGTCGGGCCGGCCAAATAAATATACCGGAAGATTATGAGATCCGGGAAGCTAAAGTAGCTACTCCGGGGCTTATTGATGCCCATACGGTAGTCGGTTTTGCAGGCATCTTCAACCAGGATCACGACCAGGACCAGCTGGAACGATCTGATGCTATCCAGCCCGAACTGCGTGCTATTGATGCCTATAATGCCCGTGAGGAACTGGTCAAGTTTGTTCTGGAAAAAGGTGTCACCACCGTACATACTGGGCATGGTCCCGGTGCCCTGGCCAGTGGACAGATGATGCTGGCCAAAACCTCCTACAACACTTTGGAAAAAGCACTGGTGGATTCGGCGACTGCCGTAGCCATGACTCTCGGCTCTTCTGTCGGAAATTACTTCGATAAACCCGGGACGCGTGCCAAAGGCGTTGCCATGCTTCGGCAGCAGCTTATCAAAGCACAGGAATACCTCGAAAAACAAAATGCTGAGGACGAATCTAAGCGTCCATCCAGGGATCTGGCGATGGAAGCCTGGGCGGATGTGCTGGAAGGACGTCTGTATGCCCTTGTCACCGCTCAAAAGTCCAGTGATATCATGTCTGCCTTGCGACTTAAAGATGAATTCGGTTTAAATTTAATCCTGGACGGAGCCGCCGAAGGCTATCTGCTGCTCGATGAGATTAAAGAAGCGGGTGTTCCGGTGATTATTCATCCGACGATGGTACGAACCTATGGTGCTACTGAAAATGCCAGCTTCACTACTGCCGCCAAACTTCACGAAGCCGGTATTCCGTTTGCATTTCAGAGCGGTTTCGAAAGTTACGTTCCAAAAACACGTATCGTCCTTTTTGAAGCGGGTATTGCCGTTGCGTACGGACTTCCCCGCGAAGCGGCCCTGGAGGCCATGACCAGCAGCCCGGCCCGGATACTTGGCATTGATGACCGCGTCGGTTCCCTGGCGGAGGGCAAAGATGCTGATATTGTGCTTTTTGACGGGGATCCGTTTGAATACACAACGAAAGTACAGGGTGTGATTGTGGATGGAGAGATAGTAGGTGAAGAGTAAAAAGTAGTAAGTAGAAAGTAGTCAACTCCGAAGGAGTTGAACATGAATAGCCCCCTGCGAAGCTGGGGGTCAAATT
>CAZPWQ010000239.1:0-3089 GCA_964590495.1 uncultured Balneolaceae bacterium
AGCTCCTTGCCGAACTCAATGAAGCCGGAACAACCATCGTAATGGTAACTCACTCCCCGCATGACGCCGATTACGCCCGGCGTGTGATCCACCTGTTTGATGGACACGTGGTGACCGAGAATATGCAGGAAGGGTTTCATGTTTGAGAACAGTCGGAAAAGTTTGCTTGAAAGCTGATTGTTGGGATAGTGAGAAGTTAAGATTATAGATTTTTAAAAGAGGCATGGTGGGCTATCCCCATTCAGTCGTCTTTTTAGAACTCGTGATTATAGTTTTTTTTAACCAAAACTAAGAGGTATGCTAAAAAACTACATCAAAATTGCATGGCGGAATTTCCTGCGGAATAAATCCTATTCATTCATAAATGTTTTGGGGCTTGCCATTGGTTTGGGCTGCCTGATGTTAATTCTCCTTTTTGTTACCGATGAACTGAGCTATGACAAGTTTCACCAGGATCGGGAGCAGATACATTTTATTGGGAGTGAAAGTGAATTTGGTAGGAATTTGAACAAGAGTCTGACTACACCATATCCGCTCGGTCCATCAATGAAAGAAGAAATTCCGGAAGTTGAACATTTTGTCATTACGCTGAATTCGGGTATGGGTAAGGTGAGCATAGATGGCGAAAATTTTTCTGATGAGAATGACATCTTATTTGCTACAGAAGATTTCTTTGAGGTTTTTAACTTCCCTCTGAAAAGTGGGAATCCGCTAACAATACTTGAAAATCCAAGATCTATTGTTATTACCGAAAAAGTAGCCCAAAGATATTTTGGAGATGAAAATCCATTGGAGAAAACTATGACTATCGATCGCTATGGAAATGAAGAGTTTATTGTAACCGGGATTGCGGAAAACATGCAGTACAATTCATTTTTGAATTTTTCTTTTGTCACGTCTTTAGAGACAAATCAATACGCAGAAATGAATCGTGAATCCTGGAAGAGCAGTATGTTTCAGTTGTTTATCAAGCTTCAGAAAGGATCAGACTGGAACCGGATTGAACCCAAAGTTGCTGAACTGGTGAATAAAAACATTGGTGAAGATTCCAAAACTCGATTTTTCCCCATTCCTGTCGATAGATTGTATTTATCTGATTTGGTTACAAGGAATGGATTTCATGCAAACTTGAAATACATTTACATTTTTTCTGCAATAGGATTATTCATCCTTATTCTCGCATGTATCAATTATATGAACTTAGCTACCGCCAGGGCTATACAGAGATCAGGCGAAGTGGGTATCAGGAAGGTAGCGGGTGCCGACAAAACTCAACTCATCATTCAATTTATTGGTGAAGCTGTTGTTGTCACTTTTTTTGCTTTTTTACTTGCCATACTGATTGTAGAGATATCTCTTCCATTTTTTAATGATTTTATTGGCAAAGAATTCCATCTCAGTCAATCAGAAAATATCGCATTCATTTCATCATTATTTGGGATATCAATTTTAACAGGAATTATTTCCGGCAGTTATCCGGCTTTCTTCCTATCCCGTTTTAAGCCCGTGGATGTACTCAAAGGTCAAACTCATAAATTATTGACCGGCTCCGGTTTACGGAAAACTTTAGTGACGGTTCAATTTACTGTTTCCACAATTTTGATTATCTGTACACTTATTGCCTCCAATCAATTGAGATACATGCTTGATAAAGATTTAGGATTTCAAGATGAGCAGGTAATGTATGTTCCTGCGTATCAAATTCAGGATCAGGTGGAAGTTTTAAAACATAAAGCTCTCGGTCATTCTTCCGTTCTTGATGCTTCTGCAGCTACGGATATTCCCGGTCAGTTTGGACATAGAATCAGCCAAGCTTTTGATCCTCAAAATGTCGAAAATATTTTTGATGTACATTTTTTAAGAAGTGATGCTGATTATGACGATGTACTTGGCCTTGAATTAATCGCCGGGCGCTATTTTGATGAAGCTCGAATTAGCGACCGGGATAATGCCAGTGTCATAAACGAAGCAATGGTGCAGGAATTAGGATGGGAATCTGCTGAACAAGCTATCGGTAATACTTTTTACGACAGCTCGCAAATAGTGGGGGTGGTAAAAGACTTTCATTTCAAATCGCTCCATAGCGAAATCAGTTCAGTTTACATTCGGATGAAACCTTCTGAAGCCGGAGGGTATGATAATTATAATATGTTGTTACTCCGATTTAATCCTGAACAAACGAGTGATGTAGTTTCCCATCTCCAAGAAGTTTGGGATAGTTTTGACACAGGTGAACCCCTTGTCTACCACTTTTTGGATGAGAAATTTGCCGAACAGTATGAAACCGATCAAAAAATGAGTTTGGCTTTTTCAGTATTTGCAGGAATTGCCATTTTTATTGCTTGTCTCGGGCTATTTGGACTGGCTGCCTTTACTTCTGAGAGGAGGACAAAGGAAATCGGCATCCGAAAAGTATTAGGTGCCAGTTTAACCAATATTATGGTTCTGCTTTCCAGGGAATTTATTAAGCTGGTGGTAATCGGTTTTGTGCTTGCCATCCCGATTGCCTGGTATGCCATGAATCTATGGCTGGCTGATTTTGCATACAGAATTGAAATCGGTCCCGGCATTTTTGCCTTGGCCGGCGGAGCGGCTTTAATGATTGCTCTGTTAACGGTGAGCTGGCAGTCCATCAAAGCAGCATTGGCGAATCCTGTAGACAGTTTGAGGAATGAATGATAACACGCTTTCACTCAGCTTTTAAGACTTCAGAATTAAAACAGAGAGCTGTATTTGAAGGATGGGTGCTAAAAAAAAGTCTATATAATTTATAACCCGGTATGTTGTAATATTTGATATGAAATTTCTGCTATCAAATACACTTTACGGGCAAAATCGTTTGGTAGCCATCAACTTTGATGGACACGTAGTGACCGAGAATATGCAGGAAGGGTTTCATGTTTGATAGCTATCAGCCGTCAGCTTTCAGCTCTCAGCTTTCAGTTTTATCGGGAGGAAAAACTGATAGCTGACGGCTGACGGCTGAAAGCCATGTATTGATAAGCGTCAACCATATTCAGGCATCTACAACAATACAACGAACAACTAACAACACCCAAACAAATCTTCTATATTTAAGAGAATCCGTT
>CAZPWQ010000240.1:0-3048 GCA_964590495.1 uncultured Balneolaceae bacterium
TCACTGTCGAAATCATCGAGACCGAGTCGTATCGATTCCGGATCGGGATTGAACCGGAAGGTTCGAGCCATCCGGTCCCAGAATGAAAACAGGGCGCTGTAGTTGGAATCGGTTTCCGGCTGCCAGCGGGAATGGTGGACCCTGTGCATGTCCGGAGTGACTATTACAACCCGCAGGATTTTGTCCATTTTATCGGATAGCTTGATATTGGTGTGGTGAAACTGAACCACGGCGAACATCAGGGTTTCATAGAGCACCAGCTCCCACAAATAGATACCGAACAAAGCGATCAGGGGAATGCGAAAAAGTGAGGAGAAGAAGATTTCGCCGATATGAAACCGGCTAGCGGTGGTTACATCCATGTTCGGGTCGGAGTGATGCACCCGGTGAAGACGCCAGAAAAAGGGGATTTCATGATTGATACGGTGCCAGGCATAACTCCAGGCGTCCAGTAATAAAACGGCTCCCAGTGCGTGAATCCAAAGGGGGATCGATAATCCTTCCTGGAACCAGTGCAGCAGTCCGAAACGATATTCATCAGACCAAACCGAGGCTGCAAACCAGAGTCCGACAAACACCAGTGAAACCAGTGCGGCGTTGAGCGCGCCGATGAACAGATTTCGAAGGGCATGCTGCCCCCGTGTTTTAAACGAACCGGTGAAAAAACCGTAAAACGGCTGAACACTTTCCCATAAGAAAAGCAGAATCAAACCGGTGATCATGGCGATGGTTTGTGTTTCCTGTAGTGATGTGAGTAGTGTTTGCATGACTTTGAAGTTGTTTGATTTTATATCATGTTGTGAATTGCATTTACATTACGTTCTCTTCAGGTTCTATAACCTCCTGCAGATCATCCAGAAGCTGATCAATAGGAATCCTGTGAATCCGGGCAGCATTGCGAATACTCATGATTCTTGCCATGAATGAGAAAAATCCGTTTCTCATATCAGGACAACCGTGCTCGCGAAATATCTGGAAAGTTTGAGGATATTGCTTTAATACATCTGCGACTTTTTGATTCGGTTCGATAGGTTTCATAATTACGATTATTTATAATTCAATAGAATAATTGAATTAAGATGAAAAATTTTAACTCATTTTTGTAATTTTAAAAAAAAATCAATGACAAACTATTAATTATATATCAGGAACCAGGAATTCTTCCGAAAACAGAGAAACTCATTTGATTGCTGATTTAACATTTTCTGTCCGCTGACTTTCTGCCAGGTTCCTCCGTGGTGAGGTTCCACTTCAAGTTCAAAATGATATAACGAACTCGCTATTCCGGATATGTTCCCGGCGTTCCGTTTCCTCCAGTGCGGTTAAATCACAAGAGTTGGGTGTTTGAACACTCATAGACTGTCAAATATATTTGTTTGAAGAAAGTTATATTCAATAATTCTATTGAAGTATAAATTATTGATGATTACATTTCAAGCACAAATTTTTTTACCTGAAAATCATCATGTATGGACAAACGAACATTTAAAAACAAAGTTTACAGTGAACTGGCCAGAATCGTCAAAGCGATGGCCAATCCCAGCCGGCTTGAGATCCTTGAACTGCTGGCTCAGGGAGAATATTCGGTAGAGGATATTGCTGACCAGACGGATCTTTCGATCGCAAATGCTTCACAACATCTGCAGGTGCTGAAACGGGTGCTGCTTCTGGAAACCCGCAAGGAGGGGACTTATGTCTACTATTATATGGCTGACCAAAACGTCTACAAAACCTGGAAAACCCTACGAGATCTTGGAATGGATCGCATTGCTGAAATAGACCGTATTATACAGCGGTTCAGAGAGTCCAAACAGGCTTTGGAATCCGTCAGTAGCAGGGAGCTGGCAGAAAGAATGAAAAACAGGGAGGTTACCGTCATCGATGTTCGACCGGAATATGAATACAGGAAAGGACACATTGCCGGTGCCCTCAATGTACCGGTTGAGGAGCTCAAATGGGAGCTTAAAAACCTCTCTGAGGATAAAGAGATTGTCGCATACTGCCGCGGTCCGTTTTGCGTATACGCCGATGAAGCTGTGGAATTTCTGAAAAAGAAAGGATTTACAGCCAAACGACTGGAAGAAGGCTACCCGGACTGGATGCTGGAAGGATTGCCCGTTCAACATAAAAAGGGATGATTTCGGATAATGTTTTTCCTGATCATATTTGTAAGGATGCTCCTGCTTTGAGGTCTTACCTGTATATCCTTCACCAATATGCGAGAATTAGGGAAAAAAGAAGACGGACCTATAGTTACAAAACGGAGGAGCAAGCCTCCGAGTTAGCCTTTCTAACGATAAAGTTTGAGCATCTCCCTGTACAGATCGGCTGCGCGTTGTTTTAAAGCAGAAAGAGTGGAATTATTCTCTATTACAAAATCACAAAGAGGGATAAGCTCATCAATCGTTTTCTGTTTGTTCATCCGGGATACTACATCTTCTCTGCTCACACCATCCCTTCCGGAAACCCAATCAATCCGCTTTTCTTTATCAGCAGAAACCAAAACAATATAGTCAAAGAGTGAAGGCCGGCCATTGATCAGCAACAAGGCGGCTTCTTCAACAAACATTTCAGCTCCCTGGGCTTCTGCCTTTTCTGCCAATTTTTTTACTTTCCGGATAACTGCGGGATGAACCAGTCGGTTCAGCTCATCTACCCTGTCTTTTTTAAAAGCTTCCTCCGACAGATATTGACGGTTAAGTGTGCCATCCCTGTTATATGTTTGCTCCCCGAAAACCGATATTAGCTGAGATACCAAGTGCTCGTCATCTACCATCAGCTCTTTTGCAAGGTCATCAGCATATACTACAACAGCTCCCATCTTCTTCCACTGGCGACAAACAGTACTTTTACCGCTGCCTATTCCGCCTGTTATTCCCACTTTCACCATACTTCAGGGTCTTTGTACCGTACCTGACATCAGATAAGCCTTGATAAACTCATTCAGATCGCCATCCATCACACCATCTACGTCGGATGTCTCAAAATCCGTCCTGTGATCTTTGACCATATTATAGGGATGGAAGACATACGAACGGATCTGTGATC
>CAZPWQ010000241.1:0-3044 GCA_964590495.1 uncultured Balneolaceae bacterium
TCAAAACATCAGGCTTATGGCTGAAGTTGAAAATGTATTTGATACGGATTATCAGGAAATCAACGGCTTTCGCACGCGGGGCCGCGGATTGTTGATGAAAGCTTCACTTTCACTGTAATATATTGAGAAACGTAACCCTGACAGGGTTCTCGCAAAGCGATTCCTTCGGGGCAAACCTGTCAGGGTTAACATACAATCATGATCTATTTAGTAACAGGCGGACAGCGATCGGGGAAAAGCAGTTATGCCCAGGAGCTTGCTCTGTCTCTCAGCGATTCGCCGGTCTATGTAGCAACAGCCCGCGTTTGGGATGAAGATTTCGAACAGCGTGTGGAGCGGCATAAGCAGGATCGCGATGAGCGCTGGACCAATATTGAAACCGAAAAAGAGCTGGGAGACCTTGATATTGAAGGAGAAGTAGTTGTCATTGATTGCATAACCTTATGGCTCACCAATTTTTTTATGGATACCGGGCGTGATATCGACCGGTCCCTGAAACTGGCAAAGCAGGAACTGGAATCCTTATTTCGGAAAGAGTCTACCTTGATTATCATTACCAATGAAATCGGAATGGGTACACATGCCCAAACCGAAAGCGGCAGAAAGTTTGCCGATCTACAGGGGTGGATGAATCAATATGTAGCGCAGAAAGCCGACAAGGTCATACTTATGGTCTCCGGTATCCCCGTCACTGCAAAGGAGGAATAGATGAAACCTTCAGACTTTGATATTGGCTCAGTTGATTTCCGGCTAAAAAAAGAGCTGCACCATAAGATCGACTCCAAAACCAAGCCCCCCGGTGCGCTGGGTAGGCTTGAAGATATCGCGTTACAAACCGGATTAATCCAACATCATCAGTCCCCGGTGTTATCGCAGCCGGTCCTGGCCGTGTTTGCAGGCGATCACGGTATTGCCAAAGAAGGAATTGTGAATGCCTATCCCCTGGAAGTGACAGCACAGATGGTGCAAAATATGGTTACAGGCGGAGCGGCAGTAAATGTATTTTGCAAAACGCACGGAATTGCACTAAAAATTATTGATGCCGGTGTTGCGTCGGATTTACAGCCCCACGACAGGCTGATAGATCGGAAAATTGCCAAAGGGACGTCAAATTATATGAATGAACCCGCTATGAGTCGCGGGCAGTGCCGGCAAGCTATAATGGAAGGAGCCGGACTGGTTTCCCAATGGCATAATAACAGTACCAACATTATAGGTTTTGGAGAAATGGGTATCGGCAACACTTCCTCTGCCTCAATCATCACCAGTTTAATCATCGGTAAACCGGTGGAAGAATGCACCGGGAAAGGAACCGGATTAGATGAACAGGGAGTCCGGCAAAAAACGGATATTTTGAGCCGGGCGATCCAAATGCATCAGATTGATGACGACCCGATATCTATCCTGGAGACCTTTGGCGGTTTTGAAATTGCTATGATTGTGGGAGGGATCCTTAAGGCCGCCGAACACCGTATGATAATTCTTATCGATGGATTTATCGTCACGGCCGCACTTCTGGTTGCTCACCGGCTATACCCTGCTGTACTGGATTATGTACTCTTTGCCCATGAGTCCGGCGAGAGGGGCCACCGGATCCAGCTGGAATACTTGGACGGGGAACCGATCCTGCAACTGGGTATGCGGCTCGGAGAAGGGACAGGAGCGGCGATGGCGTATCCGGTAGTAAGATCCGCGGTGAATTTTCTGAATGATATGGCTTCATTTGAAGATGCGGGTGTTTCCGGCGGAGGTAAGGTGTGAAAAAAGAACTCCGGGTATTTTTAACTGCCGTCATGTATTTCACCAAAATTCCGTGTCCTTCGTGGGTGGATCACTCATCGGAATACCTGAACAAAAGTAGCCGCTATTTTTCGCTGATCGGGATCATTGTGGGGGGAATAGGAGGGGGCGTATTCTATGTATTCGATCTCCTTTTTCCGCACTCCGTTTCCATCCTTTTAAGTATGCTGGCGACAATCTGGTTGACAGGAGCCTTCCACGAAGATGGTCTTGCCGATATGTTCGACGGCTTCGGCGGAGGATGGACAAAAAAGCAAATACTTGAGATCATGAAAGATTCCCGTATCGGCACGTTCGGTGTGGCGGGATTAACGGGCATCCTTGCTTTGAAGTTTTTGAGCCTGAATTCGCTGCCGTCCGCTTACATTCCTGCTGTTTTAATAACCGGGCATGCACTGAGCCGGTTTTTGGCTTCCACGCTCAGTATCACACATGAGTACGCCCGGGATCACTCCTCAAAAGGCAAACCTGCTGCTACGGAAATGTCTGCTTTTTCGGTGGCTGTAAGTGCTGCTTTTGGTTTGTTTCCGCTGGCACTATTTGGCAGTTACCGGATACTTTTGGCCGTTATCCCTGTTGTCTTGGTGCATCTGTACCTGGGATACTTTTTTAAAAAATGGATCGGAGGATTTACCGGAGACTGCAGCGGAGCAGCTCAACAGTTAACAGAAGTTACTTTTTATCTTTCTGTGTTAGGATTATGGACATTTATTTAATCAGGCATACAAAAACCGATATAGAGTCGGGTATTTGCTACGGACAATCGGACGTCGGCCTGTCCGACAATTTTTCCAGGGAGAGCAGTGAAGTGCGATCAAAGTTGCCTGCCGGGGCTGAAGCTGCTGTGGTATACAGCAGTCCGCTCCGGCGATGCCACAAGCTGGCTTCGGAACTGGCTGCAGGAGAGGTTCATGTCGACGAGCGTCTGCAGGAACTTGATTTTGGGGATTGGGAACTGCAGAAGTGGGACGAAATGGAACCCGCCCGGCTCCGGAGGTGGATGAATGATTACGTAAACGTCGCCTGCCCGGGGGGTGAATCCTACCTCGAATTGGCTGAGAGAGCAAAAGGATGGTGGGATGAAATCCTCGAAAAAGAATATGAGACGGTAGTTGTGGTAACCCATGCAGGCGTAATTCGTTGCCTGATCAGTCATGTGTTGGAAATTCCGTATTCAAACAGCTTTCGCCTGGATATCGACCAGGGGAATATTTCTGCTGTTACTGTTAACAAGAATATGTGCA
>CAZPWQ010000242.1:0-2993 GCA_964590495.1 uncultured Balneolaceae bacterium
AAAATTATTAATAACTAAGGCAATTGTAACTATTTATGGCTAACGCAACTTTCGAGATACGCCAACCAAAAAACGAATCCTATAATACCTATGCGCCGGGTACTCCTGAGCGAAATTTGCTGCGCGACGAGATTGAACGTCTGAAAAGTCAGGAGGTGACTATTCCGGCTATAATCGGGGGAGAAGAAATTACCACCGGTGAACAGGCCGATGTAGTAATGCCTCACAACCACGGACATAAGCTCGGTTCTGTTCATCTCTGCGGAAAAAAGGAGGCGGATATGGCGATCGAAGCCGCTCTTGAGGCGCGCCAAAAATGGGCGGATATGCCATGGGAACACCGGGCATCGATCTTTATGAAAGCCGCCGACCTGATAACCGGTCCGTATCGTTACACGATGTGCGCATCCACAATGCTGGGACAATCCAAAACTCCGCACCAGGCTGAAATCGAAGCGGTCGGCGAACTGGCCGACTTCCTTCGCTTCAACACATATTTTCTGCACGAGATTTATAAAGATCAGCCGTACTCACCGGAAGGCATGTGGAACCGTACGGAATATCGTCCGCTCGAAGGATTTATCTTTGCAGTAACGCCTTTTAATTTCACGGCCATTGCAGGTAACCTTCCGTTAGCTCCCGCATTATGTGGAAATGTTGCTCTCTGGAAACCGGCGACCTCATCCATCTACTCCAGTTATTATATCATGAAAGTATTAAAAGAGGCAGGTATGCCCGACGGAGTGGTCAACTTCCTGCCGGGGCATGGCGCAGATGTAGGCGATCCGGTTATTGAAAGTCCTCACTTTTCGGGGCTGCATTTTACCGGCTCCACACAAACCTTTCAGTACCTCTGGAAGAGAATTTCCGATAATATTGAGAAATATCACACATATCCCCGTATTGTCGGTGAAACGGGCGGTAAAGATTTTATTTTTGCCCATAATACGGCTGATGTTGATGCCATGGTGGTCGCTGCAATACGTGCCGCCTATGAATACCAGGGACAAAAATGCTCGGCTGCCTCACGCATGTATATTGCGGAATCTATCTGGGATGAATTCAAGAATAAGTTTCTGGATGAAATTAGTAAGGTGAAGTTCGGTGATGTGGAAGATTTTAGCAATTTTATGGGGGCCGTCATCGATCAAAGCGCTTTCGACAGCATCACCTCATATATCGATTATGTGAAAGAAGCCGATGATGGTGAAATCCTTTACGGAGGCAGTTATGACGATTCGGAGGGATATTTTGTCGAACCCACACTAGTCAGGGCGCATGATCCCCATTTCAAAACCATGAAAGAAGAAATATTCGGACCTGTGCTCACGGTCTATGTTTACGAGGATAATAAATTTGATGAAACACTGGAACTCTGCGATACCACTTCCCCATATGCTCTGACCGGTGCCATCTTTGCGGGTGAACGCTATGCACTAAATAAAATGGCTGATTACCTGCGGCAGTCTGCGGGCAATTTTTACATCAATGACAAACCAACCGCAGCGATCGTCAACCAGCAGCCATTCGGGGGCGCCCGTAAATCCGGTACAAACGATAAGGCCGGAAGTCCCGCCAACCTGATGCGCTGGCTCTCGATGCGTTCCATCAAGGAAACAACAGTACCTGCAAAAGAGTGGACGTATCCTTATATGAAGAAAAAGTAATTTATAAGCCGCGGATTTGAACGGATAAAACGGATAACGTGTCATGCTGAATTTATTTCAGCATCTGTTGCGCATAATCTTGGTTAAAACTTTTGTGATATACCCTGCTGAAGATCCCGATCCCGACCGGTGTTGGGACAGGATGACATTGTTCCTCTTTGATAGAAAACGTAAATCGTTCAAATCCGCGAAAATCCGCGGCTTAAATAAAAACCGGTTACGACATATCCAGTTTCTCTTTTAAATTATCGAAAACTGTTTTCAGGCTATCAAGACGACTGTCGAGATCAGCTCTTCTCTGATGCCAGTCATCCTGCGACCGTTCTTCCAGTACTTCGAGTTCCTTTTTCAGCTCGTTTTTTTCTTCTAACAACTCTTCCCACTCAGCCCTCAATACCGCCTGTTGTTCACCTGCTTTCTTTTCAATCTCGAGGCGGATTTCCTCCAGATCATCCTCAATATTTTCAATCTCATCCCGGACGTTTCCTGTAAACTCCTCCCTCGTCACTTTGACCTCATCCTCAACAGCTTCATAAGCTTCATGAGCCTCATCCAACTCTTCAGAGGGTTGATCCAGATCAATCTCTTCATCAGACTCACCGCATCCCACGAAAGAGAGCGAAAAAAGGACCGTAATTACTAAAAATAATCGTAGCATATCTACTTGATTTTTTAATTCTCCTTGACTGTGTTAATACCCTGTGAGTAGTAAATATGTTCCTTTCCGATCTCATTTTCGTGGAAATAAAAACCCGGAAATAAATGATTTTTAGCTGTTTATTTTACATATTAAACAGCTTTCTAACCTGTAGAAAAAGAATATGAATGTCAGCATATTAGGATGCGGTTGGCTGGGCTTGCCATTAGCCGAAGCGCTACGTGATGCCGGCCATACGGTAAAGGGCTCTACTACTACCGAAGAAAAAATACAACTCTTAAAAGGCAAAAATATTCAGCCGTTTCTGCTTTCGCTTGATCCGACTTTACAATGCAAAGATTGTAAGGATTTCTGGCAGTCGGATGTATTGGTATTGAATATTCCGCCGGGCCGAAGGCGCAAAAATGTTGAAGAATATCATCCTAAACAGATTCAATCCGTCATAGAACAAATTGAAAATAGCCCGGTTTCTTTCGTTGTTTTCGTCAGCTCTACTTCTGTTTATCCCAAACAGGCGGGTATAGTAAGTGAAGAGGATGCCATTGCAGGTAAAGCTGTCCGCCCGTCGGGTAACGCTCTCTTAAAAGCAGAAAAGATGTTGGGGTATGCGGATAGTTTTGAAACTACCATCATTCGTTTTGGCGGACTGTATGGATACGACAGGCATC
>CAZPWQ010000243.1:0-2957 GCA_964590495.1 uncultured Balneolaceae bacterium
TGGGGGAAGCCGTTTGGTGCTGGGTACATCGGGGATCGGCGGCATATGGGGTTCAGTGAATGAGCAGGAATCGGTTGAAGCCATGTTATATGCTCTGGAACATGGAGTTAAAGTAATAGATACGGCTCCTTCTTATAATAAAGCCGAAGAGTATGTAGGAAAAGCTCTACGAAAATGGAAAGGGAAACGTCCCTTTATAAGTACGAAGATTGGAAGATTAGCAGCAAAAAAACCGGATGAAATTTATCTGGATTATTCTCCTGATGGTATGCGTGATAGTATACAGAGGAGTTTAGATTTGTTGGGAGTAGAATATATTGATCTACTGTTTTTGCATGAACCCCAGTTGGTACCTATGGCAGAAATGAGTGTTATTATGGAGACACTTCATTCATTTCAAAAAGAAGGTTTGGTAGGAATGCTGGGAATAGGGGGAAATCCGAATGGAGAATTTTGGCCATATGTTAAAAAGAAGAATTTTGACGTAGTATCGACTTTCCTCAAAATTGACGCTTGTACTTTAGAGGGTTTTACTTTTGATATTCCACGATTCCGCGACGAGGGTTTGGCAATATATGCTGCCTCCTCCCTGCATATGGGCCTGCTGGGCTCAAAATTCACAGAGTATGTGCATAACCCGCCGGATAATGGATGGATTAAGCAATTTCATATAGATAATGCACTCAAGGTGAATCAGGTTGCTCAAAATTACGGAGTAACTCTTACTAGTCTGGCCCTGCGATATCTGTTTTCAATGAAAGAAGCAGACCGGGTAGTTTTGGGGCCCAGGACAATTGACGAAGTTAAAGAATCAATCAGTATTTGGGAAGAAGGAATTTTGGACCAAGAAGTTTTTAATCAGATAACAGAAATTTTACTCAGTTGATTAAATGAAGATATCAGCCATAGTATTAGAAGAACCCGGTTCTTATAAACAAATAACAACGGAATTAGAAACGGATCTACAACCTGATGAGGCCCTCTTGAAGGTACACCGCATTGGTATCTGTGGGACTGACCTGCATGCATATGCAGGGGAACAGCCATTTTTTAATTACCCCCGGATTCTGGGGCATGAGCTTGGAGTGGAAGTTGTGGAGATCGGTTCAAAAGTGGAAAACGTATCGGTTGGTGATAGATGCTCTGTAGAACCGTATAGGTACAATCCTGAAGATCAGGCCGTGCAGAATGGCAAACCTAATTGTGCTGAGCATATGTCTGTACTTGGGGTTCATGAAGATGGCGGAATGCGGGAGTATTTTAAATTTCCGGCAAAATTTTTGCATTCATCAGATCAACTGTCATATGAACAGCTAGCTCTGGTTGAATCACTGGGCATCGGATGCCATGCAGTGAGCAGGGCTGGTATTATTTCAGAAGATCGTGTACTCGTTATTGGAGCAGGTCCGATCGGACTGGGTACACTGCAGTTTGCTTTGGATACCGGAGCCGAGGTTGCAATTATGGAGATCGATGAAGAACGCATAGAATTCTGCCGGCAATCTTTTGACTTGGCCGGTGGTATTAACCCGTTGGAAGAAAATGCTGAGGATCAACTTCGGGTCCTGTTTGATGGAAAGCTTCCCTCGGTTGTGTTAGATGCAACCGGCAATAAACAGTCGATGGAAAACACCTTTAATTTAGTAGGCCACGGAGGAGTATTGGTGTTTATCGGTTTATTTCAGGGAGATGTAACATTTCATGACCCCAGTTTTCATAAAAAGGAACTGACGCTGATGGCCAGCAGAAATGCATTGGCTTCAGATTTTAAACAGATCATCCGCTCTGTGGAGAATGGTCGCATCGATACCGATCCCTGGATTACGCATAGAACATCATTTGAAAATATGATCGATCAATTCGACAGTTGGCTGAAGCCGGGATCAAATGTTATAAAAGCGATGGTGGAAATTTGATAAAGCAAGCAAACAGAAATGGAATTAAACTGAACCCGAAAACATGTTTATAAATCAGATATGAAAAAAATGTCTTTGAAAGACTCGGGGGGACTCAAGGCACCAATTGTGCCATTTATCCTGATTACGAGTCTATTTTTTATGTGGGGTTTGGCTAACAATCTGACCGATACACTGTTAGCTGCCTTCAAACGCATTATGAGCCTGTCCGACTTTCAAACTTCCTGGATACAGGTTGCGTTTTATGGGTCCTACTTTTGCCTGGCCCTGCCGGCGGCAGTTTTTATCAAACGGTTTACCTATAAGTCCGGCGTACTGCTCGGACTGGGATTATATGTGCTTGGGGCACTGCTGTTTTACCCGGCCAGTTTTTCGATGCAGTATGGCTATTTCTTGGTCGCGCTTTTTATTCTGGCGGGTGGTCTCTCCATTCTTGAAACAGCCGCAAATCCCTACATCATTGCGATGGGCGACCCTAAGACGGGGACATGGCGCCTAAACCTGGCGCAGTCGTTCAACCCGATCGGCTCCATATCGGGAGTGGTGATCAGTAAATTTTACATTCTTTCCAACCTGGACCGGGCTAGTTCCCAGGAGCGGGCGGCGATGTCAGCCGAGCAGCTTCAGTCAGTCCAGCAGGCGGAACTGAGCGCGGTGATGGGCCCGTATGTCACCATCGGTATCGGGCTGCTGGTGTTGTGGCTGGTTATTGCGGCCCGCAAGATGCCCAAAGCGTCTACCGAAAGCAGCACAATTGACTTGTGGCCCACCCTTAAAAGACTGTTTAACAGGAAAAACTACATTTTTGGTGTGGGCGCTCAGTTTTTTTATGTGGGGGCACAAATCTGTGTATGGTCATTTACGATCCGCTATGTGATGGAAGAGTTGGGAATTGTTGAAGACCTGGCATCCAGCTACTATGTAGCTGCTCTAGTTGTATTCACCCTTTTTCGTTTTGTCAATACCTGGCTGATGAAGTTTATTCGACCTGCTAATCTTCTGATGCTGTCAGCATTACTGGGAGTTCTCGCAACATTTATT
>CAZPWQ010000244.1:0-2950 GCA_964590495.1 uncultured Balneolaceae bacterium
ATGAGGCCTTTCAGACTATGAATCCGGTTGAAGTTGCCAAAAATGCAGACATCCACGCGGTTGTTACCCGGGGCAAAGGCCAGGTGAACCGCAAGTTGATGGATGTCTGTCCCGATCTTGAAGTTGTGGCCCGCTGTGGTGTTGGCCTTGACAATGTGGATGTTGGTGAAGCTACAACACGGGGAATCAAAGTCATTAACGCACCCGGTTCCAACTCATCAACCATAGCCGAACATGCCTTAACCCTGATGCTGATGGGTGTCCGGAATGCATGGAATTCTGTTGAGCGTGTCAAAGACGGGGACTGGAGCTGGCGGAATCAATACAGCGGGGATGAACTCAGGGGCAAAACACTCGGTATTTTGGGAATGGGAAATATAGGCCGGCGAGTGGCAAAACTGGGCGATGCTTTTGGAATGAAAGTGTTGTACTGGGATAAATTTCCTGTTCAATCGGAATATGAAAGTTGCTCAATGGAGGATGTTTTTAAGCGGGCAGATGTAGTGACCGTTCATGTACCGCTTCTTGATGAAACCAGGGGTTTGGTAGGTGAAAAACAACTCAAACTGATGAAACCGGATGCCTGGCTTATCAATACGGCCAGGGGACCCATTATCGATGAAACGGCTCTTTTAAATGCATTGGACAGCGAAAAAATTTCAGGTTTTGCTGCTGATGTTCTTTCTGTCGAGCCCCCGGATCGTAATCATCCCCTGGTGAATCACCCAAAAACCCTGATTACACCCCATACAGGGAGTCTTACATCTACCACATACCGGAATATGTGTGTTTTCACGGTTCAAAACGTGATTGCAGTTCTCGGCGGGTCAACACCCGATCCGAAGTCAGTGTTTAACAGAGATGAATTGAATAGCAATTAAGGATTCATGGAGTGCCAGGGTATAATTTCATGGACCTGTGTAATTGACCTGGGTTAAAATATGAACTTGAAATAAAAAATAAGAATGGAAACATTTCAAAATGAAATAAGAATATTCAGGGCTATGGTGATTCTGATTGTTGCTGCTTTATTCGGTATCCAGAATATGTATGGTCAGGAAAACGAACAATGGATTAGTTTTGAACCGGGCGAGGGCCCGGGTAACGGGCAACACATTGTACTGGTGAGCGGGGACGATGAATATAGATCTGAAGAAGCCCTGCCTATGCTGGCCAGGATTTTGTCGGGACATCACGGATTTAAAACTACTGTTCTTTTTGCAATTGAGCCTGAAAGCGGTGAAATCAAACCCGATTTTCAAAACAATATTCCGGGTTTGGAAAATCTTGAATCTGCCGATCTTATGGTGATTTTTACCCGCTTCCGTGAATTGCCGGACGAACAGATGGTATACATTGATGAATATCTGCAATCCGGTAAACCCGTCATAGGCTTGCGAACTGCAACGCATGCGTTTGCCTACTCAGAAAACACGGAAAGTGAATATGCAAAGTATTCCTATAATAGTGACATTTCCGGTTGGAAGGGTGGCTTTGGAAGACAGATTCTCGGAGAAACCTGGATAGATCACCACGGAGAGCATGGAAGTGAGGGAACCAGGGGCTTAATTGACGGGATAAAGGAGCGAAATGATCATCCGGTAATAAGGGGTGTATCCGATATTTGGGGGCCTACGGATGTATATGGAACCCGAGAACTTCAAGGTGAAGTGGACATTCTTGTATGGGGGCAATCGACCAATGGAATGGCCCCTGAGGCCCCTCTCAATTGGAAAAAATCAATAATGCCTGTGGCCTGGACAAAAACGTATACTTCGGAACAGGGAAATACCGGGAGGGTTTTTACTACAACCATGGGTGCATCACAGGATCTGGAAAGTAAAGATTTGCGGAGGCTTTTGGTCAACGCTTGTTACTGGGCACTAGAAATGGAAGAAGATATTCCCGAAAAAAACAATGTTGATATCATTGGAGAATATACGCCAACAAAATTTGGCTTTGGGGATTTTATAAAGGGGCTCAAACCTATTGATTATAAATAGTGTCTCTAAGAAACGTCAACAAAAGTCCCTCTTCGAAGGGCTGACATTACCCATAAAATTCAGATAAGGGACTTTAGGTACCAGATTACAGATGATGGAAAAATATTCTGAAGATTTTAATTACTTTTGTTCAGGTAAATAAATTCCCCCTTAAAAAAGGGGGTGCGGCTTTAGCCGCGGGGGTTGTTTCTATGGTAAGGGTTTAATCATTGCGCCAGCAATATTGTAATAAGAAGGTTAATTGGATTCACATTCCACTCCTTAGCCAAAGATGGTCCAACAACCCCCTTTAATTCCCCCTTTGCTAAGGGGGAGTTTTTGCCAGCTCGAAATATCATTCTGGACAAGCAAATAGCATGACCAGCTTCATAATTTTGTAAATCTTAAATGTAAACGCCTTAAATCATTGGTTACCAGGAAATTTTATATGTTTTTAGTAGATATATGGGTAATGTCAGCTTCAAAGGGGTTAGTGGGATGTCAGGAAAAGGCAGTAGCAGAACTCCATTAGTTTATCAAAACCAGCAAACTTCAATAGCTTGAAAAGCTTCAGCAGGTAGAATTAAAAGACAGAACTTTTTCAGGAAAACTGGACCTTCAACAACTTAAAAACTATAGATAGTGATTAATCTGAAAGTGAATTTTAAATGGTTATTGACATTTTTAACCATTGTTACAATTTCTCTATTTATTGTTCAATGCACTCGAACAGATCCTGCTCCTTTAAATATCAGCAAGGATGCTCATATTACGTTAATTGGGAATAATCTGGGATCAAGAATGATGAATTTTGGCCATTTTGAAACCGAGATGCATCTTCGCTATCCTGACAGCTTACTTTTTATTCGAAATATGAGTGATCCCGGAAATACACCGGGGTTTCGTCCGCATTCATCCCGTAATTCACCGTGGGCATTTCCCGGCGCTGAACAGTTTTACACAGAATT
>CAZPWQ010000245.1:0-2944 GCA_964590495.1 uncultured Balneolaceae bacterium
CACGGTTGGTGGAATACCATAGAGGCGGCAGATATTGACAACGATGGTGATGTGGACCTGATCGCAGGAAACCTGGGGCTAAATTCTAAAATAAAGGCTTCCGATCAAGAACCGGCCACACTGTATGTCAGTGATTTTAACCGGGATGGGATACTGGATCAGATAATAAGTTTTTACAAAGATAATGTCAGTACACCCTTTTTAACCAGGGATGAATTGATCAATCAAATACCAGGTTTAGCAGCAAAATTCCCCACTTACCAATCTTATTCTTTGGTAAGAAGTATAGAAGATATATTTGATAAAGGCTTATTGGAGCAGGCCCGCAAACAAACGGCATATACATTCAGCAGCAGCGTTTTTGAGAACCTGGGTAATCATTCATTCAAAATGCATTCGTTGCCGGTTGAAGCAAATTTTGCGCCCATCTATTCAATTCTAGCAGACGATGTGGATGGAGATGGAAACATGGATCTGTTAACAGGAGGAAATTTAACAGATGCTTCCATCAGCCTGGGACTGTACGATGCAAGCTATGGGCTGTTCCTGAAAGGAGACGGGCAAGGAGGATTCAAGCCCGTATCATCAAATAAAAGCGGAGTATTCGTAAAAGGACAAATCAGGGATATTAAAAAGCTCAAACAGGCCAATGGACAGGTTATTTATTCTATAGCCCGAAATAACGAAAAAATCGTGTTTTATAAATAATGTAGATCAAAGAATAAAATTCAAATAATAGCTCGTAACAACCAGATGATCTGGATTTGAGAATTAAGTTATACTGAGTGGAAATTAGATAATATTATCTATAACTGCAGTAGTTTAGTCCATATAAATCGATTGTTTGAGCTATTACATTAAACAGGCGAAAAGTATAAACAATAATAAATATAAGTTTTTAAAAGATGAGAAATTGGAATAGTACTCTTCGTACCAAAATATGAATACACAAGTAACTCCATCCAAAGAAGAAAGCTACGAATTCAGATTTGCCTATATCATTCTGATTTCATTGATAGCTGCTCTGGGCGGGTTTCTTTTTGGATATGACTGGGTTGTCATTGGAGGGGCGAAACCCTTCTACGAAGCCTATTTTAATCTTACTACGTCATTTGAAATCGGATGGGCGATGAGTAATGCGCTGGTTGGATGCCTGATTGGTGCAGCTTTATCGGGATATGTGACAGATAAATTTGGCCGCAAAAAAGTTATGATTCTTGCGGGGCTGCTGTTTACGATTTCTGCTGTTGGGACTTCACTGTCGGACACATTTTCTATGTTTGTCTGGGCCCGTATTCTGGGGGGCATAGGCATTGGATTGGCCTCCAGCGTATCTCCCATGTATATAGCAGAAATGGCACCGGCCAAATATCGGGGTGGTTTAGTCTCTATCAACCAGCTTACCATCGTAATTGGAATTCTGGCCGCCCAGGTAACCAATTGGATGGTAGCCGATTCCATGCCGGCAGATGCAACTTTTGAGTACATACTGAATTCCTGGAATGGACAATACGGCTGGCGCTGGATGTTTGGTGCGGAGGCTTTTCCCGCTTTTATCTTTTTTATACTGGCCTGGTTCATCCCCGAAAGCCCCCGCTGGCTGATTAAACAAAATCGCCATGAGGAAGCAACTAATGTTTTACAAAAAATCGGCGGATCCACTTATGCCACGGATAAATTACGGTCTGTTAAGAAGACACTGAAAAATGAGGTTGACAAAGTACATATTAGTGAGCTTTGGAAACCATCCCTTCTTCCCATTCTTGCAATAGGAGTGGGGCTGGCCGTATTTCAGCAGTGGTCTGGCATTAATGTCATTTTCAATTATGCCGAAGAAGTTTTTACAAGTGCAGGTTATACCATATCCGAAATGTTGATCAATATTGTGCTAACCGGCACGGCGAATTTAATTTTTACCCTGGTTGCTATGAAAACCGTCGATAATTGGGGGCGTAAGAAACTGATGCTCATCGGGGCTGGTGGTCTCTCTGTAATATACCTGCTGCTGGCTTTCTTCTACTATACGCAATTGGTCGGTATTCATATGTTGTTTTTGGTTGTGGCGGCAATTGCATTTTACGCCATGTCATTGGCACCGGTAACCTGGGTCATTATTTCAGAAATATTTCCCAACCGTATCCGCGGTGCGGCAATGTCGGTGTCGGTGTTTGCGCTGTGGACCGCCTCATTAATATTGACTTACACTTTCCCGCTGTTAAACGAGGGGCTTGGTGAAGGGTCCAAAGGAACGGCATTTACCTTCGGGATATATGCTGTTATCTGCATCATCGGTTTTGTATTAATACAGCAAAAATTGCCTGAAACAAAAGGAAGAACGCTCGAAGAACTCGAAGAAGAACTAATTAAGTAAAAAAAGAAACAACCAATAAGTTAATAATGGACGAGAATAATCAGATAAGTGTCTGGAAGGAAGAGATTACCATACCCACCTATCCTGTAGGTGAGCCGGACAAAAACCCTATGTTTTTTGAGAAAAGGGTATACCAGGGCAGTAGCGGCGTGGTTTATCCCAATCCGATTATTGAGAAGATATATGATGAAAAAGTTGATAAAACTTATACGGGTCTATTCCTGGAAAACAAGTATCTCAAAATAGTAATTCTGCCGGAACTCGGCGGCCGGATTCAAATGGCGTATGATAAAATTAAGGAACGTCATTTTGTTTATCATAATCAGGTTATTAAGCCGGCGCTTGTTGGTTTGTTGGGCCCGTGGATTTCGGGTGGTGTTGAGTTCAATTGGCCTCAACATCATCGGCCAAGTACCTTTCAGCCGGTAGACTACAAAATTGAAGAGAATGAGGATGGTTCGGTAACAGCGTGGACTAACGAAATTGAGTTAATGTCCCACACAAAAGGGATGGCCGGGTTTACCCTCTACCCGGATAAAGCTTACCTGGAGATCAATGTTCAACTGTATAATC
>CAZPWQ010000246.1:0-2941 GCA_964590495.1 uncultured Balneolaceae bacterium
CCCTTACGGCTGTACAACAGGGAGCATTAACTCTTGCCGTAGGCAATATTCTCGGCGGCAACACATTTGATGTACTAATTGTGCCTCTTGCTGATGTCTTTTACCGGAACGGCTCTATTTTGCATGACAGTAGTAGTGGTTCAATTATAATTATGGTTCTGGCCAGCTTTATTACCTGTATACTGCTTTTGGGGTTGATGGACCGGGAAAAAGAGGGAGTAGGAAACATCGGCTGGGAAAGCATGACTGTTATAGTGGCGTTTATTGTCGGTTATACGATACTGTATTTTACCTGATGATATTATTCGGGATGATGGTATATTTAGCTGTTAAGGAAACTGCAGGATAATTCATGAGTTAGAACTGCATATGAACAATCATCAATCACCATATTTGTTTCCCGCCGGTTCTCAAATTGGCAGAAATAATCTTGTTCTCCACGCCCAGTCCAGGCACCACACAGTTGAAGGATTTGAAGGCACTCTTTCTATCAAAACGGTCTTCCGGGGTCAGGTTACATGGATGATAGGCGGCCGGCCGCTTTGTGTAGATACCAATACATTGCTCATACTTAATGAGGGAGAAAAGTATTCACTGAATATTCATGCAAAAGAACCGGTTGAAACACGATGTGTCTTTTTTCGCCGGGGTTTTGTTGAACAAGTGGCCCATAATTTGATGAACTCCTTACAGGCATCACTTGATAATCCTGAAAATAAAACTCAGTTACATTTTCCTGCCAGACTTCATTCAAATGCAGATTTCCTGCAATCAGAAGTTTGGACACTGGTTAAAAATTACAGTTCACAATTCCAGCCAAGTGGATTCCAGGAAGATATTCTGACAGTTGCTGTATCTTTGCTAAAACTTCATAAAGAGATTCTTCATCAAATGTCAAAAGTTCCGGCAGAGAAAACTTCTACAAAAAAAGAGCTGTTTCGGCGACTTCAGATTGCAAAAGAATATCTTCACAGTTGTATTCATCAACCGATCTCATTGGATGAGGTGGCCCGGATAGCGTGTTTGTCTCCTTATCATTTTCATCGGGCTTTTCGCCAAACCTTTCAAACAACCCCACACCATTATTTAACGGATCTTAAATTAAAGCGAGCTCGTAAATTATTGAAAGAGAAAAAAAGTGTGACCGAAACAGCGGAAGCAATCGGATTTTCAAGTGTTCCCTCCTTTAGTCGGTTATTTACCCGTCGTTTTGGAATTTCACCTTCTATACTGCTTAGAAATTAGCAAGATCGGATAAATACGCTCCATAGAATAATGTCTATTATTGGTTGTTCACCAGAAAGAAAAAGAAAATGATTATGAAACTAACCAAAATAGGGCAAATATCTCTCACAGTTGATAATGTAGAAGCGGCCGAAGATTTTTATAAAAACAGACTGGGTTTACAAAAGCTTTATCGTTTTGGCGACCTGATTTTCTTTGATTGCACGGGTATCCGGTTGTTTATTACAAAACCGGAACAGGAATCCTTTTCTCCGGCTAGTTCAATTATCTACTTTCAAACCCCGGATATTGCGGTTGCCGTACAGGAGTTGAAGGAAAAGGACGTATCGTTTATTCAAGAGCCACACCTGGTATCTGAAATGAAAGATCATGATCTTTGGATGGCATTCTTCAAAGATCCTGCCGGCAATACATTAGCTCTTATGCATGAAGCATCAAAGGGATATAATCAGTAGCTCTGAATCATCTGTCAGTTACGGACATTTATCAAGCTATTTACCCCCCTGTTCCCTATAAATTTTTATTGAGAAATCCGGGTTGGCGTGGATGCAACTTGGTCCATTTTGAAGTTCACCTACCCGAAGGATGGCAAGAGTTACAATAACCATTTTAGAACGTTACCTACCAATACACCATGGAAGCCTTCGTGATTATGATTTGCTTTAGTATCTTGTGCCAGGCACCACGAATGTTTAAGTATATGAAGCAAGAAAACCAGACATTTTGCATAACTACCGTTTCGTGCTGATCGATACGGGTTTTTTGTCCTGCTTCAAATTTGGTCGCCGGATAGCATGAAATCCAGACCGGAATATTTTCATGATTTATTTATAAGGTGAAAGCAGAAAACATCCAACATATCATCAATCAGGGCGAAGGAATTTCCGTTGAATTCAAAACTTCGAAAACCCGGCTCAACAAGAATGCTTTTGAGACGGTATGTGCTTTTCTAAATAGACAAGGCGGCCATATGCTTCTCGGCATTGAAGATGACGGAACAGTATCTGGGGTTGATGGTGGTGCTGTACAAGGGATTATGGACAGAATTGTAACCAATGCCAATAATCCGCAAAAACTCAGTTCGCCATACTACCTGTCGCCCGAAGTGGTGAAACTGAACGATAAAAATGTCATTGTGGTATATGTGCCGGAAAGCTCGCAAGTGCACAATACGGCCGGTAAGATTTTTGACCGCAATAAAGACGGAGATTTTGATATTACCAAACAACCCGAACAGGTTACCCAGTTGTATCTGCGCAAACAGAGCAGCTACACGGAGAACAAGGTATATCCCTATGTTTCACTAAATGATTTTAAAGAATCGTTGTTTGAACGGGTGCGCAAACTGGCACGAAACCAGCGGCCCGACCATCCCTGGCTGGAAATGAATAATGAAGAACTGCTCAAATCAGCGGGTCTACATAAAAAGGACATGCAAACAGGAGAAGCCGGCTATACGCTTGCCACCGTATTACTTTTGGGTAAGGATGAAGTGATTACCAATGTACTGCCTCATTTTAAAACCGATGCTATTGTGCGCATCCGCAATACCGACCGCTACGATGACCGCGACGATATTCGTGTAAACCTGATTGATAGTTACGACCGGCTGATGGAATTCATCGCCAAGCATTTACCGGAAAAATTTCACATGGAAGAAGACCAGCGAATCAATCTTCGGGATCGAATATTCCGG
>CAZPWQ010000247.1:0-2939 GCA_964590495.1 uncultured Balneolaceae bacterium
GCCTGCGATTCTTCCAGATGCGCCCGAGTATAATCATCAAAATCATATACCGGCGGTGACAATCGGCTATCTATCTGCTTTTTCAGTTCGTTAAGCTGCATACGTACTGTAGACCTTGCATCAGCAGGCAGATTGGATGGTGCTTTTGTCAGCAGCTTGATCATTCGATCGAGATGCGCCCGCTGTAAGTCACGCCGATTTGACGTAATATTGCGTCCCGGTGCCGATTCCACTTCATTCCAAACCGCAGTGCGTACCTCAGCCATTAATTCCGGAATACCAATCATTTCCTCTGAACCGAATTTTATTTCCGCATCACGAATCCGGGATAAACGGGACGGATTTAACAGCTGATCCATGAAAGTTGTTTGGATCCGAAGTACCGTTTCATGCAACGGGTAATCAATTCGACCGCCATACGTAATATTATTACCCCAGTGCGACCAACGGTCAGCTCCGAACTTCTGGTATACCTCCTGTGGAAGAACCATCGCGTCTTCATTGAAACCGTATTCGATTATAAACTCCAGCGCCTCTTGTTGTTTCTCGAATTCAACCGCTACAAAAGGTTCGCGTCCGTCCGGATCACCCACATGATCCCGATACTGATATTGCCCGCCGATATACTTTACACCTGTCGAAAGAGCCCGTGCATATTGCCCGAGAGTATTCTGGAAAAGATCTGTCACACGATTATATTCGACATTATCAGATAAAGCTATTTCCGGAAGCGCCGGCATCATCTCCTTCACCAAATCTGCCCGCTGCCTGCCCCATGCCAGCGGGTCACTGCTCAGATCATAAACATTTACTGTGGGATCCACGGCACCGGAACCTCCGGCGTCCTCATCAGTACCATAGGCATGGCCTTCTTTTGCGCCCTGTCGTGCGATTTCGGCAGCCTTTTCACTGTTACTGTGATATCCGTAGGAAATAGCCCATCGGTCGTAGGAACCTACTCCCGGATTATAAAAAAAGCCCATCTCTTCACCTTTGGGTGCAATATTAGGAGTAGGATACTCCATAACAGAGCTGAATACTCCATTCTTTTCGGTCCACTCCTTGTCGTAAAGCTTATCGAGTGGTGTATCCACGGACGAACGGAAATTATGACGCAAACCGAGCGTATGTCCCACTTCGTGCATTGTTACCCATTTCAGAGCCTGATTTACAAATTCGTCGGGAACCGGCTGGTCTGAATTAATTTCTCCCCGTGCTACCAATGCAGAGCGAAGAAACATCCCCTGATCGGAGAACTCCGCTGCCATATTTGAAAACTCCCCACCCTGTTCCAGATTTTGAAGTTCCTGTTCGCCAAAGCCAAACATAGTTCGCAGAGCTGTATTTGGATCAATCATGTTGCGCCAGCTGTTTTTAAAACCCTGTACCATATTTGCCTCAAAAAGGATATCTGCGTCCACTATCTCCCCGGTACGCGGATCTACTACAGAAGGGCCAATTGCTCCGTATCCCGGCTGATCGGAAGTGTTCCACCTCAAAGTAGCATAACGTATATCCTCAGGTTCGGCGTCGTCCGGGAGTATTTCAGCCCGAATTGCATTCTTAAAACCTGCGGCTTCAAAAGCTTCCGCCCAGGCATTTACCCCGTCTATTAAAGCTCCCTGGTATCGTTTCGGCACGGTCCGGTCGATATAATAAATTATCGGCTTTTTCGGGTCACAAAGCTCCTGTCCTTCTGTCTCTTCCGTACATTCCAGACGCCACTTATTGACGTAACGATTAAAGAAAGTAGAATTTTCATCATCCGAAAAATCTTTATGAACGGTCATGAAAAATCCCACCCTGTCATCAGCGTTACGTGTCACCATGGGCTGTTCCGGCAGTGCCGCCAGCGTGTAATGTATTCCCACCGGGATATAACGTTTGTCCGGAACCGTTCGGGGTGCGCTGTCTTCCGAATTGTTGAAGGTAAGCATCGCTGTAATATTTGTATTACGCGGATAAGATTTTACCGATTCCATATAACTCCGGCTTTTATCAAGATTGGCCCGGCCCAATTTACTGCGGGAGCTTGATACCGCAGATCTTACGCGCTCTGAAACTCCCGATAAATCGGAAACAAACCAGTCGTAAGCATCTATTAACATAACTGAATCTTCATTGATCGCCTCAATCTTTGCAGTTTCCAATACGGAATTTCCGAAGGTTAATTCAACAGCATTCATTTCGGGGGTATTTTCATCGGCAACATAGCGATGGGGCTTTTTCACCAGAAATAGTTTATTTTCATGCTTTTCAAGCGCTACCATACTTCCTTCAAAAATGTTAAGCATGGTACCACCGTACAGGCCGCTTGATCCTATGCCGCGGGCAATTTCAGACTTCATAAAAAAATCTTTATTCAGCATATCCGGTTCTATAGCAAGATATAATGATCCGTCTTTCTCATAAGTATCTATAAAACCTTCCTGATGTTCGGCATCTTTAATTATCTCTTCATACTTGTCACTATTCTTCTTACTATACTTAGAATCTTGTGCATGTGCTAAATTCAACACAAAAAGGATGGGAATAAGTAATACTATAGCCTTTTTCATATCTATCTACTCTTGAAATTAAGGGGGTTGCATTTTTATTAACTGAGATAGAAAACAATTATTACATTGTCCTAATAGAAAATACTACAGATTTTTAATAAAATCTCTTTTTTTTATGCACAAAAAAGTTTGCCAAAAGTAGCAAAGGTGCTTATCTTTGGGGTCTGTTTCTAATGCAGTTTAAATGATTGGATACTATCTATTTGAAGAAACCGGCCTGCCTCATATTTTCTGTCTTCCCGGGGGTTCAGTTACCGTTTTCTTCAAACAGAATTAAAAAAAAATTGACGAATTTGTTCGATATCTGCGCACGTAGCTCAACTGGATAGAGCACCTGATTACGGATCAGGAGGCTGAGGGTTCGAATCCTTCCGTGCGTAC
>CAZPWQ010000248.1:0-2938 GCA_964590495.1 uncultured Balneolaceae bacterium
GTGCTTGGAGCCTATTTTTCCAACCCCTCTGTATCTCCCCTTCATAAGGGGAGAAAGTTTCATATCATCTTCCTGCTGGTTCACTTAGTATCTTAATTACTGAAAAAGCGCAAGTACCCATTAACCAATAACTAATAACAAACCAACCAATCACTACTCAATAATAATATCTTCTTCATTGGTTTCTTCTTCTACGAAAGGTTTGCGTCCGCCCCTCAATACCGTATTACCGCTGAATTTTTTGCGCTGGTCGATTTTGGGACGGTTTTTCCAGTCCTCTTCTTTCATCTGGCCGCTCTGCTTATAGGCATCCAGGGCGTTTTGGTAGCAAACTTTACGCACATCCTCTTTTGAGATACCGCGCTGCAGCATCAGTTGTGCCGTTTTCGGCACACCGAGCGGATCACTTCGTCCCCAGTCGGCGGCACTGTCGATAAAGATGCGCTCCGTGCCGTATTCTTTAACGATCTCAACCATCCGCTCATTACCCATCTTGGTGCCGGGATAGATCGTGAAGGCGGTCCAGTAGCCGCGGTCCAGGACGTCCTCAACGGTTTCTTCATTGTTATGGTCAATAATAACCCGGCTGGGTTTGAGTCCGTGTTCTTCACACAGATCCATGCTTCTTATGGTACCCTGTTTTTTATTGCGGTGGGGAGTATGTACCAGAACAAGCATATCCAGTTTTTTTGCCAGATCCAGCTGCAGGTGAAAATATTTCTCTTCCAGGTCGGTCATATCATCATAGCCGATCTCACCGATGGCAACAACGCCTTCCTTACTGGCATAGCGGGGGATAAGATCCATTGTCTGCTCAGCCAGCTCTTCATTATTGGCTTCCTTAGCATTCAATCCGATGGTGCAATAGTGGCGGATTCCAAACTGTTCGGCACGAAAACGCTCCCAGCCGACAATCATGCTGAAGTAATCCATCATTGAACTTGCATTGGTGCGGGGCTGACCGATCCAAAAGGCCGGCTCAATAACAGCGACTACTCCGGCGCGACGCATCGCCTCATAATCGTCGGTCGTACGGGAGATCATGTGAACATGCGGATCGATAAACTGCATATCGTCTATGGTGTCATCAGTTTCTTTCATGGTACTGTATTCTTTTAGTCAATTTGTTATTTCTGTTTATCAAACTTCCTTCCGATATCATCCCAGGTGATATTCTTCTTTTTAATCTTGTTGTTCAGATCGGCATGCTCCTGTAACAGGCTCTTTGCCTTATCGGATGGACTGGCGGAAAGTGCGAGAACTGCGGCCTGTTTTTGGATTTCATCGGAATGGTTAAGTACTTTTTGCAGATCGTCGAGCATTTCTCCCTCGGCATACGGACCGACAGGCCGCCACAGTTCCGGTGAGACACTGCGGCCGGCCGCCCACCGTTCATGGGCATAATCAATCAGCATCTCAGCCAGTTTTCTGTTTACGCGTTCATCTATTTTTTGAATCAGATAGAGCGGTCTTTCTACGAAAAGAGCTTTAAGCACCATCTGATTCCAGGCACCGTCATCAAAATATTCAGCCGGATAGGGATTTCTGTGTGTGACTGCGTTAAATACCGAGGTCATATTACTGCGAATTCCTTCGGCTGCCCGTGCGCGCAGTTCTTCGGGATAAGGTATCACCGGCAGGCTTTTGTAAAGCGCTTCAGCTTCCCCCATATCACTGGTTTGATGTGTTTTTTCCAGCAGTTCAAGGAATTCATTTTTATCACGGTTTTCGACACTCAGTATGATAAATGATCGACCCAGCTGGTCGATTGTCCAGTGCTGAGGTTTCCAGCCCGGACGAATTTCCCCGGCACGCTTTTGTTCTTCATTCGACAAATTCAGATCGTCTTTACCGGTATAGCGCGGAACGGCACTGAAAGAGGAGAAGAATTCCCAGTCTTCTCCGCCGTTCCAAAGATTCTCACTCTTTGAAGTCAGCCATTCAACGGAGTCCCTTTCCAGACGGGATTCCAGCCATGATTTAATTTCTGACCTCAGTTTTGAAAAGTCCGTAATCTGATGCGTATGCGCTGTCATTCCTAAATTTTGTTGAAGATTAAAATCAACCGGTTGTTATGACGAAAAGTATGGTTTATCTTAAAAAATAAGGTTATTGTCCGTTGTTTTTAAACTATTATTACACAACTCGATAAAGGTTCTGAAATTCACACAAACTGTAACAATAATTTACATGAAAATCTAGTTTCCTTTGTCTTGTTACGAATAATATATACAACTTAAGAGCAGTTTTAATTAGTGATGATAACTGTAGTTTCAGATGGATAAATTTTCTTAAATGGAGTTAATAAAACAATCTTTTTCAGTTTCTTTCGATTATGATGTCTGCTTCACCAACGAGCTTTTTGTTCCCGGTAATTCCCTGTTTGCCGATATAATCGGTAAAAGAGAATCCGCTGCAGTTAAAAAGGTCTTGGTTATACTGGATGAAGGAATGTATGAGCATCATCCGGGACTGTTTGACCGGATACGTGAATATGCCGCCACTCATAAAGATCTATTCGAATTAGTGGAGCGTCCGGTTATTCTTCCCGGTGGAGAGGCGGCTAAAAATGATCCGTCCCTGATAGACGATATACATGCTGCAATCGATGAAAACCATCTTGATCGCCATTGCTATATAACTGCAATAGGCGGTGGAGCTGTAATCGATGCGGCCGGTTATGCTGCCGCAACCGCCCACCGGGGAATACGCCTGATACGCGTTCCAACCACTGTGCTGGCGCAGAATGATGCTTCAGTCGGCGTCAAAAATGGGGTTAATGCCTTCGGAAAGAAAAACTTTCTGGGGACGTTTGTACCGCCCCATGCAGTAATAAACGATTACAGTTTTCTCGAGACACTCGAGGACCGGGATTGGAGAGCAGGTATATCGGAAGCGATAAAAGTGGCCCTGATCAAGGATGCGGATTTCTTCAGTT
>CAZPWQ010000249.1:0-2926 GCA_964590495.1 uncultured Balneolaceae bacterium
CTTGACCGTTATTGTCTTTCCCTTTCTTGCCCTGGCATATATTGTTTTTCAGCGGAAGGAATTTTAGCCTGAATTTCCCCGAACGCTTTCGGGGGTGTTTTGCTTCTTCCGACCGCTGTCAGAATCACAAAAAAAATTACGGAAGAGCTAATTAATTGTGACTCAACATATGCATGTTTCACGTGTCGTGACAAGAATTTACAAGAGTTTCACCAAAATATTGTGAGAAATAAGGAGGAGTATATTAACCCTTTATCAGTAATAAATTATTGAAAAACAATTAATATTTATTGTTTTTCAATAAAATTATATATTTATTAACAGATGAACCTGTAATTAAACATTTCTTGTAGGAGGATTGTCATGAATAATAACCCGAGCAAGTTAATCAGCAAAATTTCATTCTACGGTTGTTGGGCAGTTATCATATTGATTTCTTTTAATTACGCTGTGTCTAGTACCAGCCCATGGATTGCCAGAGACTATAATATCATAGACCCAAAAATTCATCTTGATACTGAATATTATGCGCTTCCTCAAAAAATGTATGGTAATCAACAGATCGGCCTTCCTCCAAATGAATTTTTAATAGAAAAAGCAACTAATTTCTATTCTGGTGTTGGAACAAAATTTTATTCTGAGGTTTTTTATCGTCCGGATTTTGAGCAATTTCCGGTTGAAACTTCTCTTATTCTGATATTCCGTCTTTTAACCTTTGCTGGAATTGTGCTATTCTTTTTTCTTTTATCAAAGATTTTACGATCCGTTATTATTGAAAATCCATTTGATGAAAAAAATCATTTGCGTCTGTTTAGCATGGGCTTAATCGCTGTTTTTCTTCCCATTGTCAGGACACTTCACAGTACTGTATTGGCCGGTTATGTACAATACGACCCTAAACTTCTGGGATATGAAATAACCCCTTCTTATTCGAGTTTATGGTTGGTTCTTTTTGGAATCTTAATTGTTATCCTGAGCTTTTTTTTCAGAGAAACAGCACAAATCTATGAAGAACAAAAACTGACGGTATAGTTCTATGGCAATTAAAGTAAATCTTGATTTGATGCTCATAAAAAGGGATATGTCGCTGACCGAACTGTCAGAGGAGGTAGGAATTACCATTTCAAATCTATCCATCCTCAAAACCGGTAAGGCCAAGGCTGTTCGTTTTTCTACACTTGACGCAATTTGCAATACGCTGGACTGCCAGCCTGGTGATATCCTTGAATATGACCCCGAGTAAATTCGGATCGCCTTTTCTCACTACTGAGTCTTTTTTTTATGTAAGGTTTTTTAAGTGAAATCTTTAACTGGCGGATCAGATAATATTTTCATTTCAACTGTCTTTTCCGAACAACAATGGCTTCCGTTACCGGTTGTTTAAAATTTTTTGTAAGGAATTGCTCCCAAAAAGGTCTTACCTGTAAACCCTAATTTAAATACAGGAGATCTTATGTCAGAACAGGAAACTTTTGAAGCAAACGACTTTTTAAAACGAACCGTTAAAGAAATGCAGCCTGATGAACAGCCGCGGGAAAAGCTGATGAATTACGGGGCAGACAGTCTCTCCGATGCTGAACTGCTGGCCATTCTATTGCGTACCGGGAGCCGGCGGATGAATGTTATTCAGATGTCGCAGGCGCTGCTCGATCATTTTGACGGACTTCGCCTGATGGCACGCAAAAACTGGCAGTCGTTAAAAGTGATTCCCGGAATGGGCAAAGTGAAAGCACTCACGCTGGAAGCGGTTTTCGAGCTGTCGCGGCGTATTCAGGTCGCCAGCCTGGGTGAACAGATCCAAATAACTTCGCCAAACGAAGCTGTAGCCTACTTCGGACCCAAGCTGCGCGATCTTACGAAAGAAGTATTTTTTGTGGCTTTCCTCAATAATGCAAAAGTAGTTATGGGTTATAAAAAGATCAGCTCCGGCGGATCCACCGCCACCATTGTTGATCCCGCCGAAGTTATGCGTCAGGCCATGATGAATGAAGCCAACAGTATATTGCTTCTCCACAACCATCCGAGCGGACAGAATAAAGAATCGAAAGCCGATATCCAGCTGACCAAGCGGATAGCAGAATCCGGAAAACTGCTCGGTATCCCCGTCGACGATCATATCATTATCGCCGGCGATAACTATACCAGCTTCCGCGCAAAGGGACTTCTAAAATAGAACACGGATGAGGCGGATTGGGCGAATTTACGCAGATAAAAATTAATGTAGTTATGCTTTATTCCAATATTACAGATAAGATTATCAAGGCTTATTATCATGTTTATAATACGTTGGGATATGGCTTCCTTGAGAAAGTATAGGAGAAGGCATTGGCAATAGAAATTAGAAATCAGGGACTGAAATGCGTGACTCAACATCCTATAAAAGTCTATTATGATGAAATTCTTGTAGGAGAATATTTTGCTGATATTCTGGTAGCGAACAAAATTATTTTAGAACTAAAAGCCGCTGAAGCTATTTGCAAAGAACACGAACTTCAACTTATAAATTATCTGCGCGCTACAGATATTAAAGTCGGACTCCTTTTAAACTTCGGCAAAAAACCAGAATTCAGTCGCAAAATTTATACCGAAAAAAAATAAATTATTCATCTGTGCCTATCAGTTTAATCCGCATTATCCGTGTTCTATTCAAATTCGATATTCGATATGCAAATGCCTTATATTTGATGCTTAATCTGAATACCGCTTTAACCGTTGCCCTTAATGAAAGATTATTTACGAAGCATCATCAAAAAATCTCTTGAACAGTTTGATCTTGATGAAGGTGATATACCCGAGATACAGATTGAGAAGCCGAACCAGCCTGAGCACGGGGATGCAGCGGCTAATATTGCCCTGAACCTGGCGCGGCCGCTGAAGATGAATCCGCGGAAAATAGCTGAACGGATTGTTGAAAACCTGGATTATG
>CAZPWQ010000250.1:0-2897 GCA_964590495.1 uncultured Balneolaceae bacterium
TTTCCGGCCAAAATACCCAGGCTGACAGTCACTGGATAGTAGATGGGTCGTATATCAGGGGTAATCTTTTCTCATTAGGTTATACTTTTAATTCGAGTTTAACCTCCCGGTTAGGAATGCAGCGAATGAGGGTTACTGCAAGCTTGGAAAATGCCTTTGTGATTCATCATCCTGACTTTAAGGGACACGATCCTGAAGGCACATCATGGGGAGCAAATCCTAATTCACAAAACATTTTCTTTTATCAGTATCCCAAACCGCGAACACTAACTCTCGGAGTGAATTTAAGATTCTAATACTCATTTTTTAAAATATATCTGAATACTATGAAGAAGTTAATTTTTATCCTTGTATTGTCTTTATGGGCGTTAAGTTCATGCGACAATTTTTTGGCAGAAACGCCTAAAGACGAGATTTCTGTAGACCAATTGTTAGAATCACCTGAAGGAGCCGAAGGTTTGGTAAACAGCTTATATCGTGACGGTCAGGGGGCCAGCTTTTATAATTCCGGAGGCTTCGGTGGTGCTGATGTTATGATGGGTGGATATATGTCCGGCTATTTTGATAATGAAGCTAAAGGTGAGCGTATACAGGGGCAGGTTGCTCAAGACTTACAAGTAGGACCCGAGGTTCTAAATCAATTTTTTGATAATTGGTGGTCGGGCCATTATAGTGTAATCTCAAGAGCTAATACTGCGATTAAATTCATTCCTGATATGGTGGGAATGGCAGAAAGTGAAAAAAATAGATTATTAGCTGAAGCCCGTTTTTTTAGAGCACTCAATTACTTTTCACTGGTTAAGTTCTTTGGTGCTGTACCGCTAGTCACAGAACCTGTGGAAGGTTTAGAGGAGATAGAAGTTGAAAGAACCAATTCTGAAGCTGTTTATAGTCATATTGTTGAAGATTTAAATTGGATTTTAGATCAGGGAGTTTTGTCTGATGGTCCTTTCCCAATGAATAATTTCAGGGTAACAAATGGAGCAGTCTCTACACTTTTAGCTGACATTTATCTCCAGATGTCTGGCTTTCCGCTTCAGGAAACATCTAATTATGAGAATGCAGCTGATGCTGCAAGATCAGTCATACAAGCTGGAAATCATGAACTGGTTGAACATGGAGTAAGTCCTGAAGAAAGCGCTTATAATAAATTGCGTTCTTCTGACGTCGATAAAGAATATGTATATGGTATAGAATATAATGCTGAAATTGGTCCTAATGATAATCCCCGTATTACAATTCCCGGAGTTGTTCGTCCTGATGGTATAAACTACGGTCGTACTCTAAATGCTTACCGGCCGATAGAAGCATTTATCAGTTTTTATGATCCTGATGAGGACCTTCGAATTCAAAACCAACAATTATTTTATAACTCATTTGAGCGTGATGGACAAGAGCATGAGTTCGGCGAATGGGCTCCCTATCTGTGGTTTGAGGAGGATGCAATTTTTGAGACAGGAAGGGGAGAAAGAGATATAAGAGTATATCGCTATGCGGAAGTACTCTTGATCGCAGCTGAAGCAATTGCCCGTTCGGAAGGTGTAACAAGTGAAGCAGTTTCCTATCTGGCTGATGTTAGAAGCAGAGCTCTCTGGCAAACTGATAGAAGTGTAATTGTAGCTTCATTGACCGGCCTTTCCGAGCAGGATTTTGTTGAAGAGGTCTGGAAAGAAAGGTTACGTGAATTAGCCTTAAATTTTAAAATTTGGTCCGATATTCAAAGAACCCGGCAATATCCTGTAGCATCAGAGAATAATCCGGGAGAGATATCATTTGTTGATGTAGTTGGTCAATCTAATAACTGGGGTCAAATATACGAAGAACACCATCTCTTATATCCGCTTCCGGATGATGAGATACAGACAAATCCTGCTCTTAAACAAAATCCAGGTTATTAAATATTCTTGTTTTGATATATCAACTTCTCAAAGATTAATTTATATTCTCCAGTCCGGGTTGCATCTTCAAGTGATTTAAATTAGACTGCAACCCGGTCTTTTTTTTAAAAAATAAAAGAAAAATAAGTCTTGATTTTTTGGTCATATAGTTCAACCGAAAAGCTGTAATTTTTTAACCAGTATTGTCTTTACGAATGAAAAATTTTCTAATCTATAAAAATAATAAGTGATAGAATGCATATGAAAAAATCACTTTCGATTTTGTTAACTGGCTTTATTCTCTCTTTCAGTTTTCTGTTTATATTCAGTTCTGAACTTTTTGCTCAAAATGTGGCAGGATTAAACCTGCAGGATTTATCTGCGTTTGAAAATCCGGGTGAAAGCTGGTCTGTAGCAGGAGAGGTAACGGCATCTCTTGAAGAGCAAAATAAAATTACAACAGCAGATGGCCAGGGCATCCTGGTTAACAATCCTGCAAACCATCAGGGAGAAGATCTTTTCACCGGCTTTCAACATGGGGATATCGATTTGGAACTTGATTTTATGATGGCAAAAGAATCCAACTCGGGCATTTATCTGCAGGGACGGTATGAGTTGCAGTTGCTGGACAGCTGGGCGGTCAAAGTTCCTGCTTCCGGTGATAATGGTGGAATTTATGAGCGGTGGGATGAGAGCCGGCCGGAGGGTGAGAAAGGTTACGAAGGATATCCCCCGCGTCAAAATGCCAGCCGCGCACCGGGAGTATGGCAGCACCTGGAGGTATCTTTCCGCGCTCCACGGTTCGATGGTAATGGAAATAAAATTGAAAACGCTAAAATTATCAGAGCGGAACTGAACGGAGTTACCATACATGAAGATCTGGAGCTATTCGGTCCGACCAGGGGTGCCGTCAGTAATGAGGAAGTTGCTCAGGGTCCGTTGCGTTTTCAGGGTGATCATGGAGCAATTGCATTCAGAAATATAAATATCGCCCGGTATGACTGGCCTGAACCTGTAGTC
>CAZPWQ010000251.1:0-2872 GCA_964590495.1 uncultured Balneolaceae bacterium
ACCTGGGAGAAGCCTGGTGGCCCACCAAACATGCTTCCAGCGGTTCCCTGGATCTTTCTGGGTTCGAAAAAGACTCCTACTATTTTTACAAAAGCCAGTGGAGCGATGAACCGGTCCTTCACCTGTTCCCGCACTGGAACTGGTCCGGACGAGAAGGGCAGTACTTGCCGGTGTTGGCATATACCAACATCGACACGGTGGACTTGTACTTAAACGACCAGCATATTGGGCAGCGGCGGATTGAGTTTCCCCGGCAGGGAACTTCGTGTGGGTGGAACTGCTACGAAGAGCCGCGGGTGAATCCGACGACGGCAGGCTTGCACGCCCGATGGGATGTTCATTATGAACCGGGTACGTTGAAAGCTGTGGGAAGAAAAGATGGGGAAGTAGTGATGACCAAAGAGATTACAACGACGGGTGATCCTGCTGCCATTCGCCTTTCAATAGATAAAAACTCGCTGGTTGCCAACGGTCGGGATGTCGCTCATCTTAAAGTGGAAATAGTTGATGAAAACGGCAATGTAGTTCCCACGGCTGATAATCTGGTTGAATTCGATATTAGCGGAGAAGGCGAGATCATTGGGGTGGGCAACGGCGATCCGACCGATCATACCTCACACAAAGATGTGGAGCAACGAAAGGCCTTCAACGGGTTGGCACTCGCAATAATACAGTCGAACAGGGAAACAGGATCAATCAAGGTAAATGTGACCTCAGATAACCTTACGGCGGCCTCGGTGGAGCTAAGGGTAGAGGAGAGCCAGAACGGTAAGTATTTCTATGAGGATATATAGGAATGATTAAAGAAAAAATATCTTCTATCTCTTTTCTTTCTTTTGGGGAAGATCTAACCCGGATATTTCGCCAAAAGCCGGTAGAAACAGATCACCTCAGAGTGAGGTTATTCGGAAAAGCTGAGTATGATGAGAAACAGTAACAAGCTGACTGAGGTCACCCAGAACAAGATAGCACGCGAAGATGAGTTCCGGGATACGGAGCGGCTGACAATTAATCAAATAAAGATTTTTGAAGAGCCATAGCATCAGGTATTGAATAAGCTAATAGAAAGAAAACGAATTTATTAAAATCGGATTTTAGGAATGGATGTTAATGGAATAGGGTGTAATTGTAAGTTAACCTACTTTATTAAAGGAATATTTGAGGCGCTCATTTAACATATATAAGCTCTATTAATTTACGATGATTATTTGATTAGGTGAGAGGTAAAACTTTTTTAAAATATTAGCTTAAATCCTAAATAAACCTTAAATGAAATATTTAGTATAATGAAACCAATTAAACTAGCATTTATGAAAAGAGGCATTGCATCTTTGGTATTGACGATGTTTACTGTTGTTGCTGTCACTGGCATTAGTTTGGGACAGTCTTTTGAAAAGCCGGTTAACAGGGTGATCGAAACTGACCAAAAAACAATTACGGTGACCGAAGATATCCGGTATAAAGATGGAGACAGCGAGGCGTGGAAGCTTGATTTGGCGATGCCGGCCAATTTTGGAAGTGAGCTCCGCCCGGCTCTGGTGATCGTACATGGCGGGGGTTGGAGGGGAGGCTCAAAGTCTGTTAGTGTTTATCAGAAGATGATGGTCGATTATGCCCAACTGGGATATGTCACTATTAATATCAACTATCGTCTTTTGGATGAAGCAGAGTTCCCGGCTTGTATCGAAGATGTAAAAACCGCCGTTCGCTGGCTCCGCGCCCATGCCGAAGAGTACCAGGTAGACCCGAACAGAATCGGAGCGTATGGTCATTCGGCAGGCGCACACCTGGCCATGATGCTGGCGATGGCTCCGGACACCGCCGGCCTGGAGGGTGAAGGCTGGAACGAATATTCCAGTAGGGTCAACGTAGCAGCCGCCGGTTCGCCTCCCACCGAATTAGGACGTGATACGCCGATGGCAAAAAAGGAATGGTGGCCGATCGGGTATATTGCGGGTGATCATTCACCATTGTTTCTCATCCAGGGCACCGAAGACCCGGTTGTTCGCCCTGAACTGACCAATGATTTTGTTGAAAAGATGGAGGCCGCGGGTGCCGACATTAAATACACGAAGCTCGAAGGCGGGCACGGAGTTGCCTACGCCGAACAGCTTGACGTTACTGAGCCCGCACTGGTGGAGTTCTTTGCCAAACACCTGAAGCAAGGACAGTAAGGAATTGATAACCAAGACAAAAGAAATACCACCTGTTTATTTGAGCCTGACAATAAAACTAAAATTACTGTGGAGATAAGTGTGAAGAGAATATTTCTGTATGCAACATGTATTGCGGCCGTAATGTGGGGATTCGGGTGCAGTAGTGAGACGAACACCTCAGAAGTACCCCAACAATTTAATCACGAAGTGAACCTGCAGGATGCGGGAACCAGTGCAGCTGACGTGGCAAGTGTGGATTCCCTGCTTCAGTCTTTTGTGGATCAAAAGAAGGCCAGCAGTATAGCCGCATTTGTGGCAAAGGGTGGTGATGTGGTATATCATAAAGCGTTCGGGTGGAAAGATATCGAGAACCGGAAACCTGCCACCGTTGACGACTACTATATTCTGTTCTCGCAAACCAAAGCAGTAGTGACCGTTGCATTTATGACGCTTGTGGAACAGGGATTGGTGGCCGTGGATGACCCGGTTTCAGAGTACTTTCCCGGAATTCCCGACCAGGTGGTCACTTCAGTCAATGAGGATGGAACCTATGAAACGCGCCCCGTTAAGTCACCGATGACATTTGCTCACCTGATGTCGCACTCATCTGGATTGAATGCCGGCCCCGTCGGTCAAATTCGCCGTGCAGAGATGCAGAGGGTACAGGAATCCGAAAGTGCGAGTTCCGATGATACCCCCGCGGGCCAGCGCAGCGG
>CAZPWQ010000252.1:0-2847 GCA_964590495.1 uncultured Balneolaceae bacterium
AGTTTCGAGGGGGTGACGGGGACTTTCAGTTAGAACCGTTTGACCAGGTCCTGATACGGAGAAAACCCAATTATCGTCAACAGGAAACGGTACAGATACAGGGGGAGGTCCAGTTCACGGGCGATTATGTTCTTGAAATGCGTAATGCCCGCATTAGCGACCTGATCGAAATGGCGGGCGGTCTATCGGATTTTGCCTATCCGCAGGGAGCTTCACTCACCAGGGTAGCGGTAACCGATGTATCTGAAGAAGCGGCTCTTATTGATGATGACATCGAATTGGATCGGGACAGGAACGAAAAAGTAGGTATCAGGCTGGTGGATATTTTGCAAAATCCCGGTGGGCCTAATGACCTGAAACTTAGGCCCGGTGATGTTCTTGAAGTACCCGTTGAACTAGAAACCGTTACCGTGGAAGGAGCGGTACTCTATCCGGTAACCGTTCGCTATGAGGACGGCATGGACCTCGGAGATTTTGTACGGAGCGCTGGCGGATATACCGAAAATGCCAAAAAAAGCCGCGCTTATGTTATTTATGCCAACGGAGAAGTAGACCGGACCAGCCGGTTCCTCTTTTTTAGGAATGACCCGAATATCGAGCCCGGAGCTACCATTGTTATACCCGAAGAGGAGGAGGAAACAGAATTAAGTCCGCAGGAACGGATCGCAATCTATTCAACGATCGTCTCTATGGCCGCGATTGTTACAAATACGATTTTTCAGATTCGCAGGTAAGGGTTAGTCCTGAGTCCTGAGTCTTGAGAAGGTGTCAATCCCTGAATTAGTGCTGTTTGGTATTCTATTTACTATCATCTATTTACTTTCTACTACTCCTTGATTTGCGACAGATTGATGAACCGATAGATCATATTTTCCCACGCGGCACAGCTAAAATATTGGTTCAGTCATAGAGTTATTCGCGCCGCGCTTTTCCCCTTACCGTCCCTGTCATGTCGACCAGAGGCCGGTTTTTCGGCCGGCGCGGAGACATCTCCCTGCTATAGGGATGCATCAGAAAAAACTCTTCTTTAAAATAAATTCTGAAACATTTAACCTCTTCCCAAAAAAATTCTGTAAGGGGACTGCTTTTTTCGGCTCATACTAACAGGGGCCTTCTTATCTAATGCAGCAGAGAGCAGTTACGGGCTTTCCTTAATAAAAACTATCAACAAGACCATTATGGGAGACCTATGAATACATTCGAGTATCTATTTCGTACTATTGTGCTTTTCGGGTTGATCAGCACTTCAGGATTATTTGCAATCGGCTTTTCACAACCAGTAACCATCCACGCAGAACCTTCGGCTACAGAACTAATTGCAGGGGAGGAGCTGGAGTTGACTTTATCGATACAGAATCAGGCAGATGTGTACTTTTTCTCTGTGGAAGTGGAGTTTGATGACAACCGTTTTGAATTTACCGGCATAGAAGCTACCGATTTAACAACAGGCGGACTGGCAGTTGCTGACCTGATTTCTCCGGGAGTTGTTGGCGCCTCGGTTTCACTAACAGAAGATCTGTCCGCCCCATCGGATGGTGAATTGATGATACTGAAATTTAGTGCTAAAAAGTTTACGCCGGTTGGTGAGGGGACATTTTCGTTTGATAATATTCAGTTTGCAGATTCTGAAACTGACCCGATCGATTTTGAAGATCCTGAAGATACCGGTGTTGATATTCTGGAATCAATCGTAACACTTGAGCTGACTACGCCGCATGCATTCGATATGACCGAAGGAGAGGAATACCAGGCAACCGGACAGATCTATGCCACCGGCATCACCACAGATGAGGTAAACACGACCCGGACCGACGTGTGGGTTGGAGTGAGTGATGACAATACCAATCCCGCCGGATGGGATGATGAAAACTGGCAAATAATGGAGTTTGATGAACAATCGGACGAAGATTTTTTTACCTATAGCGGTGAAATAGCCTGGCAGCGTCCCACCGGTACCTACTACGTTGCTTTACGGGCTGAAATTGATGAATCCGGAGAGTACTCTTATGGCGGAGTGAACGGCTTTTGGGATGATGCCGGTAATCCATCAGCAGAGATGGAAATTCTACAGCAGCCGCCATACCGGTATACCATAGCTGAATGGGATTTTGACGACGAAGTGCTTACGCCGAGCCAGGCTATTTTCCCGAATCAAAACGTTGAACCGGAAGTTTTTGGAGCTTCTTTTAACGGCTTTACCAGCAATGCAGCAAATTCGAATGGCTGGGATGAGTATGTGGAAGGACAAAATTACTGGCAGATCGTTATAAATACGGAACAGCTTGAAGAGTTGAGAATTTCTTCCAGCCATGACGGGACTTCTACTGGCCCACGCGATTTTCAGCTCGAATGGAGTTTAGATGGGACAACCTGGGATGAGGTGAGTGGCGGATCGATTGAGGTGGGAAACGGCTCTCTGGATGAGCTTGATCAGCTTCCACTGCCGGCCGGTATGGAAGATCAGACAGAAGCTTATCTACGGTGGGTTCAATTGAGCAATCTCAGGATAAATCAGGATGAAGAAAAAGAAGGGCCGGAGACGGTTTCACCTACCGGTACAAACCGTATCGATGACATTTTGATCACCGGAATCAATCCCGGGGCTGCCCGCGGGGATGTGTGGCCGGGTGATACAGACGACAATGGTGAGGTTGATGAGAACGATGTTTTACCGCTTGGAGAATACTGGCTATCCAACGGCCCGCCGGCTATCTATCCGTCAATTACCTGGAAGCCGCGTGAATCTGAGGAGTGGATTCCCGCGGAGGCAACGTATGCTGATGCGAATGGAGACGGGCGAGTGGATCAGAATGATCTGCAGCCGGTAGGCCTGCATTTTGGAGAATC
>CAZPWQ010000253.1:0-2829 GCA_964590495.1 uncultured Balneolaceae bacterium
AAGGCCAACAGGCTCTCGAATCACGAGGATTCTGGGATCAGTTTAAGCCTGGAACATTACGAAATGAAATACATCGTTACAACGCAGCCGAAGCAGGCGAACGTATTCAATTCACTGCTGAGGTACTTTTCGAGAAGAGTGAGCGAGGATGGAGTGTGCCGGATGGCTCCAGGCTTAAAATTTACGATCTATATCAACCCGAAACTTCGGATCCTGACGGGTTCCAGAACGATCCTTATCAGGAGGTTTTAGAGGAGAGTGAGATGACGCAACGTGTCCAGCACCGCATGAGCCTGGTTCGTGACGCTCTTGTTCATTACAGGAATACAGAAGGCAGGTTCCCACCTAGCGAAGGAGGACTGGACTCCTTGATTCAATTTTTGAAAACCGATCAGAAGATGGTAGCTGAGGGTAATTCACTTTTCAGAGAACGGCCTCCATCAACCTACAATCCCGATTCTATAAAGTATTCTCCCAGACCTCCACATAATGAGTTTCAATACACCCTTAATGAAACGTTGAGGCCGCAGATCTACCTTCTCGAAGATCTGGACTCAGACCTGAGAATCGGTGATTTGGAACGTACAACTCTGTTAAATGCACCGAACTGGAATTAACTTCGATGGCTTCATCTGATGTTTGTCTGGGTGTCTATTTTTCGAATCATCAGTACTACTACGCAGTAAACGACCCGGAAAATGAGCTCCAGCTTCGACATATTGGATGTATTGATTTCAATGCCGGGATCAGGGATAGCCTGACCGATATGTAAAATGGTTCGTTTTCAGGAATCCGGTCCTCACTCCTCAAGATAGGCGAACTTCACGATTGCTGTGCGATCCGTCTTCTGACACCGGCTTATTTTGAATGCTGGAGTACATTACCGCGCCTGGTCTATGAAACGGCTCACGAACGGGAAGATCATCTGAGTATCCTTATGGACGGTCTTCCGAGAAGTGAGCTGAAAACATCCTGGTTTAACCTCAGTAACCGGGATATTAAACTGCTTTTAGTTCGTAAACGGAACCACACAGATACCTACCGGGATCTGCTCGGACGTTTTAACGAGATTGAATTGATCAGTGAATTTGAACTGGGTATTGAATGGCAGCGTTTTACCTGCCTTAAAGGTTCATACCTGATGGTCAGCTCCCAATACGATCACCTCGCCATAGCTTCCTTTATTCTCGGTAAACTGAGGGGTGCGATCTATTTCAGGTTCGAATCCATAAATGATCTTCCGTATCTCTGGAATTATTACGGGCAGCAGCTGAACTGGTTGAACGGTTAATATGATCAGCTATTTGTCTACGGTGAAAAAGGACAGGAGGCGATGGAAGTGCTGCCACCCGTTTTCAGGGAAGCCGGAGAGGCGATATTGCTCGACAAATTCAAGACTATGTTGGTCGATGCAGATGAGACGACCTACGGATTCAGACTTGAAAATGCATATCCTGCGATTATGTTAAGCCTCAACATCGGTATGGACGGTAAAAGTTCAACAGAATGAGAATTATCACCGGAAAACTGAAAGCCCGTAAAATACCGGTACCCGATGTAGGGTTCAATCCGCTGGGGCACGTTAGACTGCTTTTATTTGGGGGTCATGCGCTTTCAGGGCCTGGTCAATGGTTATGGTTGCCCGGTTGACCCGGCAGTAGAAGGTTCCATCTGCCAGAGACTGATAGTAGTAGATGCGGTTGCTTTGAAGTTATCTTAATGGCCGTCCTCCAATCTGGGAAAACACCCGCCCAAAAATGAGTTCAGAAAATGAACTCGACTTGCTGTTCAAAACCATCGATAAGGAGTTAAAAAGAATGCGAAAACTGCCAGAGTTCGATCCGAACAAGATATAGCACTGGTTCAAGCCTATTTTTTGTCACTTACTTCAATGGCGGTCTTAGGAAGCATTATGCTGGTTATTCCCTCTACCCGCAGTCTACATAGAAAAAGCACCAGGTCGTTACGACCCGTATCGAGATGGGGTTTCATACGGCAAAGGCAAGCTATATGGCCGGGCATTCGAGCCAAAAGATGACGGAGAAGTATGCTAATTTGACGGTAAAAAAGAGGATGAAGGTGGAGATGGCTGGATTATAAAATAGGTTAATACAGATATTTTCTTGAATATTATAAAAAATTTCCTTATGTATTTAGTGAACTAAATCGAAGAACCAACCACCGTACCTCATCTGCTAACGGAGGGTTGAAACGGTAAGATGGGAAAGAGAACTACCAAAAGCTGAAATAAAGAGGTCAGCGGAGGTAAAGGGAACTTCCGGCAAGACCGGGATAAGATCGCAGCATAAAAGTAGGAGATAGATGAAGTCAACGACGTCAACGTGGCAAAGAGCTGCCTGTCTGGGTTACAGCTACAACAAAGGTTTAGTGCGAGCGCTCGGTAGGTACAGCACATCTGTTTATTTCCGAGTCAAAAAAGTCGATCAAACGGAATAATTTATTTGTAATTAACACTTATCAAATTCATACGATCACTATAATAATTGTTTGATAAGCATTTAAATGAGGTGTAAGGTAACCGGGCTATGAAACTACTAATAAATCTATCTATTCTATGTATTCTGTCGTTGTCTGTTTTTATCCAGCCATTGCATTCACAAACTTCGGCTGAGCCGGGAACCGTGGTCGGCTGGGGCCAACAAGTTATTTCAGCTGAACCAAACTCTGATTTTATCGATCTCGCTGCGGGCAGCGCTCACAACCTGGCTTTGCGATCAGACGGCACGGTTGTGGCCTGGGGGAGTAACTCTTCAGGCCAGAGCACCGTGCCATCGGGCCTTGCTGATGTGGTGGCGATCGCTGCAGGCG
>CAZPWQ010000254.1:0-2821 GCA_964590495.1 uncultured Balneolaceae bacterium
CCTGCCTACTGCAGCTGCCTACAGCCTACTGTATCACTCAGCAACCTCAAGCTCCCCATCGAACCATCCGGTACGGGTCTTCTTTACCCGGTAAGGTGTGTTGCGGACTTCGAGGAGGTAGGTCCCCGGCGGCAGCTCCGGATTGGCGAAGATGAGTTCGCTGGGCTTGTTTATTCTGATTTTGTTGAAAGGTACCTGTACGACCTCTTTCTTGTTCTTCTTATTGATGAAGAAGATTCCCTGGTCTTCCTCCCCTTCCGTAATCTTGAGCAGTTTGCCCTTGATATGTGCGAATCCGCCGGGTGTGATGATGCTGTCTTCGCTGTCGCTGAGTCCGTCGTAATATGAACGGGGAGAAGGTATCCGGTTCGGACCGGGTACTTTCCGGGGCGTGATGTTATCGGCCGCTTTCTTCAGCCTTTTGCTGGGTTCGGCTAAGATAACAATCTTATTCCGTCCGCGTTTGAAAACGTCATCAAATCCGTCAAAACTCTTTTTGATTCTGGATCGAAAAATTGCCAGCGGTGTTTCAACGCTATATCCCTGCTCCAAATATTTGTTGACGTAATACAATATTTCCTCAATAACAGCTTTCACTTCCGCCGTGGTAACGGTTGATCCTGAACGGGTTACATTATCTAATATCCGGTCAAAAGATATTGTTTGACTGTTTTTGCTGATGCTATGGAAACTACCGGGGCCGGTATTTAAATTTTCAGATGAATCAATATGGTATTCAAGTGACATGGTTCTGTGATTTTGATTCCGGTTTGTTTAATAGGCCACTAAAACACGGATAACACGAAAGATCGGTTTTGGTGGCTATTAGTTAGTACTGTTTGGAGGGGAATCCTTACAGTTGGCAGGAGGCAGTGGCAGGAGGCAGTAGCTGTAGACGGGTTATTGGTAAGCACAGTGGTGCCAAATTAAGGAATTATTTAAACCCAAAGGATAACTGGTCAGGATCAACACTATTAAACATGTCGTAAACCTGAAAATCAAAAATATTTATTGAAGTTATTTCTGATATCGGTAGCCCAATTTGAAAGTCATCGATATCAAGGTTATGGTCAGTACTTTCGACCACATAACTTATCACTGTTTCATAGGGTGTTGTAAAAGTTATCCGATGATCATCGGAATTTCGATATCCACTAAAAACAGGTATTAATTTTATAGATTTTAATTCTGAAGTTGGATTAAAAAAATGGCGGGAAATAAATCCAACATAAACCTTTTCATTCTTAAGCGTCGTACTTACCAGCTTTCCTTCTTCAAGTGCTTTTAACATAATGAGTTCAATTCCATCATTATCCTCTCTGATAATTTCTTTAATCTGCTCATTTTCATTGATAAAGAAGTTCGGAATATAGGTAAATAAAAGCAGGCCGATAAAAGACAGGAAAGCCGTTCCGGAGTAACTAAAATCAACAAAACTATGCCACCAGGTATGTAGTTCGGGGTTAAAGGCATATAAGATGAGTATGACTGTATAAGCAATCATCAAACCCAAAAAGCCAGCCACTGCTGAACTTAACAAAAGCTCTTGCGTATGGTAGCGAATTGATTTGAATTTAAACAGCGTGGACTTTTTAATGCAAATATAGCCTCCCAACAGAGGCATCAATAAGATATTAAGTTCCATCCGCTAACTACCGCTTATCCTTTCTTCCACGCATTTTCTTCAATAGATCTGATTTCCTGATCATTTCCAGTTGTCTTTGAGCAACTTTACTTGAAAGGATATCCTTTGGATCAGCGTATAATACCCCGCGGCTGGTATGTTTTATTGTTGGCCTTTCTTCTTGCTTGTTCTTTTTTACTGTATCCATAAGTGCTCTCCATTTGATTATACATTTAATAATATATTCCAATTGCAAAAATATTGCAAAGAAGTGCCAGCATATTGTCACCCCGGTTCAGTAGGCAGATGGCAGCGGCACTTGGCAGTCTTTTCAGTTGGCAGTTGTCTCATTTAGTGCCTACTGCCGCTGCCAACCGCCAACTGTTCCTGCCTACTGGCTTCTAATCCAGGAGAAACAGTATCTTTTCGTAATGCACTTTTGCTGACACCTCTTTCGGATGAGCCTTCTTTTCTGCGGGTGTCATTTTCTTCAGTTCTTCCAAATCCCGCCTTACTCCTTCGACTTCATCATATACAAGCTCGCGCTCAAACCCGAACAAGGACATATCCACCATACAGCACGCTGCGATCTGGGTCGGTGTATAACTTTCCAATGTCTGCCTATCGATCTCCATACCCAGCCATTTTTCCCATGCTACACATTGCAGGTTATAGTCCGCTTCGGCGTTGGCGAATTCAGGATCGTTCGATTTTGTAAGATATTCAAAATCCTCGAAATCCTTATTCAGCGTTCCGTTTCTGCCGTATGCCATAGGTACTGTCTCATCGTACTCTTCGATCTCGTCGGGATCTTCCAGTATATATGTTTCCTTAATGACGATACGCATATCGGTTTCAACCGGCTCCATTCGTATAAGCCTGGAGAACATCAAAAGAAATTCCTCAGATTCTCTTTTACGGTACTCTTCGTCATCCGATACGTAGAGCAACGGTTCGTCTTTCAGCTCGTCCCAGGAGATGCTGTCGATCAATTCGCCAAATTTCATGGTTTACCCGCGGTTGAGTTCGATGTTTTTCTCAATATAGGTTGAGCTAAACTTTTTAACAACGTTTTTCAGTTGGCAGGAGGCAGCAGCAGTTTGCAGTTATCTCATTTAGTGCCTATCGCCGGGATCAACCCCCCGGCCTTTGAATCGTTGGAGGGAACAGGCGCAGGTTGGTACGCGAGGTGGATAA
>CAZPWQ010000255.1:0-2722 GCA_964590495.1 uncultured Balneolaceae bacterium
CATCCACGGTGTCTAATTCAATAAGGCTCATAACTGGGCCGAATATTTCGGTTTTAATAAGCTCTCCATTCAGAGGTACCCCTTCGAGGATCGTTGGTGCGAGAAAATTACCTTGCTCAAATCCTTCAACCCTTGCTTTTCGGCCGTCAAGCAACAAATTGGCACCTTCCGCCACGCCTTGATCGATCATCTGTTCTATCCTCGATCGGCTTTCGCCGGTGATGACCGGACCCATTTCCACGCCTTCAACCAGTCCATATCCCGTCGTCCTTGATTTGGCGGCCTCATAGAGGGCGTCTTTCATATTCCCGTTGTCACCAACCGTCACGATGTTCGAGGCCGCCAGGCATCGTTGCCCGGCGCAGCCGTACACGCTGTCGGTAACAATCCGGGTGGACATATCCACGTCCGCATCCGGGAGGATAACAACCGGATTTTTCGCCCCACCCTGCGCCTGTACCCGCTTGCCGTTGCCGGCCCCGCGCGAGTAAACATATTTAGCTACATTGGTTGATCCGACAAAGCTTATCGCTTTGGTCTGCGGATGATCCAACAGGGCATCTACGGACTGCTTGCCCCCGTGCACCATGTTGACTATCCCATCGGGAAGATCCAGCTGCTCGATCAGCTCAAAAACCTTGACCATCGTCAGAGGCACCTTCTCGGAGGGTTTGAGAACAAATGCATTACCACAGGCAATCGCATAGGGAAGAAACCAGAAAGGGATCATCCCCGGAAAGTTGAAAGGCGAAATACAGGCTGTTACCCCCAGCGGCTGGCGGATCATAAACTCATCAATTCCGGTGGCGATATCCTCGGAAAACTCGCTCTGAATCAGGCTCGGCGTACCACAGGCAACCTCCACATTTTCAATCGCCCGCTGCATCTCACCCTTTGACTCCCCGAACGTTTTGCCACACTCCATGGTAATCGTCCGGGCTATTTCATCTTTATGCTTTTCCAACAACTGCTTAAGCTTAAACAGTGGCTGTACTCTCTGCATTACCGGCAGACGGCTCCAGGTGGCAAAAGCCTCCGAGGCCGCTTCCACGGCACGGGCGACATCCGATGAAGTATTTGTCCCTAACGGTACTTTTGCCAGTACCTCCTGGGAGGCCGGATTAATGACATCCGACGTATTAGATTCTTCACTTTTTATCCACTTACCATTGATATAATTGCGTAAAACTTCCATAAAATATCTGTCTCTTTGTTTGCATTAATTGGAGTGGTAACAAAAAAATATATACTACCTCAGTAATCCCTTCACGAACTCCTTTCAGTATATTTTATTGATTTCTATTCTGTTCGTCACTCTTAAACTCATAACCCAAATCAGCCATGAAGTCGCGGGATATGCGAGCTGATTGGGAATCGGTAAATCGGCCTGCGATCTGCCCGTCATAATCCTGCTCATACATGATGTTCCCGGCCATTTCATCGCGGCCTTCTTCAAGCATGGTGAGGAGTTTTTCTATATCCTGATTCCCTTCTCCCAACGGACAGTACCCATACCAGCCGTTGTCTCCGCCTTCGTAATCTTTCAAGTGAACGTGTTCGATCACCGGCATAAAGTCTTCAAAAATTTTCAGGTAATCGGCCCCGCCTTTTTGAAGCTGACCGGAATCAGGACCAAATTTCATATACCGGGTGTCCACATTCTCCATCGCAAAATAGACCTCCTCTTCGTTTTCGATAGGAGTACCGGTATGGGGGTGAAGGGCGCAGACTAATCCCTCATCCGTCACGGCTTTGGCATAGGTATTCATCGACTCGATAATAGTTTCCTTATGGTCCCGATAGTCGTATCCATCCCGGCCGCGGATACCACCAGCATTAAACTCTATAACTTTGCCTCCATGTTTCTTCAGAAGTTTTGCCCACCGCACCAACTTCTCGGTCTCTTCTTTGGTCCTGGACGGGTCCACAACATCAGCTGTACAAAAGGCCGAGATAATTGGCACACCATGGCGTTCAATGACCGGCCCGAAACCACCCCGGTTGTTCTCCCACTCCTCCATTACCTGGCCGAACGTCTCAAAGCCATGAAAGCCCAACTGGCTGATCGTACTGAGTGCAGGCTCCAGATCATTAGCGCTGTAGCCCCACAGGATATAGGTTGCACCGATACCAAATTTCTCGGCAGCTCTGCGAAACGCAAGGCTGGGGGCTACCATTGAAGCAGCTCCGCCAATCCCGGCAATTTTCAAAAAATCTTTTCTGGTTAAATTCTTCATATTCATGAGATTTTTTTGTTGCTAATTAAATGTGATAATAGTTGCTCCACCGATGAGAAGCAATACTCCCAGGCTCTTTAGTAACGTGATCTGTTCAACCGGAGACCCAAGAACCCCGAAATGTGAGAAAACCATTCCGGTGATTACCTGGCCGGCAATCATCAACACAAAAAAGGTTCCTGCACCAATTTGAGGAATAACCCAGGCGATTCCAAAAACTAACGCTCCACCCATTGCACCGGCCGTCAATAACCAGATTGGAACATTTTTTATAGATTCAAAAAAAGCAGGGTCCCAATTGGTAACCCCGATGATAACGGCTGTAATCGCTCCAATGATCCAAAAAAGGGCGTTACCCATTTGTGGGTTTTGGACAATCTCACCTACTTGTGAATTCATGGCCAAATGTAGGCTCAGTATAAAACCGAGGAATAAACTCAGAATAATCAAATGCATTTTCATATCTATTTAAGGTTTAATGTTTG
>CAZPWQ010000256.1:0-2719 GCA_964590495.1 uncultured Balneolaceae bacterium
TGTTGCATTGGTTGTTTAATATCTAAATTAAACCTGACAGGTTTATGATTGACACTAACAAACTAGTGCTAAGCACCAACGACTATACTCATAACTGATAACTTCACTGGCAATAACCTCATGAATCACAATATCACAATATTCAAAAATCTAACAGTACTGCTATTTTGTTCCTTCATTATAGCATCGTGTTCCAATAAGCGTGAAGGTCCGCCTGAAATTCTGGTGTTTAGTAAAACTGCCGGTTATCAGCATGCATCTATTCCAGAGGGAGTAGCGGCCATTCAAAAGTTGGGGGCCGAAGAGGGATTTGAAGTGGATACAACAACGAGTGCGGGCTTCTTTACCGAAGAGAATCTGAAACGTTATTCAGCAGTGGTATTTTTAAATACGACCGGCGATGTACTGGATCATTACCGGGAGGCTGATTTTGAACGGTATATTCAGGCCGGTGGAGGATATGTGGGTATACATGCTGCTTCCGATACCGAACACCACTGGGGATGGTACGGCCGGCTTGTGGGAGGTTACTTTCTGGATCATCCCGGTATGAACGATCCACATCCTAATGTGCAGGATGGCGTATTACATGTAGAGGATCAGAATCATTCGACAACGGAATTCTTACCCGCCCAATGGGAAAGAACAGATGAATGGTACAGCTTCGAAAATTTCAATGAAGATGTAAATGTGCTTATAACGGTTGATGAGGATAGTTACCGGGGCGGGTCGAATATGGGGGAACACCCGATGGCCTGGTACCATGAATACGACGGGGGACGAGCATTTTATACGGCAGCCGGACATACCAAAGAATCCTACACCGAGACACTGTTTCTGGACCATATATTAGCAGGTATAAGGTATGCTGTCGGAGAAAACAGAAAACTGGATTATTCAAAAGCTACAACAGAAAGAGTTCCCGAAGAAAACAGGTTTACTAAAACTTCTCTTGTGAGCGGAGAATTTTTTGAGCCCATCGAAATGACAGTCCTCCCCAATCTGGATGTGCTGATTGTTCAGCGTCGCGGGGAAATATTGTTATACAAAAACAGTGATTCCACATTAACAGATGCGGGCTTTCTTGATGTATACTGGGAAACCGGTGATCCGGATGTTAATTCTGAAGATGGTGTTTTGGGCATTAAAGCAGATCCCGATTTCGAAGAAAACCACTACATCTATCTTTTTTACAGCCCGGCAGATACCGCTGTAAACAGATTGTCGCGGGTTACATTCGAAAATGATAAGATAAATATGGAATCGGAAGAGGTAATTTTGCAGTTTCCCATGACAAGAGAAATTTGCTGTCATACAGGGGGATCTATCGCTTTCGGTAAAGATGGCCTGCTTTATCTTTCTACCGGCGATAATGCTACTCCTTTTGATCAGCCTGATGAGCCCTATGTTTTGGACGGTTACGCCCCTCTGGATGAACGCCCCGGTTTTGAACAATATGATGCGCAGAGATCATCCGGCAATTCGAATGATCTGAGGGGAAAGATACTGCGTATTCGTATTAATGAAGACGGCAGCTACGATATTCCGGAAGGAAATCTGTATCCGGAAGGAATGGAAAAAACTCGTCCTGAAATTTACGTACAGGGCACACGAAATCCCTATCGTATTTCCCTTGATCAGAAAACCGGGTATCTGTATTGGGGCGAGGTAGGTCCGGATGCATCAGATGACAGTCTCGATATCCGGGGACCCCGCGGATATGATGAAATCAACCAGGCTCGTGAAGCAGGACATTACGGCTGGCCTTTCTTTGTCGGGGATAATTACGCCTATAATGAATATGATTATGGAACGGGCACAGCCGGACCTGTCTTCGACCCGGAAAATCCGGTGAATAATTCTCCTCATAATACAGGTCTCAAAGAATTGCCACCTTCGGAACCGGCCTTTATTTGGTATCCGTACGGAGCTTCGGAGGATTTTCCCGAGACCGGGAGCGGTGGTGGAAGAAATGCTATGGCAGGTCCGGTTTATTATACTGATATGTTTCCTGAGGAAACCCGTCTGCCGGATTATTACGACGGAAAGCTGTTTATCTATGACTGGATTAGAGACTGGATAAAGGTAGTAACCCTGCAGCCGGACGGTGATTTTGATAAGATGGAGCCGTTCATGGCGAACGGGGACTTCAATGCTGTGATCGATATGGAAGTGGGTCCCGACGGAAGATTATACCTGATTGAATACGGCCGCGGATGGTATTCCAAAAATCCTGATGCAGGTTTGTCGCGAATAGATTTTAACAGCGGTGAAGTCTCCCCGGATGTTACCCCGGTTGCGGATGCGGACAGTGATGGTACGGAAGATGACACGCCCCAGGGTCATCAGGCGGCAACAGATACCATGAGCGGTAAAAACCTTGCTGCTACACTCGACTGCAGGGCTTGCCATCATGAGACCAACACCTCTATCGGTCCATCTTACACGGTGATTGCTGAACACTATCGTGATTCGACAGATGCCGAATCTTATCTTACAGATAAAATAATTAATGGCAGCTCTGGTGTTTGGGGCAATAATACCATGCCGGCTCATCCTGATATGACAGAAGAGGATGCACTGAAAATCGTTTCCTGGATTCGATCACTTGCAGATGATAAAGAATAACGTGTTGTGAGGTTGACTTTTAAACAACCTGGCAGGGTTGTTGGTAAAGACGCTGACAGGAATCAGAAAACCGCTGATACGCTGTCAGGTC
>CAZPWQ010000257.1:0-2676 GCA_964590495.1 uncultured Balneolaceae bacterium
GGGTTTCCGGGGCGAAGTCGAGAAATCCCATCCGTGTGGCAGAGGCAAAAACTGTTTATTGATGCATTACAAGCAAGGGCAACTAACCGAACCTTTTATTAAAGTAACTGCTTCTTTATAGCGGATGAGATCCCTCGGTTCCAGCCCCGATAAAAAGCATCGGGGCTTCCACTCGGGATGACAATAAGGGTGGTTATTTATTTGAAATCTTGCCCCTTCTGACCCATCGGACGGCAACACCAGCCGTCGGATGGGAACCTCTATCCCGTCCGACCGCTGACTTTGCGGTCCGACGGGTACGACAGGGCTGGAAGCTTCTTCCACTTCGATTCCAAGACCCTGCCCCACCTTACCCACCGGACGGCAAACCCAGCCGTCGGATGGGGTTTGGTTAATTCTCTAAAGCAGAGGCTTCTGTGCGTATCGTTACGATCAGTGATTCCAATGCTTCGGCCTTTGTCAGGTAGGCAGAGGCACCCGCGCTGCGCATATCCCTTATAACATCCTTGTCTTCATGAAGAGACAATCCGATAATACGTATATCCGGCATATCAGCATGAATACGTTGTGTTGCTTTAATACCATCTGTGCCGGGCATATTGATGTCCATCAGGATTACATCGGGAGAAATTTGCTGCGACAATTTTATAGCTTCCTCCCCGTCGGATGCTTCCCCTACAACCACAATATCATCATGATCATCTATTATCTTCCGGAGCCCTTCCCTTACCATCTTATGATCATCAACCAGCAGTATCTTGATTCCCTGCTCATCCTTTTTTCTCTCCCTGACCTGTTTTATTTGCCGCGCTTCTTTAGTCCGTTCAATTGCTTTTTCCATCTGGTCCTTCTCATTAAGCGGAATATACATAGTTACTTCCGTACCTTCTCCCACTTCAGAGTTTATATCGACACGACCTCCAAGCAGATCTATTCTCTCATGAATGTTAAAAAGTCCGAATCCGCCATTATCGGATGGGGCCAGCTTTACTCTATCCGTATCAAATCCCTCTCCTTCGTCTTTTACGGTGATAAATAACTTATCTTCACTGTACTTTAATCGAATATCAGCCTTTTTTTCGGAGGTATGTTTTACCACGTTAAAAAGCAGTTCCCTGACGCACTGCAGCAGTGTCACCTGAATTTCTTCATCAATTTTCTTTGGCTGTCCATCATCCTGAATAGTAACCTCAACCTCATGCTTTTCCATCTTTTTAGCAAGCCATCGGATACTTGTTCTCAGATCTTCCTCATGCAGTGAGGGCGGCGGTTTCAGATCCGACATCAGCTCCCGGGTGTAGGTGAGAGCATCATCCATCAATTCCTGCAGCTTATCTATTTCGGATGATGCCGTTTCGGCCGGCTGCTTTTTCTGTAACAGATCAATCTTCATTTTACCAACGGCAAGCATCTGTCCAAGATTATCATGGAGCTCTGTAGCCAAACGCTGCCGCTCCTGTTCTTCAGCCATACTCAGCTGCGATGCCAGCGACCGCAACTGCTCCTGATACGACAACAATGAGGCGGTACGTTCTTCCACCCGTTTTTCCAGGTTTTCATTCATAGCCTCCAGTTCCTGCTCGGCTTCTTTTTGTTCCGTGATGTCGAGCAAAAATTCAACTACTTCGTTGTCATCAATACGGCGCGGGGCGGACAGTCCCCACCAGCGGGTACCATCCTTGCGAACGTACTGTTTTTCATAAGGTTTGGTATACCCGATTGCTTTCAGGTCTGCCACCGCCCTTTTGGAAACAGGATAGAATTCTTCCGGCGTCATTTCCCGCCAGCCTTTTCCCAGGACCTCATCGCAGTTAAATCCGCTCATTTCCAGAAAAGCGTCATTTGCTTCCATAATCGTAAAGTCATCTCCTCCCCAAAAGACAACTCCCACGGTTTCAATTTCCAGTACGGTACGCAGACGGTTCCTGTTTTTGCGTAGTTTCTTTTGTGCCTCCTTCTGCACAGTAATATCGCGGACAATTTTCGAGGCACCGACGATGTTTCCCTCAGAGTCCTTGACCGGAGAAATGGTCAGGGAAACATCCAGCAATGTCCCGTCTTTACGCATGCGGACCGTCTCGTAATGATCGACACGCTCTCCCTTCCTGATCCGGCTTATAATTTCCTCCTCTTCATCTATACGGTCTTCCGGAAACAGCATGGTTATCGGACGGCCCACCGCTTCTTCGGCCGTATATCCGAATATACGCTCAGCGCCTTCGTTCCAGCTCGTAATAATACTGTCGAGATCCTTGCTTATGATCGCATCGTCGGAGCTTTTGACGATGGCGCTCAACAAACCCGTTTCACTTTCGTCGGAAGGCCATTTTGAAAACTTGTCACTCATATGATATACTCAAATTCTAAGGCATTTCATCCTGTGAACTCCGCAGCAAACCTAAACTTCCTTTATTTTATACAGAAAAAAGAGATTAATTATCCGGAAGCTGTAAATTATTTATCTCCTCTGATAATTTTAGGGAAAATTCATCCCGGTCAATGATAAACGGATTTAAGCTAAAATAAATTTCCAGGAACCCATCCTCGGTCGTCGTTTCTGATTTGCCGTTATATTCTTCATATGATCCAAAAATGGCATCAATGCGACTGATCAGTTCCTCATGTTGACTTTCAGAAAGTTTATCTATGCCAAAAACTATGCACCCGCTGCTGGTA
>CAZPWQ010000258.1:0-2606 GCA_964590495.1 uncultured Balneolaceae bacterium
GACTCCCCTGGGTTGCTTCTGAGGATGAGGTGTATCTACGCGAATCGCTCCAGATGGCCTTTCAAATCACAGAAATTCTCAATGATGCCGACGTGCCGATGATGGCTGGTATCGACAACGTCGGCACGGTCCATGACGAACTGGGACTCCTGGTCGAGGCGGGACTGACACCTCTGCAGGCGCTCCAGACTGCCACTCTCAATCCCGCACGCTTCCTCAATGCAGCCGACTCGCTCGGCACCGTAGAGGCAGGCAAGATGGCAGACCTCGTCCTCCTCGACGCCAACCCGCTGGAAGATATATCCAACACACAGAAAATCCAGGCAGTGGTGGCAAACGGGCGCTATTTCGACCGGCAGGTGCTGAATCAGATGCTGTCAGAGGCTGAACAAGCAGCAAATCTGCAACAAGATAATAAACCGAAATCCAAATAATAAGGTACCAACGATGAGATCTTTAACCACATATACATCTTCACTTTTATGTCTGATTCTACTGTTCTTGCTGTCAGTGAACACGGCTCCGGCCCACGCTCAGTATGATGATAGTGATGAGGTACTACGATGGGAACAGCAGGCACAGAATGTTACTATTACAAGGGACGACTGGGGCATTCCGCATATTTATGGAAAGACCGATGCTGATGCTGTATTCGGTTTTATTTACGCACAGGCCGAAGATGATTTTAATAGGATAGAGACGAACTACCTGGATGCGCTGGGCCGATTGGCGGAAGCCGAGGGAGAATCTGCCATCTACCGTGACCTGCGAATGAAGCTTTTTATTCAACCTGACAGCATTAAAGCTCTGTACGAGGAGAGCCCGCTATGGCTTAAGAAACTAACAAATGCCTGGGCCGATGGTCTGAACTACTATCTTCACACATATCCGGAGGCCACACCGAGAGTTATCAGACGATTTGAACCCTGGATGCCTTTCGCCTTCAGCGAAGGGAGCATCAGCAATGATATTACGCGGCTTAATCTTAAAGAACTCGAGGCCTTTTACGTGAACCATGAAACTACAGACGTACAGAAAAAAAATGGCCCGTTACTTAATGAGAAAGATGGCTCAAATGGCATTGCGATAGCACCACATAATACAGCCAATGGCAATGCCCTGCTGCTGATCAACCCGCATACTACTTTTTACTTCCGGACGGAGGCACAAGTTACCAGCAGTGAAGGATTGAACGTTTACGGTGCGGCAACCTGGGGACAGTTTTTTATTTATCAGGGATTTAACGAGCGACTTGGCTGGGCCCACACTACAAGTGGTATTGATGCCATCGACGAATACCTGGAGACAGTGACAGAGCGTGACGGTCGGCTTTACTACCGCTATGGAAACGAGGAGCGACCGCTAAAAACATCGGTAATTACCATTCCCTATCGAACAGAAAGTGGCAAATTGGCGGAAAAAAGCTTCACTGTATACAGAACACATCGTGGACCGATTATTCGGGGAGTGGACGGTAAATGGGTGAGCGTCGCTCTAATGCAGAAACCCATTGAAGCACTTAGCCAGTCATTTCTGCTTACCAAGGCGCAAAACTATAATGCATTTATGAAAGTGATGGAGCTGAAAGCCAACTCATCTAACAATACGATTTATGCTGATGCCGAAGGAAATATAGCATTCCTGCTCCCCCAGTTCATTCCGTTGCGTGATGAAAATTTTGACTTTACCAGGCCGGTAGATGGAAGTGATCCGAAAACCGACTGGAAGGGAGTGCACCCCCTGGATGATGCGCCGAATCTTCTGAACCCTGCCAACGGATGGATCCAGAATACAAACAACTGGCCCTATTCCGCGGCGGGACCTCATAGTCCAAAGCCGGAAAATTACCCGCCTTATATGGATGTATTTGGGGAGAATATGCGTGGGATTCATGCTAAAATGCTCCTTCAGTCTAAAAAAGACTTCACCTTACAGTCTCTTATTGATCTTGCCTACAGTCCGTATCTTCCCGGATTCGCTCAATTAATACCATCACTTATTAAAGCTTATGATAAAATTGAGGTAAATCATCAGCTTAAAGACCTGCTTAAAGACCAAATTGACCTCCTGCGCGATTGGGATTATAAGTGGTCGATAAATTCAATTCCCACCTCACTTTCTGTATACTGGTTAGAACAGCTGTATTTAATTGCGGGTGAGCCAGCGGCGATTAATGAAACGACGGCCGATCAGAAACTACAGGCACTTGCCGCCGCATCCAAAGAACTCGAGAAGGATTTTGGAAGCTGGAGAACACCCTGGGGAGAAATTAATCGTTTCCAGCGTCTCACTGGCGATATTGAACAGTCTTTTAGTGATGAGGCGCCAAGTATCCCGGTGGGATTTACTGGCGGGAGGGAAGGATCACTTGCTGTTTTTGGCAGGCATACCCAGGCTGAAGGAACAAAAAAACGATACGGCGTGAGGGGCAACAGTTTCGTAGCGGTGGTCGAATTCGGCAATCGCGTACGGGCCAGAGCTATAAATGCTGGTGGTCAGAGTAGTGATCCTGCCTCTCCTCATTTCAATGATCAGGCCATACGCTATGCAACGGGTAACCTGCGGGAAGTTTATTTCTATCCTTCAGATCTCGAAGGGCATATAGA
>CAZPWQ010000259.1:0-2595 GCA_964590495.1 uncultured Balneolaceae bacterium
TACGCCCGGCGAACTCCGCGATCTTGTAGAGTTTATGTCGACATTGCGGGATTCCGAACTTTAATTTATTTGGGCTTCTGAAGGGCCCGGAGGATGGGTCAGAATAGGCAAGGATTCTGCCAAACCCGCCCGACCACAGAACCAGCGGCCGGACGGGAGAGAATTATCACTAACTGAATGAATCCCCATCGGGCGGCTGATTGTGCTGTCCGGTGGATCGGAAGAGGCAAAAATCTCCCTTAGCAAAGGGGGAATTAAAGGGGGTTGTTGGACCATCTTTGTCTAAGAAATGGAGCTTGAATCCAACTATCCTTCATTGTTACAATTATTGCTATTGCGATGATTAAGCCGTTACTATAGAAAACAACCCCCGCGGCTAAAGCCGCACCCCCTTTTTTAAGGGGGGATTTATTCGCCCGAAAATAATGACTAGAATGTTTTTGATAAACTTTCTTCATTTATAACATAGCACCTAAAATTCAAAGCTTTAAAAATTGCTCAAAAGGTTGAAGCGTGGACGCTTCAACCAGCCGTTAGAGATACCAATTAATTATTTCTGACAACCCCATTGTTCTCACCGTTATCTTTCGTAAATTGCTGACTAACATTTAGTTTCAGGGCAAATAGAAAACAGTGTCTGGAATTGAATTTGCATTTCTAACATAACCAAAGAGAGATTAAAATGAAGAATAACAATCGAATGCCTCTACTGAAAATCAACATTGCCATAATCTTATTGTTGTTTTTGACCGTTGAAAACACATATGCACAGGATCATGATCATCAGTATGGAAAAGTTAATTTTAGCATTTCATGTAATGACGAGGCGCAGGAAAATTTTATCAATGGACTGGGCCTGCTGCATCACATGATGTATGAGCAGGCAGAAGCACAGTTTAAATCCGCCGGTGAAGCAGATCCCGAATGCGCAATGGCGCACTGGGGGATAGCAATGTCTGTAATTCATCCCCTGTGGGGTGAACGGCCAACAGACGAAGAGTTGAAAAAAGGTGCTGATGCTATTGCCAGAGCTTCGGAAATAAGTTCGTCCATGGATCGTGAAGTCGAATTTATTGCTGCGGTAAAGCCGTTTTTTGAGGATTGGGAAAACACCTCGTATACCGATCAGCTGGTTGCCTTTGAGGCAGGATACCAAAAGCTCCACGACGCCTATCCAGACGATATAGATGCAGGAGCTTTCTATGCCCTTGGTCAGCTGGCAACTGCTCCTAAAGCAGATAAAACCTACGGCCAACAGAGAAAAGCCGGAGCCTTGCTGGAAGAACTACACAAGCGCGCACCCGAGCATCCGGGATTATTCCACTATATCATTCATGCCTACGATAATCCCGTACTTGCAGAACGGGCTGTTGATGTGGCCCGGGCTTACGATAAGATCGCTCCCGAAGTACCGCATGCACTGCACATGCCCAGCCATATCTTCGTTCGTCTGGGAATCTGGCCTGATGTGATCAGCTGGAACGAACGTTCTGCGGCCGCAGCCCTAAAGCAGCCGGTGGGAAATATGACTTCCATGCACTACGCGCATGCCCTGGATTACCTTATGTACGCACACCTGCAACGCGGCGAGGACCAAAAGGCGAAAGAGGTGTACCATAAGATGAATGCCGTTAACAACCTCCAGCCCAATCTTGGTGCCGCCTATGCGATCGCGGCCGTACAGGCGCGCTATCCGCTGGAGCGTGGTAATTGGGAGGATGCCTCACGTTTGGCACTGGATTCTGATCCCGATTTTCCGTTGGAGCGTTATGCTGCTGCCAAATCAATCCTCTATTATGCCCGCGGACTCGGAGCTGCACGATCCGGTGACGTGAAAGGTGTCGATAATGCTCTTGATAAACTGATTGACATTCAGGACCGGCTGACCCAAGCAGGCGAGCAGTACTGGGCTGTTCTAACCGAAGCTCAACGAATGACTGTGGAAGCTTGGAAGGCTTTTTCAAATGACGATCATGACAAAGCTCTTGCACTTATGAAAAAAGCGGCTGACAAAGAGGATTCAGTGGATAAACACCCGGTAACACCAGGACATGTACTACCGGCTCGTGAGCTGCTCGGCGACATGCTTCTTGAGCTGAACAGATCATCCGAAGCTCTGGAAGCCTATGAAGCCAGCCTCACTATCTCCGCCAATCGATTCAATAGTCTGTATGGTGCGGGACGTGCTGCCGAACTTTCAGGCGATATGGAAAAAGCAAAACAATTCTATACTGCTCTTGTGGAAGTATCGACAAAAGGGGATATCGACCGTCCTGCATTCAAGGCTGCAACGAAGTTTCTTGCAACTAACTAATTCACAGAAATGTCAGAACATGTACAAATAATGGCGCAATCTAAGAATTTGCGCCATTATTTATATTAGCAGCATTATCCGGAATCAGGTTTTGGCTCAGATCTTTAGTTTTTATACAACTTGCCGGCATTTTTAGATTTGAAATAATCTATTCATCTCCAAACTTGAATACCGCTTTAAAAGGTTTCCAAGACTCTCCAGGTTTTAACACCCTTAACCCGTATTACTCACCAAGAAATTTATTGCTCAGCAAGGCGAAGGTAAAATGGCGGCGGAAACGT
>CAZPWQ010000260.1:0-2595 GCA_964590495.1 uncultured Balneolaceae bacterium
CAAGGATTTCCTGAAGCTGGTGCTGTTGGGCTTCGTGATTGCGGTACCTATCGCCTGGTACGCCATGAACCGCTGGCTGGCGGATTTTGCATATCGCATTGAAATCGGCGCGGGAATTTTTCTATTAGCCGGTGGAGCGGCCGTACTGATCGCCCTGGCAACAGTAAGCTGGCAATCCATCCGCGCAGCGCTTGCGAACCCGGTAGACTCGCTTCGTTCGGAGTAAGGGACAGAATCCGAAAAACGTGGATGTAAAGAATGAATAATTAACGTGAAAAGTGAGAAGTGAAAGGTGAAAAGACTGGGAACATATCTTTTTCACTTTTGCCTTTTTACTTTTCACACTTCGACTAAAAGGAGAAGTTATGTTTCAAAACTACATAAAAATCGCCTGGCGGAATCTGGTTCGCCACAAAAGTAATACGCTGATCAACCTGCTGGGACTTGCGGTAGGGATGGCCTGCTGTATCTTGATTGCTCTATATGCATGGGAGGAGTTGAGTTATGATCATTTTCATGATGAAGCTGACAGCATTGTGGCAATAGGAAGTGAAAGTAATTTTTTTGGACAGATGTTGTCCACACCTTATCCACTTGCAGGTGCTATGGAACAGATGCCCGAGGTAGATCAAGTGACACGATTAAAAGGAGCCTCAGATTTAAATCTCAGCCCGGACGGACAGGATTTTATAAAGATAGAAAGCGGCTGGTATGCAGAATCCACGTTTTTTGATATTTTTTCATTTCCCCTGCTTAGTGGTAGACAGGAAAAAGCACTGGAAGGACCGAATCAGATCGTTTTGACTCGTACCGCGAGCAAAAAACTGTTCGGAGGTAAAAATCCGGTAGGTGAATCACTTTATTGGCTACAGCAGGATACGACAAAGATGCTGCAGGTGAGCGGGATAATAGCTGATCCGCCTTATAACAGTTCAGTAAATTTCGGTGCCTTGATCTCTTTTAATACGATATCTGAAAATCAGATTTATCCCGAGGGCTGGAGAGCCTATTCTTTTTCAACATTTGCGTTATTAAATAATCCGGCAGGCATTGACAAGCTTCCCGAACATTTCAGAACATTAGTTGAGAATCATTATGAGGAGGATACATCCGGATTTTTTGCCATCCCGCTTACTTCATTGCACTTGTCGGAATTAAGTCGCGATACGGGGTTTACCGGCAATGCAAAATATCTATATCTTTTTGGTTCGGTTGCTCTGTTTATCCTGTTAATTGCCTGCGTTAACTATATTAATCTGTCAACGGCCAGAGTAAGCATGCGGGCAAAAGAAGTTGGTGTCAGAAAAACCCTTGGGGCGGAGAGAAAACAGGTAGCAGCCCAGTTTCTGGGAGAATCGATTTTATTAAGCACAGGAGCTTATTTACTGGGTATCGTTTTGGCAGAAATAGCTATTCCTTTTTTTGATCAACTATTTGGTACAAACCTCTCCGGCAGCGATACCGGTTCTTTTTTACTGTGGCTCGGACTTGGAGCTATGGGTGTGGGTTTGGTAGCCGGAGTTTACCCATCCTTCTATTTGTCAGGATTTACTCCTTCTACAATTCTTCGAAACAAGTCTTCAGCAGGAAGTTCAGGTTCACTGCTTCGCAAAGGATTGGTAGTGGGACAGTTTGGGATTGCTCTGGTTCTGATTATCGGATCGATGGTGATATATAAACAGTTGCAATATACTCAAACAAAGGATCTTGGCTTCAACGGTGAGCAGGTTGTGTCTTTGGAGCTTCCCAATCGTCAGACATGGCGGCTTCGAAACACGATACGCAACAATTTGGCAGCACATACGGATATCCTGAAAGCCGCGGTTGTCAGTGGAGCGCCCGGTGATTTCAATATTCGTCTTGGAAATAAACCTGAGGACTTGTCACCACAAGAGCAGTCTGAATCAGAGGAAGATATTGCGATTGCTCCGGCTGTAGTCGACTACAATTTTATTGATCTGTTGGATTTGAAACTGTTGGCCGGACGGAACTTTTCCGCCGATTTATCGATCGACCTGGAACGGGGATATATTTTGAATAGAAAAACAGTGGAGTTATTGGGATGGCAACCGGAAGAAGCTGTTGGAAAATCGTTTAATTTGAGTAATGAAGGTGAAGTAATAGGAGTAGTGGAGAACTTCCATATTCGTTCTTTACACCGGGAACTGGAGCCTGTCGTATTGCAATTGCATGAAGCCAGTTCATGGTCGAGCGGCGGAATACTCCTGGCGCGGATTTCTCCCGATCAAATACCTGGAACTATGGATTTTATACAAGAAGAAATGGCGAAATTCGCTCCCTATTCCTCATTCGAGTATGAATTTCTGGACGAAAAGTTTGAAGCGATGTACCGGACCGAACGCCGGTTGGCAAATATTATTTCGATTTTTACCTTTATTGCCATTTTTATTGCATGTTTGGGATTATACGGTCTGGCCGCTTTTGCCGCTGAACGCCGTACCAAGGAGATCGGTATCCGCAAAGTACTGGGGGCTACCGTCGCCAATATCGTTGGCCTGCTGAGCAAGGACTTTCTGAAACTGGTGTTGCTTGGCTTTGTGATAGCTATCCCCATCGCCTGGTACGCCATGAACC
>CAZPWQ010000261.1:0-2586 GCA_964590495.1 uncultured Balneolaceae bacterium
AATCCTCCATCCATGATACCATACTGCCTGTCGTACTGCAGGGGATAGTAGTCCCGGTCGAAACGAGGTTGATTGCGGTCCAAGTGTTTCCTCTTTTGTTCGCGCTGATACCGGGCAACCACGGGCATTACGTCTTCTGTTTCCAGGTCCAGGGTAAGGTTGTTGAAATCCACGGTAAATGTCAGGCCGAATAGTTTATCAAGGACAGAAGGTTTTATAAAAAAATCAATCTCGCTGATAAGAATATCATCCTGATGCAGTTCAATATTTTTATTGCCGGCCTGCCCGATACGTCTATTGAAATCGATCAAATATTCTGTTTCACCCATATAAAGTCCTGAAACAGACAGGGAACCGTTATCAATATTATGATCAATTTCAAGGACATTGAATAGCTGGCTGACCGGCAGGTAGAAATCCCCATCTTTATAATAGGCAGTAACATATACACTGACGATGCCGCGGTATCGGAAGGTGAGGGGAACTTCGCTTTCTGATGAATTATTTTGAGCCGGGGAAATATCCGGCTGTAAGAGGAGACAAGCCGCTGAAACCAATGCAATTATTTTAATATAAAACCACTTCACTCAAGGGTAAAGTTGTGTACGAAATTAACCGGTTCTATCTGCAACAGATCGTTGCTGCTGATATCTCTTCGTTCAGAAGTAATAGTACCGTTCACAGAATAATTACCCGGAGGCAGTTCATCAGTCGGAATCTGGAAACTTCTTGTAATTTGGGTATAGACCGATGTCGTTGTTCGCGTCTGGTAAACTGTCTCGTCTTCGGGTCCTATAACCGAAAGTTGAATCGTACCTACAAAAGGAGCATTTCCGGTTTGTCTCGAGCTTACCCGGATAGTACCTGTTTCTCCATTGTTTTCAAATTTTACACCGGTAACCTCTACACCAGTTTCGGCATCCCTGGTACTGAAATGAGCGGCAATAACCTGTTCGACTACCAGATTTATCTGTGCTCCGACCTGGTTATCTCCAACTGATTCAATCGGGGGAGAAACAGGGTTGGAGGAAATTTTGACCCGCGACCAGTATCCCCCGGGTCCCAGGTTTTGCGGTGGTTGTGTTACAAATCGCACAACCTGGCGCTGATTCGGCTGCAGGGTAAAGTTCTGTGGAAATATTTTCATCCAGTTGACCAGTGATTTTTCTTCCGCCAACAACGAATCACGGCTGACTACCAGATTTCCATTTTCAGAGGTCGGATATCCAAATTCCATACTGATGGATATTTCCTGGGCCTGTTGTCCACCATTACTAACAGTAAGAGATCCAAAGCGGTTTTGGGAATCAAAAAAAAGTGAGGTGGGGGCGATGCTAACCTGTGCCATCAATTCTGTAGCGGAAAATATCAGGATAAATCCGCTCAGCAGAAATAATGTGGTTTTTTTAGTCGGTGTACCTTCTCTGTGGGCCATGATAACATACTAGGTTAAATAATCCCTAAACATAAACATCATAATATAGGTAAAGAAAAAAAAATAAAAAAAGGGCTTCAGAATTAGAATCAGAAGCCCCTGAGTAATCTTTTGTCAGAAATTAAATATACCTGACGTTTTATTGATATGAAATTGTAATAGTAGCATCACCAGTGTAAGTACCTTCACTTAAAGCTGAACCAGGAGCCTCCAGTTGTCCACCTATAAATATTGTATTTATGCCGTCGTCACTGTCCAGAATCATAGAAAAATTGTTGGTAGCGTTGGTTCCTAATTCTGGGTTACTTGGTGAACCACTCGTGACATTATCTTCGGACCAGTTGTAACTCGGTGTGAAAGTGATATCATCGGTTCCGTTACCTAATGTTATACTCGTTGCGACGGTTATATCAACCGTTTGGTTGCCTGTTCCGTCTACTTCAAGAAGACCTGCCAGAGCATCAGTGGCATCTTCAAAGCCTGCTCCTGATGTTGAACCGTCAGAGGGATCTATAGTAGGTTCATCACCCCCCGACCAGTTGTCGTTAATATAAGCAAAGTCCACTTCCTGATGTTCAGTTAGAGACAGTGCAGCTACTACCTCAGCGTTAGCATTTACATTGAGGTCTGTTTGTGCAAATGCGGAACTACTGAGAGAAAATACGAGGACTAAAGCCGATAGTATTGATATTAACCGTTTCATGATATTTAGATTTTAAATTGCAGAATAAAAGCCGTCGTTTTTGTCTGTGAATAAACATACGTAATAGAGGAGACCTAAAAAATTAGATTCGTTTAATAAAAAAGCTGAATAAAGGGAATAAAAGGGCTTTTTGCTTCTCATATCGTGATTTTAGTGGTAATTCGGATATGGGTGTAACTATTAGAATTTTTAAAAGAAAAGTTTTCTGTCGGGGTATTTACAAGGATGGAGAGGCTGAATTAATCCTGACAGGATTCCAAACCCTGTCAGGGTTGTGGAAAAGCAGCTAATCCATCGGGCCGCACATTTCGGCACGAGCGGACGCTTGCGCCAGGGGCTGTTTGGCTATGGCGCAAGCGTCCGCTTGTGCCGTAAGAGGGAAAAAATCCCAGTCTTGTCGTACCCGTCGGACCGCAAAGCCAGCGGTCGGACGGGAAATTTATATATA
>CAZPWQ010000262.1:0-2578 GCA_964590495.1 uncultured Balneolaceae bacterium
AATCAAACGATCGCAAAGAACTGGCTGAAGGTTTACATCAAAACGTTCAGGAAATCTTTGAACCAACCTCTGTTCCCGCAGACAAAAACAAAGTAGAGATGGAGTGATTGAGAGGGAGACAAAGAACTTTCTCTCCAAAATAAACAACCCACTGACTGAATCCGGATTATTCCTGCGCCGCGGGGGAAGAATCAGACTGGCGGCGTAAGACAAAACCCGTCAAATTTGGGATCTAATACGCCGCCTTTCTGCACACCCCACGTCTGTCATGTCGAGCGAGCATCGGTGCTTTTCCGATGCGCAGCCGAAACATCCCCTTGTTCTCGGGACCATCCTAAACAACGTTATCAGAATGCTTTCCAAGAACAGGGAGATGTCTGTTCCAGACTGGAACTGCACCAGCCTTGGAAGATCTATCCTCTCCGGCCGAAAAGCACGGCCGACAAATTCGACATTCGGGTTCCTAATTCGTTGCGGATTCATTATTCGAATTTCCGGCTCATCATGTTGGGAACCAGGATTAGTCAGGATTTAAGGGGATTGGCTGGATTACTTTTATATTCATCCTGAACATCCTGTTAATCCAGTTTCATCACACCGGTAATCAGAATTAGAGCAAGATTTGCACCTACTAATCATCAAGACTCAAGATTTGAAACTGTCCCAACAAGATTCCCAGCAGAGCATAAAATAGTTATGTCCACGATTTTCCTTTGTAGTTGGTATCTTTCGAAAAAAATAATCGTGCTATGACTGAAGAAGAAAAAAAGGAATTAATAGAGTTAATTGATGAACAGATAGAATCAACGAAAGAAGAAATTGAAGAACTCACCGAGCTCACCCGGCCGATTACCCTTGATGCTTCTGTCGGGCGGCTTTCGCGGATGGATGCCATCAACAATAAGGCGATAAACGATAAAGCGCTGCGGGATAAAAAAAGCATTCTGCAAAAACTGGAACGAGCCAAAGAGAGAGGCGAAGAAGATAAACTTGGCAAATGCCATAAGTGCGGCGAAGAAATTGCCTTTGGCCGACTCAAATATATGCCCTACACCACCCGGTGTGTAAAATGTGCTCAACGTCCCTGATCACTATCCGGGCTAAACCGGTGTTCACCTTCTTCTGCCGTTTTTGATGCTGAACGCGGTATGGTTGAGACAGGCATCTTATGTTTCAGTTCTAAAACTTGGCATCCTAAAAATACCGGCTATATTTTGTACATTATCATCCGACAATTGATCCACGAATGATTTAACTCCAAACACACTCTTGAACCATTTCCTGAAGAAAAAAGGAATTGACCTCTCGCTAAAAACCTATGTGGTTACGGCACTCTCCTACATGGCATTAGGGCTCTTTTCCTCACTCATCATCGGGCTGATTCTCCGTACGGCGGGTGAACAGGCCGGAATAGAGCTGCTGGTTCAGATGGGGCAAATGGCCATGGACCTGATGGGCCCCGCTATCGGGGTGGCTATCGCCTATGGGCTGAAAGCGCCCCCGTTGGTAATCTTCGCCACGGCAGTTGCTGGAGCCTTTGGAGCCGAAAGCGGAGGTCCGGCCGGAGCTTATATAGCGGCATTACTGGCCACTGAAATAGGAAAACTGGTGGCCGGTTCCACCCGTATGGATATTATCCTGACTCCCCTTACTGCTATTGTTGTTGGGTTTTTTGCGGCCGAATATCTTGGGGTGTTCATTGACCAGGGTCTGGTTGCCTTTGGCGAGCTGGTAAACTGGGCAGTTGATCAGCACCCTTTTTGGATGGGAATTTTCGTTGCGGCGCTGATGGGCCTGGCTCTCACTGCCCCGATTTCCAGCGCGGCCATCGCTATCATGATCGGGCTGGATGGCCTGGCGGCCGGCGCTGCTACTGTCGGGTGTTCCGCGCAGATGGTAGGCTTTGCGGTGAGCAGTTATCGTGAAAACGGTCCCGGAGGTCTCATCGCCCAGGGAGTGGGTACCTCCATGCTGCAAATCGGAAATGCGCTCAAACATCCTTTTATTTTGATTCCCCCAACCCTCGCGGGCGCTGTTCTCGCACCGGTTTCCACCCTGTTTTTCCAGATGCAAAACACCCCTGAGGGTGCCGGCATGGGAACGGCCGGTTTTGTGGGGCAGATCTTCACATTTACCACCATGGGCTTTGGCTGGGACATCCTGGCCTATGTGTTTGCACTGCATTTCATTGGACCGGCACTGATCTGTTTTTCACTTTCCGAATGGATGCGCCGCAAAGGATTCATCAAGCCGGGAGACATGAAATTAAAAACCGGCTGAACCTGCCAACCGGAAAAATCTGTCGTAGATCGATTTACATATGTATTCTGATTGAATGAAGTGGCGCTAGAATGTAGGTAAACAACAAGATTGTCGATCAAATCTGTTTAAACATGCAGAAAGAACGGACTATTAATGCTATGGGCAGGCTCAGCGTAAAAAGGAGGATGCCCCGGATCCCCACCATTGAAGATGATGTAATACTGTACGCCGAACTGAAAACTCACTGCTTTGCGGCACGGCCGAACCGCCCTTTTTTAAATTACTTTATTAAAATTTTCTAATAATATATTTTTTA
>CAZPWQ010000263.1:0-2561 GCA_964590495.1 uncultured Balneolaceae bacterium
GATTCCTGCGAAATTTATCCGTCAGCTGCGTTGAAGTTAAAATAGCTTGCTCAACATACTCAGGTATGTTTCCGCCGCTATTTTACCTTCGCCTTGCTGACGAAAAAATTTCTTGGTGAGAAATCCGGGCTAAGGTATATTTCGTTTAGTGATGGATCGGAGCAGTACAATTACAAACCTAAGGAATTGAATTATGGCTACCATATTTACCAAAATTATCCGGGGAGAAATTCCCTGCCATAAAGTTGCCGAAACGGAGGATCACATCGCTTTTCTGGATATCAATCCTATTGCGGAGGGGCATACGCTGATTGTCCCCAAAAAAGAGGTTGATTACTTCTTTGACCTGCCGGATGATCTCTTACAAAGTACCCTCTCATTTTCACAGCAAATTGCCAAAGCTATAGACCAGGCACTTGATCCGCTGCGAACCGGAGTTATCATACAGGGACTGGAAGTACCTCATGCGCACGTTCACTTGATTCCACTTTACAAGCACGACCAGGTTATGGCATTGGGACATAATGTGGAAGTCAGGGATATGCGGATGAAAGAGCTGGCTCAAAAAATCAGTGCCGGGGTTAACAGATGAAGCTTTCTATTCTGAATGGCCCCAATCTAAATATGCTCGGAAAACGCGATCCAGAACAATATGGATCCGATACGCTGGATGATATTGAAAGCCTGCTCATCGATACCTTTCCCGACTATGATCTGACTTTTTTCCAGAGTAACCTCGAAGGAGAACTGGTCCAGTCAATACAGTCTCTGGTCGAGAGCGATGTGGATGGATTGATTGCCAATTTCGGAGGGTATTCCCACACCTCCGTGGCAATCAGGGATGCTCTCGCTTTGTTGGATATTCCGGTGATTGAAGTTCATCTTTCCAATATCCATGCCCGTGAAGAATTCCGGGCAACATCACTCACCGGTGCTGTTGCCGATGGTATTATTACCGGTTTCGGGAAACAGAGTTATGTTTTGGGAGTATATGCTATGGAAAAACTGGTAGGATAAATTATTTCCGGATTGGCATCAGATGGTGACTGGTACAAACTTCCAGTCTGGAGGATATATATACTATTAAATCGATTACATAATAGGATAGTTTGAAAAAACTTCGCGAGCTCCTTTCCGATACACTTATTTACGGGATCAGCAGTGTGCTGGCGCGATTTGTCAATTATCTGATGGTACCGCTGCACACCAAGGAATACAGCGAAGCACAGTATGGGATAGTAGGGCTCGTGTATGCCGCCATTGTCTTTCTAAATGTTATTTTTACCTTCGGGATGGAGTCAGCCTACCTGCGGTATGCCAAAGACCGTGAAAATGCCGGTGATGTGTTCAAGACCCTGCAGATAGGTCTGTTATTGCTGGCTACCGGCCTATCCTTAATCATCTGGCTGGCATCTCCGGTGTTAATGCCCCTGATGAGTCTTACCCCTGAAACAAAGGTTATCTTTTATCTGATGATCGGCATTCTATGGTTCGACACGCTCTCCATAGTTCCTTTTGCCGAACTGCGGCTTATCCGTAAATCGTATCTTTTTGCATCGCTGCGAATGGTGCATGTATTTATAAACCTGGGACTCAATTTTTATCTTATTCTGGAATTGAACTGGGGCATCGAAGCGGTGTTTGTTGCCAATTTAGCAGCTTCGGTGGTAACGGCTCTGCCTCTCTGGATTACAACAGCCTGGTTACTCGGAGGAGGCTGGCGGCGGGATATTATGATGAAAGCTTTTCGTTTCGGGTTTCCATTCGTACCGGCCGGTATCGGTTATGCTGTTAATGAGATACTCGATCGTTTTTTCCTCAACAATTATATGTCCCGGGATACAGTGACACAGCTTTATGGAGCAAGTTACACATCCGAAGATATAGTCGGCATTTATAACGCCTGTTATAAACTGGCCATGGCCATGATGCTGATTGTTCAGATGTTCCGGATGGCATGGCAGCCTTTTTTTCTGCGTCATTCTGATGATCCTGAGGCAAAAAATCTATATCGCGATGCTTTTCGATATTTCAATGTGGCAGCCGGCGTGGTTTTTCTGACTGTGGCACTGTTTGCGGAGCAGATTGTGGCAATACGCATACCGGTTTTGGATGCTTATGTAATAGGGGAGAATTTTTGGATGGGGTTACACATAGTACCTGTACTATTGGGAGCCTACTGGTTTCACGGCTGGTACATGAACTTTTCGGCCGGTATTTTTATCGAGGAAGAAACCAAAGTCCTCCCTGTAATCACCCTGATAGGAGCCGGTATCACTATCGCAGTAAACCTGATGCTTATTCCCTATTTCGGGATGATGGGTTCGGCTGTCGCCACTTTAATCAGCTACGCTTCAATGGCTATACTGCTTTACCGGAAAAGTATAGCGGTTTATCCTGTATCATACGACATGCTTCGCGCCTTCCTGATGATTATCATAGCTGCTGTTTGCCTGCTTGCCCAACCATGGGTAAACAGCTGGTTTGAATCGGAATGGATAAGCCGAATATTGTTGTTATTTATAGGAATGGCGGGATTTATTTTGTGTGCTGTTCCACCC
>CAZPWQ010000264.1:0-2529 GCA_964590495.1 uncultured Balneolaceae bacterium
TAAATATTTTTCAAGAACTTCCTTCTCTTCCTTACTTGCTTTATGTTTGGCCATAGTTTAAATAATTCAAAATTCTAGAATTTATCTATTAACTCTTCAACCAGTTCGGGCGTGCCATTTTCAGCACGTTTTTGAATATGCTTCCATCCGGAATAGTCAATCAATTCAGGCCTGGATGGATCAATTATAAACTTTGGTGTTTCCTCGTCAGCAAGATCTACCAACCCTGCCGCCGGATATACCATCAGAGAAGTTCCTATTACAATAAGAATATTAGCCCGGGATACAATATCGGCTGCCGTTTGTATGTTCGGAACCATTTCACCAAACCAGACTACATGCGGCCGTAGTTGAGCTCCGTCTTCAGCAGTATCTCCCAGTTCAATTGGATCTCCACCTATGTCATAAACTAAAGTGGGATCTTTTTCGCTCCGAACCTTGGATAATTCCCCGTGTAAATGAAAGACATCAGAAGAACCCGCCTGTTCGTGAAGGTTATCAACATTTTGAGTTATAACAGTTACATCAAAAGATTCTTCAAGTCTGACCAGGGCTTTATGTCCGTCATTTGGTTCAGCCTGATGTGCTTGTTTTCTGCGCTCGTTGTAAAAATCCAGAACCAGCTCAGGATTTTTTTTCCAGCCTTCGGGGGTGGCTACTTCACGGGCATCGAATCCTTCCCACAGTCCGTCCGAATCTCTGAAAGTCTTCAGTCCGCTGTCAGCACTAATTCCGGCACCAGTCAACACAACTACCTTCTTCATGATTGCCTAAATTTTTCAGCTAAGAAATGAAGAAATACTATGAATGTATGTATTGTGGAGTAATAGATTCCAGCCAGGAACTTGATTCTTCATATCCTTCAACAACATTGGGCGTTTTTTCCTGTGAAAATGTTGTAAGCATACGCTCGACGTCGGTACGCATGGTGTGAATTGCATTTTTTATCAGATCAGAATTAAATCCCCTGTCTCCCAGACGCAGAGTAAATTCAAGAGAAACGACCTGGCTTAATATTTTACCTAACTCGACCATTCGATCCTGAGAGATGTTGTTGTCAATCCTAAAGTTCAGTAAATCTTTAAAATAATCTGAGGCCCGTTCTGTAAGTTTATATTCGTTCAAAAACAGATAGAGATTTTTCAATTTAAGCCGGCGCATTTTCTTAAGTACGGATTCAGATATTTGTTGATATAAGATATCGTTTGATCCTTCAAATATTTGAAATGGACGACTGTCGACCAAAGCACGCCCTGCTATATGGTCAAGCCGATAACCTTTTGCTCCTGATAATTGTAAAAGTGACTGGGAAGCCTGTTGCATTAAATCCGTTGTTAATGTTTTAATGCTGTTAGCTGCCACATCCATTCCGGCTACATTTTTTTCAAGGGGCACATTTTCACTGGTAAAAGCACACATGGCCGAACAGATTGTAAAAGAAGATTGAAGTCTGTTCAACCGTTTTTTAACCTGATCGTAACTGAATAGGCTGTTTCCTCCAACTATACGTTCTTTACAATGATCAATGGCTTCATCCATCATTCGTCTAAGAAAACCTATACCCATTCCCGGAAATTGCAACCTGCTTCGATGTAAAACATCGAGCATCATTTTTATTCCAGTGGAATCCGGTTGTAAACGATACTCTTCTGGAACAGAAATATCGATACTATTTCGCCCGTAAGGCAGCATGTAAAGCCCCAGATTTTTATAATATTCCTCTACTTCAATCCCGCCTCGTTTACTGTCATGAATAAAAAAACCGATATCACGGGACAGTTCACCATCTTTATTTTTTTTTCTGGCAGTAATCAGCCAATAATCTGCGCTTCCCGTCAGCCCTCCCCAATGTTTTATACCTTCAACTTTGTAATCTCCATACTTTGTTTTTTCGAATGAAGTCTGCATTCTCAGGGCATCAGAACCGTAATCGGGTTCAGTAATCATTAATCCCCCCATATTATTTTCAAAAAGGAACCGATCAAAAATAGGTCGTTTTACTTCATTTGATCCATAATTTGCGACCGGCTGAAGAAAGAGAGCTCCATTTATGCCCATCATCAAAGAAAGGGGAAGAGATTCATATGAACTTATCTCCAGCATCGTAAGAGCCTCATGCGTCTTGGCACCACGCCCTTCATATTCTTCCGGTATAAACACACTTAAAGGTTTGCAATCCATTATTTGCTGAAAAATATCATCAGGCAAACCGCGTTCCGCACTTAATTCGTTTATATCCCCCTTCTCGTGGAACAAGGAATGAAGTCTTGTCTTGTAGTTATTTATAAATTTGGAAAAATCCATATCAGCTGATAAGTCTTAAGAAATAATTGTCCTAAATAATATATCTATATAACCTATTTCGGCTATATAACTTTAATATACCGAAATAATTTCCTATGGAAAAGGCCATAGGAAGTCAACCGGTTGTTACAAAGAAAAACGCCTTTCCGTGGTTACGAAAAGGCGTTTTAAAAAAAGAGAGCGGGCGGGGACCTACTCTACCGCGATTGCAGTACCATCGGCGCT
>CAZPWQ010000265.1:0-2516 GCA_964590495.1 uncultured Balneolaceae bacterium
GTAGGATCCCAACAACTGCGATGTGCCATAAGCATCGATGATGAGGATCCCCAATGGATTACCTTCGATATGGGTAACCCGGAGGCACAACCGTGGCAGGATAATGTGCTGGAAAGTCGAATGATAGGAACCGGAGAATTGGACCTTGAACCCGGCACCTACCGGTTCAAGCTGTGGGGGACGGATCCTTCTGTCAATGTTGATAGAATCCAGATTGACTTTGGAGGTTTAAAGTCGTCTTTTGTTGGACCATCTTCAACCAAAGATAACTAATGCCATGTCAATAATGAACGTTCGGTTAACTCAAACAGCCCCGCGAAGAAAGTCCCCCTTAACAAAGGGGGAATTAAAGGGGGTTGTTAGACCATTTTTATTTCGACGATTAAGTCTTTTCATGGAAACAACCCCCGCGGCTAAAGCCGCACCCCCTTTTTTAAGGGGGAATTTAACCTCCCGAGGGGCAGACAGGGCACAGGGTACAATAGTGGTGGTATCCAAACAACTATCTGTGACAGGACACTAATTGAATTTTTAAAATTTATCTTACGTAGCCAAGTCATGAAAAAAATGATACAGAAATATGGTTTTACTTTAACTTGTTTTTTGATTTTCGCATTTATAGCTATCTCAAATCTGAATGCACAATCCCAGGAAATTGCTGAATTTACTGTACATGCCGGCGAATTGGAACGACAGAACACACCTGTCAGCGCTTCTCTGGAAGGGATACCGCTGGGACTTCAAACAGGTCATCACCTTCAACTCTATGAAATAGTTGATGGCGAAGAAGAAAGGGTCGCTTCTCAATTGGATGCCGACGGATATGACAAAACCATCCGCTGGATATTAAAGGGGGAAACTCCCGCCGGAACCAAACGAAATTTTATACTGAAAAGAGAAACCGCCAACCAGGAAAAAGCTGAAAAGGTCGTTCATTTTGAAGATGACGGCAAATCATTGACACTGATGGTCGGGGATAAGAATGTACTCAGTTACAGGTATGCCCCCATGCCTGCGCCGGAAGGAGTACCGGAACTTTTCAGCCGAAGTGGGTACATCCACCCGTTATGGTCGCCGGAAGGGGAAGTGATTACCAGAATTCAGCCCTCTGATCATTACCACCATTACGGAATCTGGAATCCATGGACAAGAACTGAATTTGAAGGACGTGAAATCGACTTTTGGAATATAGGTGACGGAGAGGGAACCGTCCGCCATAATGATCTTCCGGTAACCATTGAAGGCGATGTATTCGGTGGATTTGAAGCATTTTTGGATCATGTTGATTTGAATGCAGAAACCCCAGGTGGTGAAAAAGTGGCTCTTAATGAGAAATGGGAAGTCAAAGTATGGAATGCAGATCCTGAACAGGACATTTGGCTTGTTGATTTTGTTTCAAGGCTTAATCCCGCCTCGGAATCTCCCCTTACAATTAAAGCGTATCGCTACCAGGGATTCAGTATAAGGGCTACAGAAAAGTGGAGCGACGAAACTGCTACTTTGTTAACTTCAGAAGGCAAAGATAAAAGTAACGGCAATGCCACCCGTGCCCGCTGGACCGATATCAACGGCGTTTCTCATGTGGGCAGTTCCGGTATCTTATTTATGACTCACCCGGGTAACCAGAATTTTCCCGAGCAGCTCAGAATATGGCCCGAGGGAGCCAACGGCGGAGAGGAAAATGTTTACTTCAATTTTAATCCCGCCCAGGAAGAGGACTGGAATCTGGAACCGGGTAACAGCTACAGTCTCAAGTATCGCATGATGGTATACGACGGTAAGATTGATCCATCCGATGCCGAAAGATATTGGCAGGATTTTGGTAATCCGCCCAGGGTAAGTGTAAAAAAGAAAGTGCTTAAGGGAAGCAGTATATTACTCTATACCAAAAACGGGGATGGATATGTACATGATAACATACCCAATAGCATTGAGGCTGTTAAAGAACTCGGAAAGGAATATGATTTTACCGTGGATGCCTCTGAGGATCCCGCCGTATTTACAGAGGAGAACCTGAAAAAATATGATGCGCTTGTATTTTCAAACACGAACAACGACATTTTTGATACGGAAGAGCAGGAAAAGGCTTTGCAAAATTATATGAAATCAGGTGGAAATTTTGTGGGGATACATTCGGTTTCGGGTTCGGAGCGCGACTGGCCCTGGTTTTGGAGTCTGCTTGGCGGTACGTTTCACCGACATGCTCCGTTTCAGGAGTTTACGGTAAATGTTACCGATAAAACGCATCCTTCTACTGCATTTCTGCCGGATAACTGGGAAAGAGAGGATGAATGCTATTATCTTAAGCATTTAAATCCTAACGTGAATGTACTTCTTCATGCGGATATGACAACTGTTGAAGATGAAGAAAAAAGTGTTTATCCCGGGGATGTTTTCGGTGAAAAGTTTCCGCTTGCATGGTATCATGAATTTGAAGGAGGCCGCTCATGGTACACTTCGTTGGGACACAGTATCGAAGATTATGATGATCCGGTATTTATACAACACATACTGGG
>CAZPWQ010000266.1:0-2493 GCA_964590495.1 uncultured Balneolaceae bacterium
TAACCAACACCTCAAAACGGTCAACTCTATTTAGGATTGGTCACATTGTTCATTGTTCATTGTTCATTGTTCATTGTTAATTGTTCATTGTTAATTGTTAAAATTCCGGCATATTTTAAGATTTTTAAACCACTTTTGCATCCAATGAAATATTATCTGATCACCCTGATTGTACTGCTATTCATTTCCGGCCCGTCCGTTGCACAGAATTACTCGGACTACAACCAACAATTTGTAGACGAGCATATTTACGGGGGATTTCCGGGATACGATAATATCTACGTCAGGCAGGCCTACGTACTTTCCTATAACCACGAGCACCGGATCCCCCGCTGGGTGGCTTATCATGTAGTGCCGGATTATCTCAAAACGGTACCCCGGTACGACATTTTCAGCTTTTTCAGGGTCGACCGGAATATACCCAATCCGGTGAACAGTTATGAATACAACCGGCTGGAAGAGGATGGAAAAGGATATGCCGGCGGACGCCTGGCGCCTTTTGGCATTTCCGGGGGCGACAGGGACGGCGACCTGCTGTACGGTGTGGCCGATCTCAACAGAGATGGCAAAGTAACCCGTGAGGATATGACGGGACACAATATGTCGGATTATCTGGAAGACGCCGATGAAATAAGCCGGGTATATGAAATCAATCATCTGTCCAATGTTGCTCCCATGCAACGGGAGGGCTTTAACGGCCCGGACGGCATCTGGGGAAAACTGGAAGATTATCTGCAGGATACGATAGTAGGCCGTCAGAAAAAGGAGATCTGGGTTTTTGCCGGCACGGTATTGGGCAGGGGCGAAATGGAAAAGGCAGGGCCCGGAAATGATATCACCGTCCCCCCGATGTTTTTTAAAATTGCTGTCAGAAATAATAAAGAAGGGAATCCCATCGTCCTGGCGTTCCTGGTACCTCACCACAAAGAACCGCACGGCGATATTGAGGATTACCTGGTGTCGGTGGATATTATCGAGGCGATGACCGGGCTGGATTTTTTCCGGGAGCTTGATGACGGGGTGGAGAAAGAACTGGAGAAAACGGATACCTCGGCCAACTGGGATACGTTTTAGGTTTTATCACTAAGGCACAAGAGCACTAAAAAAATAATTTAAGCCGCGGATTGGCACGGATTATAACTGTTTTTCAGGACTGTTTATGGGGTTTTGCCTCTGGTAACTTTTCTGCCTTTATATAACCACTACGCATATTTCACCACTCAAGTCAGAATTCAACATTCAAAATTTAACATTCAACATTAACCAGATCTGTGGCAAACAAATATCCGTCCGCGTCCGCGTAAAGCCGCGGCTAAAACGCTAAACCAACAAACTAACCTGCCCGTGAGGAAGCTTCTGCCCGTATGGTAACAATCAATGATTCGAATGCTTCGGTTTTTGTCAGGTAGGCCGAAGCACCGGCGTTTCGCATATCCTCTGCAATTTCTTCTTCACCATACAATGAAAGCCCCACAATTTTAATATCCGGCATTTTCGATGAAATTTCGCGTGTAGCTTCAATACCGTCCATACCGGGCATATTGACATCCATCAGTATGACATCCGGATACATTTCTCCAGCTAATTTAACGGCCTCCTTTCCGTCGGCCGCCTCACCTACTATAATGACATCTTCCTCTTCCCCGACTATCTTTTTGATACCTTCACGAAACATCCGGTGATCATCGACAATCAGAACTTTAATCTTATCTCCACCCCTGTTCTGGCTGACACGGTCGATATCTTTTTTCTGCCCCAGCGTCCCGACAATTTTCTTTTCTTCTGCCAGCGGTACATACAGCGTCACTTTTGTCCCTTTGCCCGGTGCAGAGTCGATATCCATTCGCCCTCCCAGCAGATCGATGCGCTCCTGAATATTGAAAATGCCAAAACCTCCATCAGTGTCCGGGGTCAATTCCCTGTTCTCTGCATCAAATCCCTCCCCATCGTCTTTTACCGTTATTTGCAGCTGGTCTTCGCTGCTTCGCAATATCACCACAGCCTCCTTTTCGGAAGTATGTTTTACAACATTAATAAGTAATTCTCTAATACTTTGAATAACCGTTTGTTTTATCTCTTCATCGAGCGGCTTAGACAACTCATCATCATCGATCGTCAAATCGAGGCCGTGTTTTTGCATTTTATCAGCCACCCAGCCTAAGCTTGCCTTCAAATCCTGCTCTACCGACGGCGGCGGTTTCAGGTCTGTCATAAGCTCCCGGGTATACCTGAGGGCATTTTCTATGATATCCTTTAATTCTTCGAAATCTTTCGATTCCTTACCGGAAAACTGACCTTCCCGCAGTTGATCGACTTTCATCTTACCCAAAGCAAGCACCTGGCCCAGGTTATCGTGCAGCTCGGAGGCCAGTTGCTGCCGCTGGTTTTCCTCGGCCCTGTTTAACTGCAATGCCAGGGACCGCAACTGTTCCTGGTAGGAAAGCAGAGACTCCGTCCGCTCTTTGACCCGCTCTTCGAGGGTTTCGTTCATAG
>CAZPWQ010000267.1:0-2475 GCA_964590495.1 uncultured Balneolaceae bacterium
TTCAGGAATTATCTTATGTTAACTTCCTACTGGTTGATACCGACTCTTGCCTTTATCACCGCCCTTGGATTCACACCGCTCGTAATTGCACTGGCCAAAAAAAAGGAGTGGGTAGCAACTCCCAAAGCTGACCGCTGGAACACAAGACCGGTAGCGCTCATGGGCGGCCTCGCCATTTACGCATCTGTAACGGCTGTACTGGTTTTTGATGCGACACTCTTTGCTACATGGTTGTGGATCGGCGCTTCCATTATGTTTATAACAGGTTTGCTGGATGACCGCATTCAGCTATCTCCGATCGTTAAATTACTTGTCCAGCTCTTTTCGGCTTCTCTGCTGTTGTTTGCCGGGTATAGCATTATTCCGGCTCTGCATATATGGCTTTCTATTCCGTTAACCTTTTTCTGGATCATCGGGGTTACCAATGCGGTAAACCTGCTGGATAATATGGATGGCCTTTCACCGGGGATTTCAACAATCACACTGGGTTTTACAGGTGCACTCCTTTTTGCAATAGGCGCCCCCGCCCTGGGCATCCTTGTGCTGACCGTAGCCGGGGCAACTGCCGGATTTCTTGTGTTTAATTTTAAGCCTGCAAAAATTTTTATGGGCGATTCAGGCAGCCTCTTTTTAGGATATATGCTGTCCGCCGGCATATTGGCACTAATTAACAGCAGCCCAACTGCCAACGGATGGACGGCGCTGTTTCTGGCCGTGAGTATTGCAGCAGTGCCCATATTCGATACAACTCTTGTTACCTTGAACCGGCTTGCACGGGGAATTTCACCGGCACAGGGCGGAAAGGACCATACCTCGCACCGGCTGGTTAATCTTGGCCTGACTGAGCGTTTAAGTGTACTATCGCTTTACCTGGTAACAGTACTATTTTGTGCTTTAGCGGTTTGGTCTTTTTATCTACAACCCATTCCATTTTACCTGCTGTTTATGGTAGGATTTGTGGGCCTCTGTGTATTTGGTGCTTATGTCAGCCATTTGGATGTTTATCCTGAAGAGCTTAAGAGGGATGTAATCGGGTTGGCAAACTTTCCACAGGCCCTTAAAAACAGGGTTCAGTTACTGGGTGTCGGTGCCGACCTGGTACTTATTATACTTGCATTCACCCTGGCACATTATATCCGGTTTGAGTACTGGTCTGTAGATATTGAACAGGCTATTATGAATGTGCTTCCGGGTATTATCCTGCTTAAACTTGTAGTATTCTATTTGTTTGGCCTTTACAAAGGCATATGGAGACATGCAGGTGTGATGGAGCTTCTGCGTATAACCATGGCAGTTTTTTCCGGAACCGTTATTGCAGGTGTATTCGCATGGATCTATTCCGCCGGTTATATGTCCATTTCCGTTTTTGTCATTGATTTCATGCTGCTTTCACTTTTAATTGCCGGAACCCGATTTGGATTTAAGGGCTTGAGGAGATTCTTTTCGAACTATTTGGAAGAAGGGAAAAACACTCTTTTATATGGTGCAGGTGATGCCGGTTGGCTTGCACTGAGCGAAATCCGCAACAACCAGGCGCTAAATATGAATCCTGTCGGTTTTGTAGACGACAGCGAATGGAAAAAGGATGGCGTTATACAGGGTCTGAAAGTTCTCGGTAACGGAGATGATATTCGGGAAATCTGCGAGAAAAAAGAAATAGATCAAGTCATAATCACCATTTCCGGCCTTGACAGGGATCTTAAAGAAAAAATATTTAAGCAGTGTAACAGTATAAACGTACAGTGCAAAGTCTTCCACACCTCCTTCACTGATTTTGAACAGTCCATGGCCCGCGACAACATACACCTCTACCAGCAAGAAGCGGTGAAGGTGTAGTAGGCAAGAGCATATTATCTTTCATAAAAAGCTGTTGTTTATTGTAGCGGGCTTTAACCCGAACTATTCACGAATAGGTATATTTACATTATTAAGTATTTGATATTACTGTTAATACGTAAACTGAGTGCTTTCACAAATTAGAGTGTCAATTAAGACAATGAAATTTTCTCGTGAGCTTCGTTGCAGTGAAAAAAGCTTACTCAGGGTACAATTTTTACTTTTGGGGTGGTCATTCAATAAAAAAATTTAAAAGCAGTACGAATTCAAATTATTTTATTCATTGGGCCGGATGTCCTCGTCCTACCTTCTTAAGAAGAAATGTGCCAGCTGGTAATATTTGGATAGAATTATTTTATGAATATTATAAAAATAGAAATCGGCGGGAGATGATTTGGGATATTTTTAAGAATTCATGCTTTGATTTGAATGAGAGGTTTAGAGGATTTGGAAGTAGAGTTAAAAGACGTTTATTATCAAACATTTCAGTTCTTCGATAATTCTATTTTAAAGTAAGTTAATCGGTTTTTGTCGATTGAGACCGCTTGATAAATAGTGTAATCATCAGATGAAATATGCCCGGAATGGGGGGGCATTATCACCGGAATATCCAATGATTCGGAAAATTACATTGTGATT
>CAZPWQ010000268.1:0-2472 GCA_964590495.1 uncultured Balneolaceae bacterium
TCATAATTCCTGCGCCGATTAAGCGCCGGTTCATTATACCGCTATGATTAAAATTTCACGCTATGAGTTTATATCCATGACCGGTGCGGGGGCTATAGCTTTCGCCTGTGCTCCTGCCCGGACTTTATCCAATAAAACCACAAGAAAACATAATGACATGTACGGATTGATAGGTAAAATAACGGCCAAAGCCGGCCAGCGAGACTCCTTAATCAAGATCCTGCTAGATGGAGTAGCTGATATGCCTGGCTGCTTAAGCTATATCGTTGCAAAAGATTCAAAAAATGACGATGTGATCTGGGTTACTGAAGTCTGGGATAATAAAGAGAGTCATCAAGCTTCCCTTTCACTCCCTTCTGTGAAAGAGGCAATCAGCCAGGGACGACCATTGATAGAGGAATTTGGAACACAAACTGAGATGGAGCCCGTAGGAGGACACGGATTGTGATGAATCAAAATCAATTCATATTGCTATTTTTTCTGATTGCCCTGCAATTTGTTTTTCAGCAATGTACTGTTGAAGAACAGTCCGGGGTCAAAAATACGCAAACAGTTCTTAATGCGGTCGAAGAAATCCGAATTGGTCAGTTAGAGGGTGAAGATGAATATGTATTCGGAGCCATTAATCATATTGCTGTTGGTAATAATGGAGAAATATTCGTAGCAGACCGCCAGGTACCGGTCATTCGAATGTACGATAAAGAAGGTAATTTTATTCGCAATGTGGGGCGTCAGGGACGTGGTCCGGGTGAATATATAAGTATAGGTGGCATGCGTACATTTCCAAACGGACAATTGGCAATTTGGGACCAGAATAATTTAAAAGTAAGCTTATTTGATCAAAACGGGGATTTTGTAGAAAGCCATTTAGTCAACGGTACCCTTCACGCATCAGATATTTTTGAAGTGGATCATACTGGAAATTTTTATGTTAAAACCGTTTTGAGAAGTACACCAGACATGCCGAACTGGGAATATGGTTGGTTAAAAACCTCCGTATAAAAAGATCCTGACTGATTCGCAGGGTAGAATATGGATCTGGAAATACGTTGAAGCAGTGTATACAGAAGAGAATATATATGGGCCCGAGAACAAATGGTGGGAACCCCCGACATTTGATGTATTTTTACCTGACGGATCTTTTTACGCTACAGTAAAACTTCCATTAAACGCTAGTTTTCGTGATGCGAAAGATGATTTTGTATGGGCTATTATAAAAGGAGAACTTAATGAGCAATATGCAGCGCGATTTCGGCTGGAAAAAATAAATGATAAATAATCCATTAAATTAACTTCTTATCATAATTAAACAGAAGAGTTTTTAAAATAATCGGTTCAAGCGGACGAGTTTGTGTTTTCTTTCCATCATTTAAGGTTGGTCGTCTCGTCGCTTAACCACCGGGCTGTTATACTGCTACAATAAATCGACGTAAAAAGAGAATAATTTGAAAAAGTATCCTTCAGATATACAATTCAAATACAAATGGAGGTCATATCAACAACGTGCGCTGGACGAGATAGAAGAACACCTTGATGACAACCACATGCACATCGTGGCACCGCCCGGCTCCGGAAAAACCGTTCTTGGGCTGGAGGTGGCCGTTCGCCTGAACAAACCGACGCTTATTTTTGCCCCGTCCCTTGCCATTCGCAATCAATGGATACAGAGATTTTGCGAGCTGTTTTTGCAAGTCAATAAGAAGCCAAGCTGGATTTCCCGGGATATCAAAAACCCCGCGTTCTTAACGGTGACGACCTACCAGGCGCTTCATGCAGCTTGCTCAAATAATGACCTGGAACCGGGAGAACCAGAAGAGGAAGTAGCAAGCACAGAAAACGGCGATGAAGAAATAAGCCTTAAAGCCAAAGAAATCATTGAGATTTTAGCAACCCAGAATATCGGCACGATTGTAGTGGATGAAGCTCATCATCTGAAAAATGCCTGGTGGCAATCACTGACGGAAGTTAAACAGGCTTTAAATCCTACCATCGTCGGGCTGACAGCCACTCCGCCTTATGACGTTTCATATACTGAATGGCAGCGTTATATGGAATTAAACGGACCGGTAGATGCAGAAATATCAGTCCCCGAACTCGTGGCTGAAGAAAACCTGTGCCCGCATCAGGATTATGTTCTGCTCTCCTGTCCAACCCGGGAAGAGGGCCGGAAGATTAACGACTGCCATCATAGAATCCGGCGGATGTTTAATGAAGTAAAGGCCGATGCAACGCTGATAACTGCTTTAATACAACATCCGGTCTACCGGCAACCCGGCGAACATCTTGAGTGGATTTACAACAATCTTGAATATTATTCTGCAACGCTGATTTTCCTGAACACCGCAGGCAAGGAAATTACCAAAGATCATCTTGAAGTAATCGGAGATAAGAGATTAACTGTTCCGGAGCTGAATTATGAGTGGATCGAAATACTGCTGACCTTTTACTTGTACAATGATCCTGACAATTTTG
>CAZPWQ010000269.1:0-2454 GCA_964590495.1 uncultured Balneolaceae bacterium
TCCCTCCGGCACGCCGCTTGAAGAAGCGATTAAAGAATATCCGGAAGAATTGCTGAATAAGGATGGTGGTGTGGTCGATTATATCGTAGGTGCTTCACCCGGACCGGGTGTGTTTGTAGTCGGTACTCACGACCATCCTGCTCAACAACATTACCTGAACCTTTATAAACTTGGTGAAGGTCCATATTACTGTTTTTATACACCGTATCATCTCTGCCATTTTGAAGTCCCCAATACGATTGCCAGGGCTGCTATATTTCAAGATGCAACGACCTCACCGATAGGCCGGCCATATGTGGAAGTGGTAACGAGTGCAAAGAAAGATCTGAAAAAAGGAAAAACAGTCGACGGAATCGGCCATTATATGACATATGGTGTGTGTGAAAATGCAGATGTCATGAAGTCGGAAAAACTATTGCCGTTGGGCGTGGCAGAAGGGTGCATTCTGAAAAAGGATATCAAAAAAGATCAGGTATTGACCTATGAAGATGTTGAAATGCCAACTGGAAGGTTGATTGATCAACTGTTGAAAGAGCAGAACAAGCATTTTGCTTAGCACATCTATCCATTTGGAAATAAACAATGAGTTATATCATCTTCGGAACAATTTATGAACTATAAAAAAACAGTGATCATTGCCATATTAATGGGACTCATTTTCATTTATGGGATTGTAGCGGGACGATATAATGTATTTCCCGTCGATCATCTTTCTGACTTGGCAAACTTGGTCGAGGATATCCAGGCGGATGAGCCTTATGGTGATATTACAATCTATGAAACTTCGCTGCAGCGAATATTGGTTAAAAGTATAAAAATTGAAGAGGATCATTCAGATGATCTGTTTATCCGCGGTGGTGCCATTGCAAGTATTGACAATTATTTATATCTGTCGTCCAATAGAAATGACATTCTTAAAGAGAGGCTCATCCTATTCGATGTGGACAATTATCAACGAATCGATACGGATGGGTTACGGGTTCCGATGAATGTGGAAGCGTTGATGGATTCACCGACTATGGATATTGCAGGTTTCCCATTCGACCGGTTTCGAATCAACGGTATTTATGCAGAAAATGCCGGTGAAAACACACACAGGCTGTTCGTTTCACATAATCTTTATCATCCAGATGAAAGATGCATCTCCTACAGCATCAGCCGCACAACGGTTGAAATCAATCAGGGTAGTTTGCAACAGCAGGGAGTTTGGGATACAATATTAACTGCGGAACCGTGTCTCTATCCGGAAGAAGATAAAGAGGGGTATGAACCCTACTCCGGGCAAATGTCGGGCGGACCGATGGTGGAATACGATGACGATCATTTACTGGTATCCGTCGGCAGTTTTCATCGAGATGGGATCAAATTTGAATCGCTAACTATGGACAATTCGAGTACTTTTGGGAAAATTTTACTTTTGAATAAACAAACGGGTAATTATTCTATTTATGCAAGAGGCACAAGAAATGCATTAGGTTTAACGATCGATTCAAACGGAAATATTTGGGCAACTGATAATGGCCCGCAAGGAGGAGATGAACTAAACCTGGTAAAAGAAGGAAATAATTTTGGATGGCCGGAAGTGTCATACGGAATAGATTATAATAACATGCCTTGGCCCAAAGCAAATCAACAAGGCAGACATAATCAGTACGATCTTCCTGTCTTTGCATGGATTCCTTCAATTGCACCATCAAGTATTATTGAAATTACTGGGAGGGATAGATTTAAACTATGGGATGGTGATTTGCTTATTGGTACTCTCAGAGATCAGAGGCTACACCGAATTAGAATTGAAGATAAGGATAGAGTGACCTACAATGAAAGTATTAGGATTCGTAACCGAATCAGGGACCTTACTCTGTTAAATGATGGTAAAATTGCACTCATTACCGATGAAGGCTTGTTGAACATTATTGATGATGGTGGAACTAGGTATGAGGACATTGAAACTGTAGAAGAAAGTAGAATAAACGAACTTGAACGTTTTGAAAAATTACGAGGAGGCTTTAAAAACAGTGGAATGGAAGCTCAAAAAGCTACTGCACAGAGCATTTTCATGCAAAAATGTTCCGACTGTCACAATCTGAATGGACCAAATCATATCGGCCCACACTTGGGAGGTATTTTTGAAAGAAATATAGGATCACTTGACGATTTTAATTATTCAAGTGCTCTTACAAATAAAAATAAACAATGGAATCAGAAACTAATGAAATCTTTTTTGTTGAATCCTAATGAAGAATTTAAAAATACCTCAATGCAAGAAGTTTCATTAACAGAATCAGAAGCTGACAGTATTATCCAGTTTCTTATGGAATAAATTTAGATAACAAAAAAGCTATCATTAAGTGGAAAAAACTTGGCAAAAATTTACCACAGATACTTAAAAAAAGAATCGTGATATTTATTTATATAAATTTGCATAAAAAATGGGGAGCCTTAAAGGCTCCG
>CAZPWQ010000270.1:0-2441 GCA_964590495.1 uncultured Balneolaceae bacterium
GGTTTATGGCTCAGGCATTTACCCGGCTGGATGAGAAAAATGATCAGGATTTATTGATTCTTGTGGCGACCTCGGGTGACACAGGAAGTGCAGTGGCACATGGATTCTATGGGGTTCCGGGTACAAACGTCTGTCTTCTCTATCCTTCAGGCAAGGTGAGTCCGCTTCAAGAAAAACAGATGACGACACTTGGGGGCAATGTTACGGCTTTAGAGGTAAACGGGACGTTTGATGATTGTCAGAAGCTGGTTAAAACGGCTTTTAGTGATACCCAACTGCGTGGTTTGCTTCGTCTCAGTTCTGCCAACTCGATTAATATCGCACGGCTGCTTCCCCAGTCGTTCTATTATATTTCGGCTTACGGAGCAATACGGAAAGAAGCAGGGCCAGACGTATCTCCTGTCTATTCTGTTCCAAGTGGTAATTTCGGGAATTTGACTGCAGGGTTACTGGCAATGAAAATGGGCCTGCCGGCAGAACGGTTTCTGGCTGCTACAAACCGGAATGATGTGGTACCGGAATACCTGGAGAAGGGCATTTTTGACCCACGTCCGTCCATACAGACGATTTCAAATGCCATGGATGTCGGTCATCCAAGCAATTTTGACCGTATGAGATATCTGTTTAACGATTCGGTTGATGAATTTCGCAAGGTTTTGTGGGGGGCATCGTTTGATGACACTGAGACTCGCACCTGTATTGGGAAAATCTATGAAGAAACAGGGTATACTCCGGATCCGCATACGGCAGTAGGACTCCTCGCTGCGGAGGAGTACCGGAAAGAATCCGGCAGCCGTCAGCCGGTGATCGTACTCTCCACTGCTCACCCATCAAAGTTTGCAGATATCGTGGAAGAGCAGATAGGCAGACCTGTTGAAATTCCTGAACAGTTAAGAGCCTGCCTGGATAAAGAGAAAAAAAGTATAGCCGTAGAAAAGGATTACAGGGTATTTAAAAACTTTCTGTTAGATTACTTTTCTCAATAAGATTTGCTCTTAACAGAGAACAGATCACGAACAATCTGAGCCTGACTCCTGCATTTTTTACCATCCACCGCCGACACCGGCGCCTCCTGATCCGAATCCGCCTCCACCACCAAATCCACCGAAGCCCCCGCCTCCGCCAAAGCCACCGCTGCCGGAACTTCCGCCTCTATGGCCGCCTCCCCAGACGACGATTCCGCCGGATCCGAGAGTATGGCGTTTACCCCCTTTTCCCGATTTCCCCTTCACGATAACGACAATCAGGGTTACAGCAATCAGAATAAAAAAGAAAAGGACGATAACTCCATATACAGTTGTATTTTCAGTGTGTTGATCTACGGCATCATATTCGCCGGCAGCTAACTGAATCAGGACGTTTGTGGCCTCGTCCAGGCCATTATAAAAGTCATTATTCTGGAAATTTGGCCGCAGGATTTCGCTAACGATTCGGCCGGCCATTGCGTCGGGTATAGCCCCCTCCAGCCCATAACCAACTTCAATCTGCATCTCCCTCTCTGTAGGCGCTACGAGGATTAATACCCCGTTATACCGGTCATCTTCCCACATTCTCCAGTCGTTAAACAACCGATTGGCCACTTCTTCCCGGCTGAGGCCCTGCAGGTCAGATACGGTTGCAATGGCAATGACATTGGATGTGCTATCCCTGTACGAACGAAGTTTGGACTCGAGGGTCTGCACCTGGTTTTGGGTGAGAATGTCGGCAAAGTCATTAACATGCCCCACCGGTTCGGAGGGGAAATCTTGTGCCACAGTGTGAGGGGGTAAGAAAAAGTGAAATGTGAGTAAAGAAAAGAAGACGATCAGCAAGCACGGAATCTTAACCGGTGATCCTGAATAAAAAGAGCTAATAAATTTGTCAGCTTTTTTCTTATAAGGGATTACGGACAGCAATCGGTGACCGGCCTTCTTTGTAAAAACAGATTTTCTGTGGTTCATTTTTTTAGCTTTCTCATACTTAATCAACATTTTTGTTATCCCTGAAACTGATTTCATTTCCGAGTTCATTTGGATCGTTGCCGTCGCTTGGGTAGAATTGTTTCAGTTTGGATCCTATGTCTCCCACAACCTGTTCAATACCTGTTTCAAATTGTTCTTTTTTGAACCATTCGATCAGGGTATCTATTTCTTCCTGCCAAAAATCATCCGATACCTTCTCGCTGATCCCCGAATCCCCATAGATAGCTACCTTTTTGTCATCACTTGCTATATAGAGCAGGATACCGTTATTTCGTTCGGTTTGGTCCATCCCAAGCTCATGAAATAATTTTTCAGCTCTTTGGAGCGGGTCTCCTTTACAGGTAAACTCAATATGAACGCGAATTTCTCCGGTCGTCCCCTCTTCGGCACGGTTGATTGCTTCTACAATTTGTTGCTCTTCCTGAGTCGATAAAAATTCCCTGGCCGGCATGATTTGGTTATTTAATGGTTGGTTTTTGA
>CAZPWQ010000271.1:0-2412 GCA_964590495.1 uncultured Balneolaceae bacterium
GGAGAATTGTGGCATCGGTAAATATCATCTGTCCCTCATCACTCTTCCACATCTTCAGAGCCATGGATTTCGGGACAACAAGAAACCGGTTTTCATTTACAGAAAACGAAAATATTTCTCCTGATTTTCCGGATACTTTTGTCAAGCCTCCTTCAGCTTTAACAGCAGCATTATCAACGTCAACGGCTGACAAATCTACATTTTCAAAAGCAAATTCCGGACGCATTCCGTCGTTCGAGAAAAAGATATAATGTTTCTGATTTTCAATATTTAAAATCGTCAAAGGTTGAACTGTGGCATACCTGATCTCCGCACCATCCAGGTTCAGGTTAAAGGGCAGGATTGCACTTTCATCCTTCAAGAGACTAAAAGTACCTGTTGAAGGTAAGATTATTTCACCTGTTTCAGTCTGAAGTTTGAGGCGAAGATTTTTAAGATCGTTTGTCGCCAGATCATCCTGAAAGTTATGCATGAAAACAAAACCGGAATTCCCATCGGATCGTACAGCATAACGGAGTGTATTGACGTCATCCGGGGTGATCTGTTTATTCGTCTCTGGCAATACTGTTTCCATTGGTGCCAGCTCTTGACCATAACTTTCAAGAAAGAAATGCAGCAATTTTAAACTGTGATAATGGTATCTCAATTTTCCGAATTCACCTATGGGCGCCTGGAAGTCGTACGATATTTTATTGTATCCTCCTACCTCTTCGTTATAAGAGTGCCCATCGAAAACCGGGGTGGAACCCCCATGGTACATATAGTATCCAATGCCATTTGATCCACTTCCTATCGTGCGTACCATCATCGGCTCTATGCTCCTGGGATTTACCGTGGGACGCCTGGAGTAGGTAACCATGATGCCGGCCCCCAGTTCGGCAGGAACGGAAGGGTACAGTTCAGAATCATAACTGACCGGAGCATAATCCGGATCCTTATGCATATCCTTGTAGAGATAAAAGGGAGAAGGTCCCTTGGGTGCCCATGTTGGATAGGCGTAAGCAGCCGTCACAGGAATACTTCCTTTTTTAACGATAGCTGCGTTCCCCCAGCCGGTGGCCGTATAAATCGGGACATCCATGCCGGCGTTTTGGGCTATCGTTTTAAGATTTTCCATATGATCACTACCGTATTGAGCATTATCATTCTCCACCTCACTAACACTCACACCTTCGTGTATTACATCGGTATCTTCCTGTGATGCAGTATATTCAATTGGACTGCCGGGATAATGCAACCACCACTTGGCAGCTGAATGCTGAAATTCGTTTTCGAGCTGTACACCAATAATTGGACCGCCATCCCCGAACAGTTTTCCTTCTATTTGTTGGGCAATTTGGTTATACAAACGCTCGACATATTCAAGATACCCTGGATCATTGGAGCGTATATCAAAAGGACGACCATAGAGCCAATCCGGTATGCCGCCGTTGCGGACCTCTCCGTGACAGAATGGCCCCAACCGAACAATCGCTTTCATATTGTGCTTTTCAACTAGTTCTATGAATCGGCGAAGATTTAGTTGTCCCTCCCAGTCAAACTCACCTTCTTCTCGCTCATGCATATTCCAGAATACATAGGTCGCAATAACATTGATGCCACCTGCTTTCATTTTAAGAATTGACTCCTCCCAATATTTTTCTGGATAGCGGGAATAGTGAAATTCACCTACAATGGGGTAAAATGGTTCTTGATTATATTCCAAATAATAATTGTTAACAGATATGCTATCTCCCTGAGGATTACTTCCCCCAAGATTCAGATGGCCGCGTATAATTTTTTGCTCAGCATTTCTTACATCAATCGTGTAAGTATCCTGGGAATGCGCAACATTACATGCCATAAAAATGCTGACAACTAAACAGTTGAACTTCATAAAACCTGAATTTTCCATTTTCGATATCCTTTAAAGTAAAGCCAGGCCATAATTTTATTGTCTAATGGGAATTGTAGTACACACCCCATTGGAATGGAACTCCGAATTAGAAATTATTCGTGTCTAAAAACCTGGTTTTACAATAAAGGCACTTGCCCAAATTGAATAAGACAAGTGCCTTCATGCGATTGTTTACGATGCTCAGAGAATCAATTAATTACACCATTCTCATACAAGCGATATTTATTTCTTGATTTCCTGTATTCCTACTGCAATCCGATGTCTCAGCTTATTAGTAGCCATCATTTTGTGCCATCCCATCTTCCGTGGCCCATTGAGGGATTGGAAGCAGAGGAGTAGTGGTCGGGGATTTACCCTGTATAGTTTCAACTTTATCCGGCCATTCCCCATGTCGTACCAGATCGAATTTTCGTAAACCCTCGAACAGGAATTCTTTTCCTCGTTCTTCCAGAATCGCATCGTTAAAAGCCTCTTGCGAAGTGGTAGCTGCGAGTGGTAAATCGCCGAGGCCCGCC
>CAZPWQ010000272.1:0-2400 GCA_964590495.1 uncultured Balneolaceae bacterium
GGAATATGATGAATCACGCAGCGTCTATAATGCCATGACAGACCGCAAGCCCAAATGTATCGCATACTGCGCCGATGTTGCCGATGTAATTACCGCTGTCCGGTTTGCACGTAAGGAAAATTTGAGGGCTGCTATCCGTGGAGGCGGACACAATGCGGCGGGCTTGGGTGTTTGTGATGACGGATTGGTAATCGACCTGTCAAAAATCAATTTTACGTATGTTGATCCAAAAGAGAAAACAGTACGGGCAGGCGGAGGTGCAACCTGGGGTGATGTGGATCACGCCACCCATGCCTTTGGGTTGGCCACTCCCAGCGGCATTATATCAACAACCGGCGTCGGCGGACTCACCCTGGGCGGTGGGCTTGGTCACCTGACACGTACATTTGGCCTGACAATAGACAACCTTCTGGAAGCTGACCTGGTGCTGGCTGACGGAAGTTTTGTAACCGCCAGCAAGGATCAAAACCCAGATCTGTTTTGGGCAATCAGGGGTGGCGGAGGCAATTTCGGCGTAGTTACCACCTTTAAATTTCGCCTCCATGAAGTAAGCACAGTCTATGCAGGTCCCACGTTCTGGGAGATGGATAAAGCCGAAGAGATCATGCACTGGTACCGGGAGTATATTCTGGAAGCGCCGAACGAAATTAACGGTTTTTTTGCCATCCAGGTCATTCCACCTGTAGCGCCTTTCCCGGAACATCTTCACAATAAAACCATGTGTGGAGTGATGTGGTGCTACCCCGGGCCACTGGAAAAAGCTGAGGAAGTGTTCGAACCGATTCGCAAATTACCCAATATTGCCCTGGATATGGTGGGACCCCTGCCGTACCCGGCCTTGCAGAGTATGTTCGATGAGCTTTATCCCCCGGGACTATACTCGTACTGGAAGGCCGATTACCTGACAGAATGGAGCGACGAGGCGATTAAGAAGAATATTGAATACGGCTCCAGGATACCAACGCCACTGTCGGGTATGCATCTGTACCCCGTAAACGGGGCGGCCCATGAAGTTAACAATGGTGAAACGGCATGGAGCTACCGCGACGCCAACTGGGTGGAGAATATAGTGGGATTTGATCCCGATCCGGCCAACAGCAAAAAGATATCTGACTGGGCCAGGGAGTATTGGGAAGAGGCTGTACACCCTTTTACCGCCGGCGGAGCCTATGTGAATTTTATGATGGATGAAGGAGAGGACCGTGTGAAGGCGTCCTACAGGGACAATTACAAACGGCTGGCCGAGATCAAAACCAAGTATGATCCTGATAACTTTTTTAATGTCAATCAAAATATAAAGCCGGGGTGATCGGAAATTTCAGAAGCAGCAAAACTGCTATGACAAAATCACCTTGCTTATTAACGGAGAATAGAATGATTGGTTACGCAAAAATTTTTTTCGGAATCATTGCTAAAAATACAGCCTGTTTTCTGCTTGTTAATGCCGTTTGGTTGTCAGTGTCAGCTTTTACCCTTACAGCTCAAAATTTGGATGCTTACTGGATTTCAAAAGTCAATAGCTCAATTATTCTTGACGGCATTCCAGACGAACAAGGCTGGAAGAACATTGAACCGGTGCCTCTTGTTACACACTGGCCAACGTATGGAGATACGGTAGAGGACGGCCTCACGGAAATACGCATTGGATATGACGAAGAATACCTCTACGTAAGCTGCCGGTGCTATGGCGACCCTGAAAACATCAGTGCCCCTACTTATAAACGGGATAAGATTAGGATGAACATGGACGGAATTTCACTGCTACTCGATACCTTTAATGACAAAGAAAATTCTCTCTGGTTCACAGTAACGCCAACCGGTTCACGGACGGATATTGCTATACGCAACGATGCAACCGGGGAACAGTCCACCAATGGATACTGGGACACTATATGGGAAGCTGAGGCAGAGATTAACGATACCGGCTGGACGATGGAACTGAGAATACCGTTCAGCAGCTTGCGGTTTGAATCAAAAAATAACAGAGTACAGATGGGGCTAAGTGTCTACCGGTATTCGGCTCATAACATCAGTTTGATTACATTTCCCGCAATCCCGACAAACTGGGGATTTAGGAGTGCAATGAAACCATCTCAATTTCAACAGGTGGTTTTTGAAGACATTTCTGAACATACTCCCTTCTACCTGACTCCCTACCTGTTGGGTGGTGGGGAGCGTGGCGCCTATCTGGAGACGGATCCCGAAAGCTATCAACACTCTAACGACTTTACTTATGAAGCCGGTTTAGACGCAAAATTCGGGCTGACGAATAACATCACCCTGGACCTGACCGCCAACACCGATTTTGCACAGGTTGAAGCCGATGACCAGCAGTTGAATCTGACACGGTTTTCTCTGTTTTTTCCCGAAAGACGTCGATTTTTTCTGGAACGGGAGGCC
>CAZPWQ010000273.1:0-2367 GCA_964590495.1 uncultured Balneolaceae bacterium
CTTTTTCTTGCTGCCGTGATAAAGCGATGCATCATCACTTTTATACCCCCTGTAATCCTTACGGTTAGATTTATAAAGCCCTTCTTCATAGAGTTCATCTTTAAAAATAGACTTGTCGATCTCAGCATCCGGATGGGAGGATAGTTCTACGAGATTACCCGAGGGATCACGCACAAACATCTGCATGGCACCATCGGGTAACTTTCGCACTTTGCCCCAGGGTCTAATATCAATAGCCTCTAACTCTTTCATACGTTTAAACATGGAATTGAAATCATCCACCTGCATGCAGACGTGCCCGCGGAAGGATTGGGTATCTTCCCATTCAGAAAGATGAAGCTGCTGTTCATCGTTGATATCAAAAAACAAAACCGGGTAATCGAAATTGAAAGCAGGAAGCTTCTCGAGGCCCAGCTCTTTTTCATAAAATTCACCTGCTTTTTCCAGATTATCTACGATAAGTGTTACATGATTGATTTTAACTGCGCGTGCCATAATAGTCAGGGTTCAGTTTTCAAGATTCAGGATATCAGATTGTCAGACTGAATAACCATTCGCTTTAATTTAAACTTTTTGTTTGTAATCATTAACAAAATCCCAGTTCGGTGTGACGCCCAAACCGGGTGTATCGGGAGCTTTTATCTTTCCATTTTCTACTTCTATATTTTCGTTAACCAACTCATATATCATGGGATTACCTCCCACGGAGAATTCTATAATCGTAGCTGAAGGACTTGCAAATGCAACGGTTACACCCGCCATAAACGAAAATGCGGAACCCCAGCAATGAGGAGCAAGCTCCAGCTGCCAGGTTTGTGCAAGATGGCCCACCCGCATCGCTTCCGAGATTCCACCAATGATCGCCGCATCCGGCTGAACAACATCAATCGCCCGATGGCTAATCAGTCCGCGGACATCAAAGCAGGTGAACTCGCTTTCGCCGGCAGCAATGGGAATCGATGTTGATGCACGAACCTCAGCGGTACCCTCCGGGTTATCAGGGCTTACCGGTTCTTCAAACCAGTATAAATCAGAATCTTCAACTCCCCTGCAAAACTGTTTGGCTTCGGGTACACTGTAGGTGCCGTGCGCATCCGCCATAATCTTTATATCAGGTCCGAGGGCCTCGCGTGCAGCTTTGACCCTGGCCACACTCTTGGCAACTGTATCATCCATCACCCCAACCCGCATTTTCACTCCGTCAAACCCTTCGGAAACGTATCCGGAGAGTTGTTCGCCAATTCCATCAACATCCGCCCAGCCTCCGCTTGCATATGCGGGCATCCGTTCCCGGCATGCTCCCCCGAGGAGTTCCATAACCGGCACATTCAGGGTTTTCCCCTTTAAATCCCAAAGAGCCATGTCCACACCGCTGATTGCTGAAATCGTAAGTCCCCGTCTTCCCAGTATCGGGAATTTCCGGCCTCTCGCCAAAGCGTAGTGATCCCGTGTTCCGCTGTAGAGCTGTTCCCATATCCGGGTAATATTTCGCGCATCCTGTCCAACCAATGCAGGTTTCAGTTCATTTTCTACACAGCTCACAATGGAAGCGCACACCCCGGAGGAACCGACAGCCGCTTTAGCCTCGCCAAAACCCTGCATGCCGTCTTCAGTGGTCACAACAACCAGGGTCATATCAAAATGCGTGAGCAATCCATAGTCAGACCGGTGTTGTTTTGCTTGCTGAATCGGGCATCGAAGCCAGAAAGCTTCTACATTTTCTATAATCATGAGGTGTTTAGCGATTGAGTATTGAATATTAAGTTTTGAAATTAGCGAAGCTATCACGGGCTTGTTGAATTGCCCCTGTTTCAGTCAGTTGAAAGGGGTACTTTTTCCATTACCTGCCCCCGCCTTCGCTACGCTTCAGCAGAGGGTGTCCAAAAAGTCAAAAAGATCAATTTAAGCTCCTAAGTAATTTAGGTTTAGATTATAAATACCCAACGCCATCCCCCTTAATCCCCCTTCGAAGTGGGAAATGAGGGTGGTTTTTCCCGAAAAGGGGGATGGCTATTCAATAGCAGAAGCCGTCTCCGTAATTTTATAGATTAATTATTTCTGTTTACAACCTTTTTAGACAGCCTTATTTTTTACCCTTCTTAGGAAGTTCCCACAACTATCCATTAATTAACGGCAAAAGCTTTTCAGCCGACCTGCGGGTCAGTTCCGTATAGAACTCTTCAGAAATGGATGTACTGCCGTGATCTTCAATAAACTTTTTCTGTTCCGCACTCAGCCCGTCGGGTTTTTCATCAATTGAGTTTTTATACGGATTTGCAGGAGTGCGGTCAACCGGGGCGCAAAACTCCACGGAAATAGCCCCGTCAAATCCGGCTTCTTTTACCGTATCCATAATCTTAGGCCAGT
>CAZPWQ010000274.1:0-2356 GCA_964590495.1 uncultured Balneolaceae bacterium
CCAACCCCGACAAGTACCGCCTGATGGGGGCGAAGATCCCCAAGAAAAGTGACGATTAAATTTCATTCAGAAGCAAGAAAAGGTTCGAAAGATACACCCAAACACCTGCCACTATTAGCAAAATACCGCCGATGCGAGCGGTACGGGTGCCGAACGGTGCGAGCTTTTCTATCAGCACGAAGAAAGTAATACCTGCGATCCACAACAGGTTCATCACACCGCCGAAGAACAGCAAAAGCATGAGAGCCCAGCAGCAACCCAAACAAAACATTCCGTGCTTCATACCCATCCGAAGTGCACCTGTTTTACCCGGACGCCAGTACCGGGAGAGGTATTTCATGGGTGAACGGCATTGGGTCAGGCATGCCTGTTTGAACGGTGTCCACTGATAGATGCCGGCCGTAATGAGGATCCCGGCGGCGAATACCGGGTGAGCCGCCTCCATCATGGGCGACAGCAGGGCAGCTTCCGACAGTTTCCACTGAAGCAGGGTGGCTGCCACACTGAATCCCGCCCAGGCTAACAGATAACCGGCGGCAAAGGCATAGCTCCGGACCAGCGGTTGTTGAGGTTGAGGCCGGTTTCTCACGATTGTCCCGTACATCAGGATGGTGGGGGCAGCACTGGGCAGCATCATTCCGGTCATCATCACGGCCCACATCAGGAACATGAGGGTCAAGTAGCGGCCATCCCAGTCCGTCGGCTGACGGATCATCCAGGCGGCAAGTCCCTCCATGCTGCCATACATGTCCAGCGAGGCCGGGACCAGATAGATCCAGCATAACGTCACGGTACCCGCGATTCCGGCCAGGATTAGTAATCCTGTTTTGCGGAGTAGTGATTCAAGGATCATCGTGAATTTGATTTAAAGAAAACATGGCATTTTGTCAACAACAACTCATTTTGTTGTAGCTAAAAGCCATCAGTTTATTTCTACTTCCAATGGCTTTTCAGAAAAAAATGTCAAGTCTATATGGGTTTTTAGGCTGCTACCCCATTGGCATTCCAGCCCGCGTTGTAGAAGTGCGCGTGCGTTTCGCTAAGATCAAGCGCAATAGCAGCTTTGCCGTGTGTTTTAGCCGTACCGCTGGCATACTCCGCATGATGGTATTCCATTCCTTCAGGTATATTAACATTCACACGGTGCTCCTCATCAGTGATAGGGTTTCGAATGGGGTTTACCTGAACCTCGACGAGATCCGGAACTACCAGATGTCCCGTGCGGGCGTCTATATCACCGTCAAAATCGATTTCCGCTGCTATTGGGGGCTGGAAATCCGGAGCCATAGCGGCAACGATCTGGAACCAGGTCCCCTCGGCCGATACCTTACCACTGGCAATAGTTTCGATAGCCTGACGCTGTTCGGGGCTTGCCCGATCTTCATAGAAAACCTGTTGCTTGCCATTCCCTTCATGGACGGCTCCGGGCCACCATAGCAGCACGCCCCATATGAGTCCATCAAGCGATGTTCCATTGAAGTGTCCCTCGTCAATTCGCATGGCCAATAAACCTTCGCACTGACCGGTGGTGGGCAGCGCGTTAAACTGGCATGGACAGCCCCATGCACAATTACAATGTCCGAATGAGAGTCCTTTGATTTGCCAATCTACTTTTTTAATCATGATTTTGTTGTTTTAGTTATGGGTTTACGTGTTTGGCAAAGCCGGGTCTGATTCATCAGATTGTTCAGAGCTTCTTTTCAAAGCACGAAGCTTTAGAAGGTAAGCTCAATCCTCCGATGAGTATCCCCATTTTTAAAAATATATAAAAAACGTGGGAAAAACTCATGTTCAAACCACCTGTTTAAGTATCTCCCGGTGTGAAGAATGGATATGCTGCTTGAACTTCGCGTACCACTCCTGCCATTCCAGAGCTGAAAATGCTTCTTTTAGATGGTTTTCGTACTAGGCCAGGCTAGAATAGGGAGTCTCCCAGATCAGCCGGTAGCTGCCACCGGTAAAGTCGGTCAGTATTCTGCAGACTGAGGCTATTAATTCTGATTCGGTTTTCATTCATCAGTTCGGAATTAATCCGCAATCAAATAGATCAATTATATCTTTTATCATCGGGTCGAATTCCATCAGCTCTTGCAATTCATCCGGTTCAGCATCCGCAAAAGTTACCCGTACAGACTCAATAACTTCTTGTGATCCTATCGCCGGGCGGTCGATTTGATCCCATTTAGAAGGATAACCGGACTTATTCGGTTTTTTGTAGAGATAGACGGAATTTATGTTGTCATATTTTGACACAGAAGACCAATCTCTTACCAGTGAATGTCTCCCCCTGTCTGTGTGTAGCTGTATCTCGTACTCCTTGCAGATATGAAAGAAAGAGGCAATCGTAATGCCACAG
>CAZPWQ010000275.1:0-2349 GCA_964590495.1 uncultured Balneolaceae bacterium
CAGGGTTAATTCCCAGCATTTTAAACGTACTGTTCATAACGGCTGTTCTTTTGTTTTTGGGCGGCATAATAATGTTTTCGAGCTGACCACGCTCTTTTAATAAGATCAGTTTCGGAACGTGAGCTGTGAGCCAGTGGGAGTGGTTATGATACACCCGTTCAAGAAACCAGGTTGCTTTGTCCGTTTTATCTGCTGTGCGTGAAGAATTCAGGGTTTCGGCATGCCAGGGGCGAAATGAAATCTGATCCAGTTCGAGTGAACGTTCATCCTCATTCAGTATGGTGACCCAGAACTCATTCTCATCGTCAATAAAGGGGACCACCTTGCATTTTGGCAGGGTGGTCATAAATGTTTCCCCGCTGGTCCTGGAAGGAACATCTCGAAATGAGTAACCCCACCACCCCCGGTCATCAGGGAGTTCCTCTCTGTTCACAATATTACAGGGAAGCGGATTCTTCGAGATTTCCTCATTATGAATAGTCTCAAATGACAGATCGGTTGCTGAATTATTTTTACGAGCCATATACTTATGAACCGTTTCCTTTTCCATCCACCTATAACCAAAAATGGAAGGTGAAACCAGGCCCATGCGTACCGCCTTTCTTGATATTCTGCTCCAGAGTGAATTAGGGTTCATAGATTGATTTTAAAGTAATAATCAGTATTCATCCTAACGTTGTAACACATGGCGTAACACATTTCTATTGAGCTTGTCAAATGTAAAAAGAGTATTAATACGGAACACTAATTAATTATGGGCTCTATCCACTGGATAAAGTTTGCTAATTTGATATGAGAAATCTTAAGCGCTTGGTCTTTTATCTGTAGTACTGCTAAACATAAAGAGAGCATCAAAATATTTAATAGCGCTTGGTCGATAATTATCTATTTCTTCCGGATTCCAATTAACAGGAGCGGCCAAACGTCTTCTCTTCTGATGAAATATTCCATGCGTATAATATCCATTGGGCGCCAGGTACTTTCTTATATGCTCAAATGGAGTGTGGGGGGAAATCGTTGGATCCAACCCTGCCTCCACCTGGATGATCCCGATCCTGGCAGAACTCAGAGCCTTTTGAGCACCCTTAAGAACTTCCATTTCATAACCCTCGGTATCAATCTTGAGAAAATGAACGAAATCTATTCCATTTTTCTCCATCACACTATCGAGAGTGTTGATCTTCACTCTCTCCTCGCTGACGAAATCTGACCATTCCGATAAAAATGAATTCATGGATGGTTTATCATGCAGACAAATGGATTTATGTCCATTTTCAGCTCCCAGTGCGCAAGAATAACGATTAACATTATCGAGGTGTTCAGTGTTTGCACACAGTTTATGAAATGTTGCAGAGACGGGTTCGAAAGCATGTATAGAGGAATCCGGAAAGTATTTAATAAGTTGCAAGACAGTTCTTCCATCATTGGCGCCTACGTCAAATATAACATCGTTTGCTGACCATAGCCGAAGATTTTGTACAGCGTCAAATATATCCGTACCAAATTGAGGATCTCGATGGATCTGTACACCAAATTTAGCTTCTATAATTTTTTTAACCCTGGACTGTATTATTTGTCTGAATCTTTTCCTCATCCCATATAGTTTCTATTTCTAAGATTAATATCACTTCTTAACTTGAAATATACCTCGTATCACGTTTACTTTTCCCCTCCATCACCGTGTTTATAATACAACCAAATTATCTTACAGAATACAAGGTTTTTTATGCAACTGAAGTTAAAATACTCTATAAAAGTTGATTCTGACCGCCTCAAAGTATTAATGATTATTTAAGGCGTTCATCCTCATTCAGTATGGTGATCCGGAACTTTTTCTTATCGTCAATATAGGGAACCCCCATGCATTCTGACCGGGTGGCCATACATGTTTCACCACTGGTCCTGGAAGGAACATCCCAAACAATACTATCTGTCGTCGGTTTTGGAACAGTCTGTAATTGTTCTACATCGCAGTCGGTGAGATTGGTAAGCAGGACAATATTCTAATAGTTTTCAGAATCGATCCGATGTACATGTCGCATGGGTTTCGTATAACGAAGTTTGGACTGTGCACCGGTCAGCCGGCGTAGTGAATTGGCTGCATTGCAAGCCGGTCGATCGATCGACTGGAATAGCGGATTTTCGATTGAACCGAAGGAAAATACTTGGTGGAATACATCTTTTTTTAGTATAATTATATCACTATATAACTTGGGAAAATAATCATGGTAAATTCAGAAATGGAGACCACGGATACCATGGTCATCGGCGCGGGGCCGGCGGGATTGTCTGTATCGGCTTGTCTCAAACAAAAAAATCTGCCTTTCAACCTGCTGGAAAAGAACGGTA
>CAZPWQ010000276.1:0-2297 GCA_964590495.1 uncultured Balneolaceae bacterium
CCGGCCCTGAAAACAACCTGGAGCTATTGTCCGAGATTCTGCTTCACTACAATGCGCGATCGGAGGAAAACTGGGAACAGCCTGTACCCTGGGACATCGATCAAAAAAATTTGGTCCCCGATAAAGCCGGTTTGCTCAGGGGATTTACATACCGCAGATTTTTTGCCGAAGATGCCGGCCAGGGATTTGATTTGGATATGTACACCCAGGATATGGCGTATGATGGCGATGGTGGCCTGTCGGCTTCCATCACTCAATTTAAGTCCAACCCCGATATTTTTGTTGATGCCAGGTACCAGCAAAGGAACTACATTCTCACCGAAAAGACCTCGACCAGGCTGTTCAGGGAACATCCGTATAATGGAGGCGCTGCACTGAAAGAGGTGAATTACCATTACAAAGAGACGAGTGTGTGGGGATTGCCATCCGTGGTTTATAAAAGAGAGGGTGATCGCGTACCGGCTCTGCCAAAGGTAAAACCGCAGGGATATGTAGAATTTTCAGACTTTCACGGCCCGGATCTTATGATTCAGAACAGAAGGTCCGTTTCTGAAGATCTTACCGCAGGCGGATCCGGTGCAAGGTCGCAACCTATACAGAGCCATAAGAGATACAGGCACGATGGGCTGGGAAGGCTGTACCACCTATCAGATAAAACCGAAATAAGGGTAAACACCAATATGGATACACATTCGGTTCCGGCGGCCAATCAGAGTTATGAGCATGGTATAACATTTTTGTATGGTCCGGAAGGGGAGGATTTCTTCAGAAAGATAAACGGCCAGGGATTGCCAAATAATGATGTTGAGACCATTAAGCTGTACGACGGCAGCGCTAAAGTTGCCGAGTATGACGGAGACAAATCTACATTTAATTTTTATGTAAATATACCGGGTATTGATGTTCGGCTGTCGGCAATTACACTGGATGCAGCAGGGACCCTGAACAACAAGATACACTACAGGTATGATTTTAAAGGCACCTCACTTTTTACAACGGACTTAAACGGGCAAGTAGTAACCGACTATCGATTGAGCGATCCGGAGGGTGCCAGAGATCTGTTCGGACGATCAACGGGTCCCGGCGGTATAAGAAATCCGGAAGGTGATCTTAAAAGACTCGGTGACCTCATGTCATTCTTTGTTCCTTCCGGTGCACGGCTGGATGTTATGGCGGCATCGAGTCATGCCATGGTTCAGCGCCAGCAAGACGTTATCAAGCACTACCTGCATCCTGCAATTATGAACGGAAGCAGGAATGATTACGGATTTTCAACCGGGCATCCCCATATCTGGTCTATTGCCCATCCGCCCGAAAATGCATCAACGGCCTTAAGTATTGCCCAGGGGGTTGTTGACTTCCTGCGCGGCATGGGAAATACGATTTCGTTCGGAGGCACCAAATACATACGGGAATGGGCGTGGGGCACAAAAGGAGAAGTCATTTACGACGAAGCTTATTTAGGCGGCTTCGCAGCGGGCATGGGCGTCAGCCTGGTGTTGGGTTACGGGGTAGGTGCAGCCGCAAAGACGGGCCTGACCGCAGGCAGAGCGTACCGCATAGCCCGAGATTATTCTTTTGTTGGAAACGTGGTCGGATTGGGGCAAATGGCATATAGAGCAATAAATGGAACATTCACTCCCCTGGACACGCTTGGCTTTTTACCAATTATGGGAGGGATAGGAGGCCGGTACGGAGATGATATAGGCAGGTTCTCAAAGAACTTTACAGTAGGCTTTTTTAAAGCGCCGAAGTTTTTACCAAGGCCGGCACGGATGAGTTTATTTTTGGGATTTGAAACGCTGTTTGAACAAGCTAATTTTGCCAGGCAGTTTGCCAGACGATGGCATAATAGGGTAGTAGGATTTCAAAATCATCACTCATATTTCAAATATCTTTTACGAGCCATTGGAGACAGTAAGCATCCGGTTGCCCACAATGTACGGGACGCCTCTGAGTATCTGATCATGCAGAGACTGGTACCGATAGGAACAACAACCCATCGGACGTTGCATGATGTATTTGACATTGCATATCCATTACTGTCGAGAAGAAATTCACGTAATATTGCAGGTTTGATTGCCAAAGGGAAAATAACGCCGGAGCAAATTACTGATATCCTTGAATCATTCCACAACAGATACCTCTCGGATTATGATCCTGAACGTATTCAAACTATAGCGAATATTATTGATATGCGTAAACGGCTCGGGTTGGATATATGAATATGAGTAAGGAGGTGATCAAAAAAATAAGAATGCTGGCGACGTTACTGGAGAAAAACCTTTACTAACCGG
>CAZPWQ010000277.1:0-2197 GCA_964590495.1 uncultured Balneolaceae bacterium
CTAAACTGATCTTATTAAAAGAGCGCGGCCAGCTCGAAAACGTTATAATGCCGCCCAAAAACAAAAGAACAGCGGTTATTAACAGTACGTTTAAAATGCTGGGAATTAATCCTGATGAATTTCGTATGCTCGATGTCACCCGCCCCCTGGAAGTAGAAGAACTTACAGTATTGGAAACGGATCGATTTCGCCCCGAGCTTCTCAGGTCTGTCCGGGAGGCATTATGCCTCGAAAAAGCTGAGAAACCCCGCCGAAGAATTTATATCAGCAGGGCAAAAGCGAAGCGGCGCAAACTCCTGAACGAAAATGATATCAGTCCAATCCTCGAAAAGCTGGGTTTTGAACTGCTATTTATGGAAGAGATGAGTTTTTCAGCTCAAATCGAGGCAATGCAGCAAGCCGAAATTGTTGTTGCACCACATGGTGCGGCAATCACAAATATTCTTTTTTGTCAGCCTGGAACACATGTTCTTGAAATTGCAGACCTGAGTTTCCCCAACCCTAACTTTTATGCGCTGGCTTCAGCTATGGGCCACCATTACTGGATTCTAAATGCTGATGGAATTGGTGATGTCCATCCGCTGGAAAAGGATTTGCGGATTGACCCGGTAGAAGTTGAAAAAACCATTCGTAAGATATTAAATTTTTAAGATTTTATGATGAAGGTATCAGTAATCATACCCTGTTATAACGGAGAGGAATACATCGGTCAGACTCTTGGGTCATTGATTGATCAAACAAGGCCTGCTGATGAAATAATAGTGGTGGACGATGGATCAACAGACCGGAGTGCTGAAATAGCGCAGAGCTTTGGGGAAACGGTGACAGTATTATCAAAGGGAGGGGGAGGAGCCGCAAGGGCCAGGAACTGCGGGGCTGATCATTCTACGGGTGACGCAATAATGTTTTTAGATGCGGATGATGTGCTCGCCCCGAATGTACTAGAGCAACTTCTCAATCAACTGAAGAAAAATCCGGAAGGTGTTGTAGCCTGCCCATGGTATCGCCTGGAAAAAATCGACAATAAATGGGTAAAACGTCCGCCCTCATGTAAACCATTGGGTGAAAACCAGGACTACTTAAGCGGATGGCTCACAGGCTGGTATCATTTGCCATGCTCCATCTTATGGTCGCGAACAGCATATATAAACAGGGGGGGATGGGATCCCCGGGCATATGTGAATGATGACGGCGACCTGATGATGCGGGCCCTGGCAGATGGTATTAACCTGCAGATTACGGAAAAAGGCGCCTCATTTTATCGGCGAATGCCGGAAGAACAGGTAGCAGAATCACTCAGCGGCGCGCGTTTTACAAGGAAAGGAAGAGAAGCCCAAATTTACGTGATTCATAAAATCGCTCAAATGCTGGAGGACAGAGGCAGACTGAATGATTACCGAAAACCGGTAACACAAGCTTTTAAGCAATATCGACAGTTGTGTATGGATCAATATCCTGACCTGAGTGAACGCTGTAATGATTTGATCGTGCAGTTTGGAGAAGCACACTATATGCAAGTTGCGCGTAAGTTTGCAAGGAGCGGCCAAAAAGCAGTTCATAGTTTCCGCAGAATGCTTGGTTTGTTAAAAAAAAGAGTACAGGTGAAAATCCGAAACAATTACCATTCTGCTGAAAAACGGGATAAGGAAAGTTATGAAGAGATTCGGTATGGGCTCGATACCTATCAGAAATTTAAAAAAGCAGGAAAGGAGGGGGAGTTAAAAAAACCATCAAATCCTGAAGTTAGCGTAATTCTGCCGATGTCTGATGATGCTGCAGCATTCAATAGATCTTTGCAGAGTATATTGAACCAGGAGTTTGAAAACTTTGAAGTGATTGTTACCGGATGTAAACGTCCAGAAACCCTGAAATCAGATGTTGGAACAGGTGAAGTTTCCAGGATCCGGTTTGTTAGATCTGAACAAGGTGGTGATTTAACCACATTACGTAACAAAGGTCTAAAAGAAGTGAAGGGAAATTTTGCAGCATTTCTCGATCCCGGTGATGAATGGCATCCGGCTAAACTGGCACGCCAGGTCGAGTATTTACAAAATGCACCCGATGATGTTGGGCTGGTTTATACAGGTTCAGAATTAATTGGCCATCAAGGTAATACTACAGAATTTATACCCGTGGCAAAAGGTGATGTTTATAAAAAATTCCTGCAGCAAAATTTCATTGATTGCAGCTCATCTGT
>CAZPWQ010000278.1:0-2161 GCA_964590495.1 uncultured Balneolaceae bacterium
GCCATTCTCCTCTTCATAGGATGGCTCATCGCCTGGCTTCTCGATTTTGTGTGAAGTAGGTATGTTCTTCTCTTTTCCCTCCTGTTTCGGTCGTATCAGCTCCTGCATTTCCGGGAGATTAGCAGGAGCAGAGCAGAAAAACGTACAAAGCTGGTATGAAGCGGCCCTTTCCCGGGTTCGGCAGGGTTGACAGCCTTTTCTGCAAAATTATTTAATACCACAACCCAAACTGTGTAAATAATTTACACCTGGCTATAACTTCGTGTAATTAATTTACATAAGTCTCTTCTCTTCTCTTCTCTTACTTGAAACGCTATTTATCAAGTTAGCCGCAGCCGTGGCATGTTTCTTGTTCTTTTTAACCATTGAATCAACAGACGAATAGGATAAAAAAACAAGAGAGAACATTATGACGAACATCAAGAGAAGCGTGTTATTTGTAGGGATATTTGCAGCCGGATTGCTGCTGTATGTAGCCTGCAACGAAACGATAGAGACCCCGCCCATAGACCCGGAAATCACCTATGATCTCGAAGAGGTGGAAGGAGCACAGAATGCCGACATGACCCTCAGCCAGGGAGAGGCCGTGGGACGTGACAGCTGGTTTGAAGTGGATCTCAGCGGTATCGAGTCCAATAATATCATTGCCAACGGCATAAGCGAAGGCTGGTGCGTGGAATGGCAGAAAAACATTGCCCAGAACGGAGATCTCCATAACGGCGTACGGATGTATTCCACCGAAGGCAAAGATCGCTGGAAGCCGCTGAATTACCTGCTGACGATCAAAGACCGCCTGCAGCGGGAAGACTCCGACCTTACCTTCCGCGAGATACAGGCGGCGATCTGGTCGGTGGTGGACGGCTCTGATTTTGACGTGGATATGCCCGCCGACGAAATGCCGCCCCGGCTGACTACAGACGGACAGCCTAACTTTGACAGGGAGAAAGTGATGGCCATCGTAAACAAGGTACAGGCCAACGCCTCCAGCCATACCTTCGATACGGGAAGCAAACATGCTGTTTTTATAAGCGCCTCGGATAACGACCAGACGGTGACGGTGCCCTCCGAACCCGAGCAGGATTCGGTTTCCCACGGATTTGTGGAAGGAGTGACACCGAGTGATGACCCCCAATTTGAAGAGCGAACCTATCCCGTTATTCAGGCCGACTGGGAAGGTCCGGGTGGAGATAAAAAATGGCTGGGGTTGAATCTTGGCGCTACCGAGGAACCAGAAGCTATTAATGATGAAAGACCAGAAAGTGCAGGATGGTACTTTCAATTTAATCGTAAGCAAGGTTATTATCATGATGGAACCGATAGAATACCTGCTACTGAATGGGAAGATCCTATAGAGGAAGAATCAGATTGGATTATAGATAATGATCCTTGTAGAGAATTATTAGGTGAAAGCTGGCGAATACCAACCGCAGATGAGTGGGAAGCTTTTCACGCCGCCACTTCATCAGATGAGGGAGGCGATGTAGGCACTGGTGATACAAATGCTGCCTTTGAGTCTATCCTGAACCTTCATTTAGCTGGCTTTCTTCGGGATGATGGGGAACCTAACATCACTCCTCCGCGAAATGGTATGTATTGGAGTTCAAATGGCGTAGATCAAGGAGTTGTTTTAACTTTTGGTCCTACGAATTATCTTGTTAGTGCGGTTTTAAAGAGCTTTGGAGTTACTATTCGTTGCATAGAAAGCTAAACCATTTACTTTAACTAATCCAATCAAAGCCTGCCTCTTTCCGGGGCAGCTTTTTTTTAAACATCATACCGGAAACAGAAGCCTATGAGAATCTGAGAGAGGGGGAGACTGAGGGAGTTTGGCACATATAGAGCAAACCTTCAATATCAAAGATTTTAAAAAGATATGGCCCCTTACCAAGGCAGATTTGATTGAACCGTAGTATCATTCTTCCTTAAGTAAACTAAAGGTTACTTCCAGTTTGCAGTCAAGAGCATTTGCTATTTAAGAGCGTTCTCATCCTTGTAGCGCTTGCAGCAATTTCAAAACCCGGAAATCCGGTCCCTACAACTTCGGCTCCGATACCAGGAACACGCACAGCGAACCGTTGTCTGCGGAAAAAAATAAATCAGGACTGTCGTGGCTGCCGGAACAAGCTTCCCTCAAAATTTTGCTCCGGGCCGGCGAAGGGGA
>CAZPWQ010000279.1:0-2070 GCA_964590495.1 uncultured Balneolaceae bacterium
TCGAACAACCATGGAGAGAGGGCTAAAAACAATCCTGCTATCCCGTCAATCCACAAATGTCCTTTCATTGATATGATTTTAGCGGCTCCATATTCATAGTTCGTCATTAAACTATAGAGAATAGTTCCGATTCCCAGAATAACCGGTATTAGGGTTTCAGCGCCGCCCGCTGCAAAATCTAACAGCCAGGGTGCAGCGATCAATAAAACACCTATTGTATAGTCCAATATTCCATGAGTACGCGATGATATTATTTTCATAATGCTATAGTATTTGATGAATAGTTTATTTGATAACAGATTGACTGTTTAACAAAAGAAGGTAGTAAAACATTCAATGCTGATTGGCAACAAGATGCTTTTGAGAATGTGCTGCAAAATTCTGGAACATCAGTTTTAATCTGTGAAAATCTGTGGCTGAAAAACATTAATCCGTTATAAACCGCGCCATTCTGCGGCTAAAATTTTTGTCACAGTACCTCCTACCGCTGACTATATTTCCCTTCCCTGTTTACTTGTGGAAGAAAATATTACAAAGAATAATTTTTAAATAATTAAATTAACACAGTGTTTAGGAAACATTAAATAGACATTATCAATAGCGAAGTACGATGTATGAAAATCTCATTAGCCTTTTTTTAGATGGAGATTCCGGAAAGAGGACTATCGATTCCCTGCCCATTGCCATCTACGCTACCGACAAGGAAGGACGACTTACCTATTTCAATTCTGCCGCTGCCAAACTTTCGGGGCGGGAGCCGCAGTTGGGCACGGACCGGTGGTGTGTGAGCTGGAAGCTGTTTCACCCGGATGGTACACCGATGCCCCATGAGGAATGTCCCATGGCTGTTTCACTTAAAGAGAACCGCAGTTTTGAGGGTGAGGAAGGAATTGCCGAGCGCCCGGATGGTGAACGCATCTGGTTCCGGGCCTATCCTTCGCCGCTGCGCAAAAAAAATGGAGAAGTGATCGGCGGAATTAACTTTCTCGTGGATCTTACCGACCAGAAAAAGGCTGAAGACCAGCTCAGGAGCAGTAAAAAGGAACTATTTAATTTCTTTGAGAATGGCACTGTCGGTGTGCACTGGGTAAGATCGGACGGAATTATCAAACAGGCCAACCAGACCGAACTGGAGATGCTCGGCTACAGCCGCGAGGAATTTGTCGGATCGAATATAGAGGATTACTATTTAGATCACAATGAACTGCAGAATGTGTTGCAAAAGCTGTCGGCGGGTGAGGAACTGGAAAATTGCGAAGTGCGCCTGAAGAGCAAGGATGGATCTGTCCGTCACGTTCTTGTCAGTTCCAATGGTCACCGCGAGGAAGACGGATTTATTCACACACGTTGTATTACCCGTGATATCACCCCGCGAAAGCAGAAACAGGCAGAACTTGTAAATGTAACGGCCCGGTCCGAGCAGCAAAAGCGGTTATATGAAGCTGTAATCTCCAGCACTCCCGACCTGGTGTATGTGTTCGATCTTAATTATCGTTTTGTATTTGCCAATAAAGCCCTGCTCGAGATGTGGGGAATGAGCCGGGAAGAGGCTATGGGAAAAAGCCTGCTGGAAATCGGGTATGAACCGTGGCATGCCGAGATGCACGAGCGGGAACTGGACCAGGTCGTCGCCACAAAGAAACCGGTCAAGGGTGAGGTGTCGTTTCCCCATGCCAGCCTGGGCCTTCGCTACTACGATTATATTTTTGTACCGGTACTTGACAGCAGGGGTAAAGTCGAAGCCGTGGCCGGGACCACACGTGATATTACTGAACGCAGGGAAATTGAAGAGGCCCTCCGCAAGAACGAGGAGAAATACCGCTCCCTGTTCGAGACAATGGACGATGCGTTTGTGATCCTCCAAATGGAATTCGATGAGCATGATAATCCCACAGACTTTCGTTACCTGGAAACAAATCCGGCATCGAACAAACAGAGCGGGCTGGGAGAAAGGAAAGGGAAAAAGGCAAGTGAGGTGCTGCCTGACCTGGAACAGGAATGGTTTGAAACGTACGGTAAGGTAGCTTTGACGGGAGAACCTGTTCAGTTTGAGAATTATGCCGAAGAGCT
>CAZPWQ010000280.1:0-2069 GCA_964590495.1 uncultured Balneolaceae bacterium
AACGCCTATTTGAATGACCAGGTTCCGGTGTTGACCAACGAGCATCGCGGACAGGCGCAATATCCCAATAGTTATGCGAGAGGGCAGGATTTTCCGATTGGGGTGGTGAATAATTGATAGATGCTGGAAATTGGAGGTTGGATTGTAGGACCACATGCATGTTCCATAGTTCGGTGATGCGGTCTCTGCCGGTGAACAGAAGGTATGTGTGTAGGAAGAGATAAGCATTGATTACATAAACAATGCGCATCAACCACAAAGTTGGTGCTCCTTAATTAAACAGTTAATGCACTTTAACCAGATGGTTGATTCGCTTGATTTTTAGAAGACAAATTATCTACCTGTGAAGCTACAGATGGATATGGTTTATTAATAAATAATGCGTTAATAGTAATAAAGGTGCATTAGAGACCTATCAGGTTTTGAAAACCTGATAGGTCTGACTCAGCAGGTTGAATGCCGTAATTTAACTGCTCAACACGTTAATAGGTATCCAGTTGTACTTTCAGAAATCCGGGCTTTATGATAAACAGATAAAGCCGGAAAGTTATACGACGATTCCGGGTCAATAGGTAATACAACACAGAGATATCATTATTTTACTTTTCCAGTCCCTCACACGGATCGGTCTGCCGGATCTCGTACTCCATTATCTCCTCAAAATACTTGCTATGTTTAACCTTTTCATAAAATGAGGAGTCAGTGGCGGCCAGGCTCCGTTTCCAGTGGTTGCGAAACCACTCCTGCGGGACGGTCAACAACTGCCAGGCGACAAACTGTTCACCGTCGGGAATAATTTTCTCCTGAAAAACGAACGAATCGTTTGCACCGGCAATCAGCTCCCGGCTCGTTTCAGACCATTGTTTTCTGAATGATCCGGGATCCACCGTTTCAGTCATTCCCGAATTGCCCAACCGGTCAAATTCCGAAAACAGGTTGACTTCCTCTCCTTCTATAAAAGCCGAATTAAAAAACAGAACGAGTTCCTGTACGGCCATAGCTTTGGCCCTTGCTGAGGCTATTCGTTCCCGCGAAGACGTTGTCCGGCCTGCAAAGGGAAGTGCATCGTCCGGTACTTCTTTAAGCAGCTCCAGGCAGGGATCTTTCCCGGGAGATTGAGCTACCGCGGTTTTTGTAGCAATCCCTCCCCAGCAGCACAAAAAGTATAAGACAGAAAACAGCAGAATCGTAATATGATAGTTTATTTTCATCATCGTTCCTGAAGATAATAGTAAAGGGTTTCGCCCAGCGCGACATTCGAATCACAGGGGATATGCAACTCGAGCGTATCAATTACACCGGCGGGAACTGATCTATACATCATATAATTATTTGTATTGCAAAATTATTTTATCGGAACTGCTGCCGAACACCTGTGGTGTCTGCTGGCGGTTGTGCAGGCGCCGGGCAAAATAGGGGAGCCCGTCGGTGGGGTTGGTCAGGTACTCGTTGACTTCGGATGTGGTGACAGCCCCGTCCCCGTCTGTGTCGGCTTCCCCTTGCAGGGCTTTCAGCCAGAAATAAGTGAGTAGTCCGTGGCCCTTCTCGGGATACCAGGAGGAGATCTGGCTGCCGCTTGAGGCGGTCACTACAAAGCCATTTTCAAGTTGGGCCGCCGGATTGCGCACCTCGATACCAATGGGCGATGCGTTTTGCACCAGCATGTCGCCACTGCCGGTAGCTCCGGAGAAGCATGCGTCGATCACCACATTGACCGAGCGGGCCTCGAGTTTACCTAAATTATCATAAAGCACATCCAGCGGGTAGCCGGAGATCGACAGCGCCGAAGGATCGGCGTCGACCGGCATCAGATAGCCGGTTTCGGTATTGGGGTCGGGGGCACCGTGACCGGAATAGAAGAAAAACACATCGCTGCGACCCTCTTTAATATAACCGGCCAGCCGCCCCTGATTGCGGTCATCACCCAGCAGTACTTCCATAAGTGTTTTAGAGGCATCTTCTTCATAAAGAATATTTCCTTCTTTAAAACCGAGGGTCTTGACCAGGTACTCCTTGACGGTCCGGGCATCGTTGACGGCAAAGTCCACGTCCGGGGTGTCACCCTGGTA
>CAZPWQ010000281.1:0-1976 GCA_964590495.1 uncultured Balneolaceae bacterium
ACTTAATCTACTAAATTCAGGGCGTCCTCTTTTTTATAATACCTTAGTGGTTGACATTTTGCAGAAGCCAAAAATAAGAGTAATTTTGGAAGAAATGAACCCCATTCGCGCTTAATTATTGCATCAGTTGATGAACTATTCTTATTTCTTTCGGTTATTCTTACTGCTGGTTTTCCTTGTCGCGACTAAAATTTCCTCCGCACAGCAGCCTGTCGATCACCGTTCACACCCCACCACAGTCCAAAAAATACAGCAAGCTTTCGCGAAAGGCGACCTCACACTGGATGACAAGATCCGTTACCACGCCTATGCGCTACATGAACCGGATAAACTGCCCGCCAATTTAAGGAGTGAGGAGCCCATTCCCGAAAAATGCGGTGCTCCCCTGTGGACAGAATTCAAAAAAAACCGTGATAAACTTTCTGCCGCAACAGTTTCTGAAGTGGAGTCGCTGACAAATTACTCTTCTTCTCAACGACAGGTAACCTATACCTCACCTTCCGGCAAGTTTGAAATCAATTATGATACGACCGGAACTCATGCTGTACCTGAGACAGATGAAAATCCTGAGAACGGCATTCCCGATTACGTGGAATGGGTAGCCGCGGCCGCCGATTCATCATGGAATCATGAAATAGGTACGTTGGGATACACGGATTTTATCCTCGGTCCCAGCCAGCCCTATGAAGTCATTATTAGTAATCTGGAATTTTTTTTCGGCCTTACTAGAATTGTCCCGAGCGGTAATACAACCCATATCGAAATCGAAAATGACTTTTCGGAAAATTTTCCATCGAATACAGATCCTGAAAGTAACCAGATAGGAGCTGTAAAGGTGACTATGGCCCACGAAATAAAACACGCCAGCCAGTTTGCAGCAACCGGCTGGGCAGGAGAAACAGACGCCTGGGCGGAAATGGATGCCACCTTGATGGAAGAGGTGGTTTATGACAACGTCAACGATTACTATAATTATATCCACTCCGATGACTCTATTTTTTTAAGACCCCGGGATTCATTTTACCCCGGCTCATATCCCCAGGTAACATGGGCTCTTTTCTTTGAAGAAAAACACGGCCCCAATTTCTGGCCGCAGGTCTGGGATCGTATTGTAGCAAACCCGGGAAATACCATGGTCAATGTTCTGGCTGAAACCCTCGGAAACAAAGAGGCTTTTATTCGTGACTACATCGAATCTCACCTGTGGCATTTTGCTTCGGGTAATATATATGCCCGGGAAGGTTTTGGGTTTGAGGAATCCGATGCATATCCCCATCCGGATGTCAGAACCAATAACAGTATTTATAACGATGATTTTTCCATCCCCCGGTCGCCCTCCAGTGCCCGGCTCAGTGAATTTTCGGCGCGATATTATGAAATACCGCCTCAAAGTGAAAGTTCCGGCAATGTAGCTATTGAAATTACCAGTATTGAAGATTTTGTGGGTATAGGCATGATTGCATATTACCAGGATGGCTCGGTCGATACTGAAATCTATAGTTCGCCCGGAGACTTTGAACATACCGACTTGAACTGGGATAATATCGAGAGGCTGGGGCTTGTTTTCGCCAATTCCAATACCGGCTCCGGCAGTGAACCCGTGATGGTTGAAATCGGCAGCAGCAGTCATGACACAATTACACTGAGTCAGAATTATCCGAATCCTTTCAATCCGGAGACACAGATTCGTTTTACGCTGGACCAACCGTCGCATGTAAAGCTGAGAGTATATGATACAGCAGGACGTTTGATTCGTACTATGTATGACCAGGAGCTTAACCCGGGCCTTTATGAATCCACCTTTGACGGAGAAGACCTTGCCTCCGGGGTGTATATTTACCAGTTGATTACGGATGAAAAAACCGTGATTAAGAAAATGACGTTGATTAAATAAATGCAGATTCCGGCGGGGAGAACGTCCTGGCATAGATGAAGATTCTAGCCTGACATATCCCTCAACTCCTGTGTCATTCTGA
>CAZPWQ010000282.1:0-1964 GCA_964590495.1 uncultured Balneolaceae bacterium
CCCTTTCCGGAAATTACGTCCGGCTGCCAGGCGGATATCCATATTTTCTATGAAATCCGAATCAATTCCATAGGCATAATAATTATATCCCCCTCCCTCCTCGGATCCATACCGGGTTAATCCGCTTGTAGTATTTAAATCGTGCAGACTAACCCCCGGCAAGGCCTTGGAAGCCGACACATTCTCCACATCCGTCAGTTGTGCAAGGGCATCTTTAAAAACCTGCGCTTGCGGGCTGCCCTGGGAATCACCCTCTGCTGAAGGCGTCCGGACGATCAACATCTGAGATGTATCCACTCCCAGATCCTGATTTTGCATATATGAAATCTGCCTGAACACAATGAATGAAGCCGACAAAACAATCATGGCCGCCGTAAACTGTCCCACGACCAGGGCTTTTCTGAAGAGTTCGCTCTGGCCCGACCCTGTAAACATCCGGCGGGTAATGGCGATGGGTTTGACACCGGAAAGTTTAAAAGCAGGATAAAGACCGGATAAAAGCGAATTGAAAAGGAAAAGCCCTCCGCATGTTAGCCAGAAAAACGAACTGCTGAAAAAGCCGGCATCTATAGGCCTGCCGATTAATTGAAAATAATACGGAAGTGCCAACTGAAGGATTTGCAATGCCAGACCTATGGCGATCAGGTTGATTAAAATCGTTTCGGTAAGAAACTGGCCTACCAGTAATCTCCTTGAAGAGCCCAAAACTTTACGAATGCCGACTTCCTTGATTCTTTCTGCCGCCCGCGCTGTCGTCAGATTCATATAATTGATCGACCCGATGACTAAAATAAGGATGGCTACCACAAACAAAAACTGCACTGTTTTGATGTTTCCATTTACTTCCGGCTCAAAGGTTTTATTTGAATGAAGGTGAATATCTTTGACCGGCTCGGCAACCAATATTTCATTCTTCAATCGTTCGTTGGACAACTCCTCCAGTTTCTTGTTGAAAGAGGCAAGGTCGGCTTCCGGTTGAAGTAACAGGTAGGTATAGTTGTTATTTCCATTCCAGGAATTCAGATCTGTCCCAAATCTTTCCAGGGTTGAAAATGACAGCAGCATATTCACTTTCAAATGCGTATTGGGAGGCGGATCTTTTATGATGCCCGTTACTGTCAACTGATTTCCGGTGCTTGTCACCACTTTATTCAGTGCTTCTGCTGCACTTCCAAAAAATCTGTTCGCAAGGGACTCAGTGATAACGACTTGCATCGGAGCGTTTAATGCAGTTCCCTCATCACCGTAAAGAAATTCATAGTCAAAAACCTCAAACATGGATGGATCTGCAGCAAACATTTTGTCCACACGAAATACCTGATTGTCAAGACTGATTTCACGAATGCTTTCTATCATCTGAATACGGACATACTCCAAAACCTCCGGCATATCCTCTTTCAGGAGCGGTCCCAACGGCGGATATGTTTCGGCATCGGTGACCACAAATTCCGATGTCAGTGGTTTGTTGTTTGTGGCAGTTCAACAACTGACAACTGACCACCAACAACTAATCCATTCATTCACTCCTCAGACTATCCACGGGATTCTCCAGCGCAGCACGGATAGCCTGCCAGCACACAGTTAGCAACGCGATACCCAACGCCACACAACCGGCAATCGCGAATATCCACCAATTGATTTCAATACGATAAGCAAAGTTACCGAGCCAATTGTTCATAGCAAAATAGGCGATCGGCCAGGCAATGATATTTGCCAGTACGATCAATTTTATGAAATCCGTTGAAAGCATGGCGACGACATTTGTGACAGATGCACCCAGTACCTTTCGGATGCCGATTTCTTTGGTGCGTTGCTGGGCGGTAAAGGCCGCCAGTCCAAACAAACCGAGACAAGCAATCACAAGACTCAATCCCGTCATTGCCGAAAATATGGTGCGAAAATTTTGTTCGAAGCGGTACTGTTTTTCTATGGATGCATCCAGAAAGTAAAAATCAAACGGGGCT
>CAZPWQ010000283.1:0-1944 GCA_964590495.1 uncultured Balneolaceae bacterium
AGTTAGGTGTAGGTAGATTAATATAACTCAGACAGAGTTTAGATTACATACCCGTTTAATAATCAGAAATGCACGCTAATCTGCCCGGTCCGCGTCATCCGTGCCTGTCCCGACTACTGTTGAGGTTCCATTACATTGTCTTACTTGGTACAACGGCATCTTCGCGCAGGGTACGGATACTGCCGAGAGCAGCTTCAACTTCAGCGAGTTCATTGCGGTATCCCCTGCTGATTATCTGGTTATCTGACCTGCCGCGGTAATAAATAAGTCCGTCCTCTTCCCTGGAGGCTTTGTCGCCTGTTTTATGTATATATTCATACTCTCCTTCACTGTTAGGGTGCCAGGTAAAAGCTTCCGCAGTGGCCTTCTTATCTTTCCAATATCCCAGGCTGAGACCTGAACCTGAGATGTATATATCGCCGGTCTCTCCCGTTTCTACCGAATTTTGTTCTTCATCCAATATAATCATCTTGCCATTGGTACAGGAAGTGCCGATAGGTATTTCTGTTTCGGGACCGGGTAATTCAGGGACGGTATAACAGCTGCTGGCTACAGTTGTCTCGGTCCGGCCGTAGAGATTTGTAAAAGATACATGAGGCAGTTTCTTCATCCAATAGCGTAAGGCCGGTACAGGGAATTCCTCCCCGCTCCATATCAGTCGTTTTAAACCGGGAAAACCCTCCTCTTCCACAACGTCACAACATGCCATAGAACTAAGTACCGAAGGAACCGAAAACAACTGTGTGAGATCATTTTCCAGGATGAAATCGGCAAGTTTTTCCGGCAGTGAATTCACCCTGTCCGGAATCAGATACATGTGTGCCCCTGCAGCCATTGAACAATATATATCAAATATTGAATGATCCAGAAAGAACGATGAGTATCCTGAAAGCCGGTCTCCAGCCTGTATATCGAAATAAGGTACCGACCACTGTACAAGTGATTTGATATTCCGGTGCGTCGTCACCACTCCCTTTGGCTGTTCGTCCGAAGCCGGGGTAAAGAGTATTTGGGCCGGATAATCGTCATTCCTGATTTTCTGAAAAGGATAATCCGGTTGATGCCTGAGATCGTGGTACGAAAATGTTGGGCTGGGCTGGTAAAGCATAAACCGGGGATCTTTGGACCACCAGCCCCAGGCCAACTCTCTGAAACTCTCATTTTTTTTAACAATGCGTTTATACTTTGGAAGCGAAGGCCGATCTACCATCAAAAAAGAAATTTCTGCCGTATTCAGGATCGTAATGAGACGTTCGGCAGGACTGTTAATATTCAAGGGAACATATATGCCACCGGCCTTACTGATTCCATGCATGGCAATGATAGCCTCCGGGGTTTTATCCAGTAATAATCCTACTCTGTCGCCCGGCGCAAAACCGGATTTAAGCAAAAGGCACGCAAGTCTGTTACTTTCCGACTCGAGTAACCTATAGGTAAGATGGCGATTTGCTAAGGTTACGGCTATACTTTCCGGCTCCCGTTCCGCTTGTTTTCTGGCCCAGTCGTAAATCATAATAGATTCCTTTAGAGATTTTATGATTAAAAATTGCACAATTATATCCTTCGGAATGATCGGATTCTTTGTGCTAAAATCATGTATAAAGCTCATATAATACTATTACAATTGCTGTGCCAAATCATTATATGTGGGGATAAAAAATAATTTACACGTCTTGAGCCTCTCTATATGGCACTTAATCTCTCTGTGCAATTTTATTATAGTGTGTCTTACAAGCTGTTAAACTGAACTGTGAAAAATAATTACACAGCACATTGAGCTGTTGCTGTGAAAATAATTCACAAGAGGGTTACCACTAAGGTACTAAGGACACTTAGCATAAGTGCCCTTAGCCCGCATTTCTCACCAAGAAATTTGTTTCTCAGCAAGGCGAAGATAAAATGTCAGCGGAAACGTACCAAGGTACGTTGAGCACGACATTTTAT
>CAZPWQ010000284.1:0-1929 GCA_964590495.1 uncultured Balneolaceae bacterium
ACTGTTGCTCTGTAGTGTGATGTCTGCAACTAATACGGATGATCTCTTTTGAAACTGAGAAGTAATATCAACGGTTTCATTCACTAAAGTTTGTAATTGATAATATTTAATCTCAATCCTTAAATCTTCAAATGGAGCGGGAGACGAATCACTATACAACGTTAACCGGATATTTGACTTATTTGTGGTCACCTGCCTTGAAGTCTCACTATCCTCTGCAGAAACGGTTGTCACACGAGGAATTAATTCTATTTTTTTTGTAATCTCAGAAGATACTTCTCCTTTATTTGGGAGTATAATTTCCTGAACCCCGATAGAGTCATAGGTGTTAGATTTTTGAGAGTACACATTAACAGCCGCAAAAACACCCCCGGAAGAACTTACATGTGGCTTTCTTAAAGATAGAATTGCTCCTCCCAGTGTTTCTGCTGGCGTAAATTCATAGCCATTTATAGTATGAAAGCATATTTCATTAAATCCTAAAGCCGTCCTTGCTTCCGTGAAAAACGTAAATACACCGCCCTCTTCGATATAATCGCAACTTCGATTTATTACAAATGGCAGATTATAAACAGTAAATGAACTACCATTCACAGATGCATGAAGGTACCCGCGGGAAGTATCGGAATTATCCTCTACCATGCAGAATAAAGTTGTCTTACCTGTAGAAGCTTTCTCAGCATCGTGTACAGAATAAACATTTCGTGCCTTTCCCGAACCTGAAAGTAGTTTTTCGACCGTCCAGTTTGAACCACCATTGGTTGATTTTAACAAGGCAGGGGCATCATTACCGCCGGCAGTATCATACCCGTAAACAGGCATATATAAAAAACGGCTTATTTTTGATATTCGTCCTCCTACACTGTTTTTTAGCGTGAAAGGCTGGGATACTGTTGTGCCGCTTGTACCTGATAAAATATCTGAATTAATTTTTACGGTTATTACAGAATCCTCCGAATCGGCATCATTAACTTTTGAACAACTTAAAATCCATAAACCGCTATCAGAATCATATTTAAGATAAACATCTTTAAATCCATAACCAGTTTCGGATAGGACCAGTACCGGATCGCTCCATGTCTTTCCGTAATCATATGATCTGACACCATATATTGAGCCTGATGTGAAAGATGAGTTATCGGCCACACTATACACATAGACCATTTCATCATCCTTCCCAAAAGCCAAATCCCCGCGGCCTTGATAATCATTTGTAGTTAAACCAAGCCTTTTCACTAAATTATCGAGCGATCCAGTCCTCAATGAAGTTCCTCTCTGCGATTGAAGCGCTCCAAAATTATCTATACGTCTGCCTTTTCCTTGAATGCTCATAATTATATACCTGTTAATTCTACATCAATTGAAATTATTTCACCAAGAGAATCTCTTGTGATTGTCAGAGTCGCGTATTTAGCTGCTTCTGTGTAAGTCAGACGAGCCGAACTCCATCCATGCCTGTTAGCGGTTACATTACTTAAAACCCCGACTTGGCCATTTGGCCATTCTATATCTGCGGAAGTCTCATTTCCATACCGGTCTTTTACTATATTTGCTGTATAGAAAAACGCTTCTGTTTTTGCCCAGCTCCGGATATTATCCGCAAGTTCTACTGGTTCGGCTTTCTTAACCCAAGAGCTGCCATCCCACCTATACCCACCATTGTTTAATGCTATTGAATCATTCATCACCTTACCAATCGTACCAGTAGGTTGTGAAGTATCAGCATCCATCGTTGCTTTATCTTCATATCCAATAGCTCCAGCCTGTTGTGAAGCCTCTAAATCATCAATCTCATTCTGTAACAAGGAAGCCTTGTCATCAACATATTTGCTACTCGGAAATGGTTCTCCTAAATTCTGCCAACCTAATTCAGGGGCTTCTGTATCACAAAAAAGTCGTTTGATTAAATACCCCGAAAGTATCTTTTTT
>CAZPWQ010000285.1:0-1907 GCA_964590495.1 uncultured Balneolaceae bacterium
CAGGGTGGCATTCGCATTGAATATGAAGGCAAAGACTGGGAGCCGGGTTTCCTGAGAATAGAGGCTGAAAACAGCAAGCATACGATTGCTGTAAATCAAAATATAATGGAATCACGTTTTGGTACGTTAGACAATATGAAGCTACAGTCCTGGCTCAGCGATGAGTTGGCTGTCGGTGAAATTATTAATGCCGGTAATGCCTCAGCAGATGATTTAACAAAGCAGTTACAATCTGCCGGATTCGGAAAAGAAATTTGGAACTGGTTTATTTGGATTGGTTTGCTTTTTTTAATAAGTGAGACTATGGTCTCAAAATGGTATAAAGCCGGTTCAACATCCTAGAAGGGTTTATGTATGATACAACTTGATACCAATATCATCTTCTGGTTCATATTGAGTACGTTTACTCTGGGAGCCTGTGTATTGGCGGTTGCAACTCTCGCCAATGTGTTTCGTCTGCGGAACGTCAGGCTTAGCTGGAAAGCCGGAAAATTACAGGGATATCCGTTGTTTGCCACTTTATTTCTGATGGTGGCAATGGCGGTAGGAGGTATCAGTTTATATGAGTCTTCGTTTGAAAATATGGTGGCCTCGGGTTTTTATTTTGGTCTGGGACTTTGCTGGTTCACGACCAGCTATTTTGCAACTAAATGTTTTATTACCGATCACGGAATTGTCAAAAATGTAAACGAACCGTCACAGACTGTGGCGTGGCATCAAATCCGGGATTTCATTGAAAAAGAGCAGGAAAGAGGTACTCATTATGTATTTTTTTATTATCAGGACGAAGAGGACCGGCTTGGGAATCTTGTGCGGTTGGAGATAACGGTACCACCACGAATAAAAGATTCTTTCCAAAATTTGATTTCGCATAAACTCGGACGGCGTATTCGTTGTTATACTTCTACAGATAGTGATATTAATGTGGAACAATTTAAAAGATAAACAGGAATAAACAGATAGTAATCACAACTTAAGACAACTACATTTGATAGAAGAGATACAAAATTCCAATATAGTCCAGGAACGTGTACTGTTAATTGGTGTTTATGGCCTTGAAACCTCGCGACTGCAGGCGGAAGAGTACCTGGATGAGCTTGAACTTCTTACGTATACGGCAGGAGGGGTAACAGTTGACAAAATTTTACAAAACCGGATGCATCCCGATCCTTCCAGTTATGTCGGTTCGGGAAAATTGAAGGAGCTGAAGCAGATTGCAGGTGAAAATAATATCGATACCCTGATATTTGATGATGATTTATCGCCGACACAGATCCGCAATGTCGAAAATGAAACAAAGACAAAGGTGCTGGATCGCAGCGGGTTGATATTGGATATTTTCGCGTCACGGGCAAAAACTTCTGCTGCCAAAACCCAGGTAGAACTTGCACAGCTTCAATATTTACTGCCGCGGCTGACAAGGTTCTGGACTCACTTGTCGCGTCAGCAGGGTGGCATTGGTACCCGTGGTCCCGGTGAAACACAGATAGAGACCGACCGTCGTTTAATTGACAAACGTATTGCAAGTCTTAAAGAAAAGCTGGAAAAACTCGATCAGCAGCGGCAGACGCAACGCAAAGGACGGTCGGAAAAAGTTCGTATATCACTGGTGGGATATACAAACGCAGGTAAGTCAACGCTGATGAATGCACTGACCGATACCGACGTGTTGGCCGAAAACAGGCTGTTTGCCACGCTGGATTCAACTGTGCGCCGATGTGAGATACTTAACCATGAGGTACTGCTTTCGGATACTGTTGGATTTATCCGCAAGCTGCCACATAATCTGATAGAAAGTTTTAAATCAACGCTGGATGAAGTCCGGGAATCTGATATATTGTTACATGTAGTCGATGCCTCATCCAATATGGTTCAGGATTATATTGATGTGGTTGATGATACACTTG
>CAZPWQ010000286.1:0-1892 GCA_964590495.1 uncultured Balneolaceae bacterium
TGTTGCAATATTAAAAGTAGACCGAGATGATCTGCCGGCCATTGCATTGGGAGACAGCGACCGGTTGCGTGTCGGGGAAATGGTATTGGCAATCGGTAGTCCGTTGAATCAGCAGTTTGCCCATACCGTATCAATGGGCATTGTCAGTGCGAAAGGCAGAGGTGGTCTCGGATTGAGCACATATGAAAATTATATTCAGACTGACGCTGCTATTAATCCTGGAAATTCCGGTGGAGCCCTGATTAATATGAGTGGGGAGCTTATCGGGATCAATACGGCCATTGCCAGCCAAAGTGGTGGAAATCAGGGAATTGGATTTGCAATCCCCGTAAATATGGCAAAGAGTGTCATGGAATCAATCCTTGAAGACGGACGCGTTGTCCGGGGCTTTCTTGGCGTTACTGAGGGTGCTATGGTAGATCCGGTGATGGCACGTGCTTTGGAATTGGATGTAAACTACGGCGCTGTGATCGGGTCCGTTGCGCCTGATACTCCGGCTGATAATGCCGGTTTGCAGGAAGGCGATGTAATTTTGAGAAAAGATGGAGATCCGGTCCGTAACTGGTCGGAGTTTAGTATGAGTATTGCAGAATCTGCGCCCGGCACCGAAGTCGAACTGGATATTTTCCGTGATGGCGAAGAGATGACTCTGACCGTTACCCTCGGTGAATTCCCTACCGATGACGAGTTAGCGTCTGTACCGGATGACCAGCGGGAGGATCTCGAAGAAATGCTCGGATTTACCGTGCAAGACCTGAACGATGAACTCCGGAACCAGTTGAACCTCAACAGCAGTATTGAAGGAGCAGTTGTTATTAATGTTCAACGGGGAAGCAGCGCTTACCGCCAGGGGCTCCGCCGTGGAGATGTAATTACGCAGATTCAAAATCAACAGATTTCGGATAGTGGCCAGTTTTACTCGGTTATGGGCAGCCTGGTTTCCGCTGGACAGGATGTAGCCCTTCTGAGGGTGAACAGGGGTGGACAAAATATGTTTGTCGCATTTGAGTTGAACTCAGGTGGATAAATATGCTGATGCTCTGAGCACCGTCCCTTTAGTAACTTTTTAACGAAATAGTTTACAGCCCCCGGTACTGTCAGGCAGTCTGCCTGATCCGGGGGCTTTTTTATTCGCAGGTGTTACGGATGTGAAGAATACCGACAATTAGGCGCTAACCTTGTCAAAATCGCCCTTTTAAGCTGTCTGGCATTTCATTTGCTTCTCTTTTTCAATAGAAGTATTGGAATCAACTTCGATCTGCAGGCTGAGAGATTGAAATTCTTTTCTGAAATTTCTGATAATCTGATAATATGTTGAAAAAGTGAATCAACAGTAGTGAACCAGAAGGAGGTTTTGCTGTTTTATGGAATACAAGGACTATTATAAAATAATGGGTGTTCGCAGGGATGCTTCTCAAAAAGAGATTAAGAAGCAGTACAGGAAACTTGCCGCCAAATATCATCCGGATAAAAACCCGGATGACCCGAAATCTGAAGATAAATTCAAGGAGCTCGGCGAAGCCTATGAAGTCCTGAAGGATCCTGAAAAAAGAAAACTGTACGACCGTGTGGGAGCCGACTGGAAAAAGTATCAGCAGGCCGGGAACGGCGCAAACAATTTTGACTGGTCAAAGTATAGCGGCCAGAGACAGGGCCGGAGCGGGGGACAACAGTACCGTGTAAACATGGATTTTGATGAGATGTTCGGAGGCCAGCGGGGCCGTCAAGGCGGGGGAGGAAGTCCGTTCTCCAGCTTTTTTGAAACCCATTTTGGAGGAGCCGGTTTCGGGGGTGCCCAACAACGGGCGTACCGGCAGGGCGGCCGGACATCCGGGGGCGGACAGGATACGGTTGCATCCGTTGATATTACCCTGAAGGAAGCTTATGAAGGG
>CAZPWQ010000287.1:0-1761 GCA_964590495.1 uncultured Balneolaceae bacterium
GGGACGGGTTACCGTCAAAAATGAGCAGATCGGGTAAAGAAACAGCGAAATAATCGATTTTGACATCGTCATTCATGTGATCCTGACCGTAGTCAATTAGCATTTGATTAATTTCTTCGGCTTTCTTAGGTTTGCTCCCGCCCAAGCGGGACCAAGCCAATCCCTGGTATAAGATCTTATCGGCAGGCTGATCGTTGTAAAATATGGCCGGATCCGGTTCATAATTCCCTTCTGTAGCCTTTATCCACCATTTCCTGGCTTCGTCGGCATCTTTTAACCTGTCATGGGCCACACCCAGCCAATAGAAAATATCGTTTTCACGAGTGCCGTAGAGTTTGCCCTCGCCAAGATTCTCCGGATACACACGGGCTTTCTCCAGTTTTTCAATAGCTTGCTGATATTCACCGGCCTGGATATCTTCTTTAGCCATTTCAGTCAAACTATACACATATTGTCCGGAAACCCTCCCCTCACCTCCTTCCCAGGGGTGGAACTTGCGGTCCATAATCAGCTCATAGGCTTTGCTATTTTCACCGAGGAAGTTATAGAGGGCGGCACGTTCGAGGTATAGATCATCGCGAAATTCAACCAAATCCATGTGTTTTTCCAGAAACACGAGTCGCTCCCCGGGATCTTTGTCGGTTCGTTTGTACAACTGGTCCAGCTCCATAAGAATACGTGCATCACTGTTATCAAGAGAGACGGCCTTCTCGAAACTTTGAATCGCTTTTCCAGGCTTCTGTTGTTTGTTGAAATAGGCGATCCCCAGGTTACGGTGTACCGTCGGAAAACCGCTGTTTTTTTCCTTAGACATTTCCCAATAACGGATTGCAAGTTCATGCTGACGCTTATCGTAAAAAAGACAACCCAGGTAATAAGGCGCCATGGCATCCTTTTTATTGAGCTCTATGGCTTTTCGTAATACAGGAATCGACTGCAACCGATTTGGAAAGCAGTAATCTGGTCGCGCATCAGCCGCCTTCCGGTAGAACTGAAGAGCACGGCTTTCTTCACCTTTTTTGTAGTGAAACCATCCCAGATAATACAACACCATTGGATATGTAGCCTTCTCGTTGTCATCAATCACATGCGATAGCAAGGATATAGCTTCTTCATATAGTTCAGCTGAAGCATAGTCAAGAGCATATGCAATCAAATTCTGAACATACTTGCGTGATAGGCCTAAATACTTGCCTAACGCAGACTCCGCCTTTTCTTTATCGCCTAACAGGTCATAAATCAGATACTTCTCATAATAAGCACTGAGGTTAAATGGATCTCGAACAATGGCTGTTTCTGAACTTTTCAGGGCAGCTTTATATTCTCCCCTTTTTCGCAGGATAGCTGCTTTAAGTGTCCATCCTTTGCTATTTCTGGCATTCCGATCCAGTGACCATTTAATATGCTCAAGTGCTTGTTTATACTCGCCTCGACCCGTATTAATTTCAGCCAAAGAATAGTAGCTCTTGTCCTGCCAGGCATCGTTCCAGGTTGATTTATAAAAAGCAGCATAAGCTTCTTCCATTTTACCCTGAGATTTTAAACATGTACCCAAAATATAGTAGGGTTCTCCGTTGCAGGGATTGGGATTCCGTTCAGTCAGGGTATCAATCGCCTTTCTAAAATATTGTTCGCTTTCCTCAAACCGTCCTTGTCGCAAGTACCATTTGCCGAGGGCATTATTGTTCCTGATATCTTTGGGATCTCTTCTCAGGGCTTCCTTGTAATAGGGCTCCGGCCGGTACGTGGCATGGCGATATT
>CAZPWQ010000288.1:0-1692 GCA_964590495.1 uncultured Balneolaceae bacterium
TTCGGGTGCGTTCGGGATTTTCGTCAGTCGGTCCGGGGCGGCCAAGACGGCGGCTGTCCTCAAACCGTAATCCGGTCAGGTATAATTCGGCCGCTCTCTGGCGGTAAATTTCTTCGCGGATGCTCTCTACATCGGTATCTCCGGTATATTCCGGGAGTTCTGCACCGACGCCATAAGGATCATCTTCCGCATTTTTGGTACGCACTTCATTGATGTATGGAATTGCTTCTTCGGGCCCTTCAAGATTTAACTGTGCTTCTGCCTGTATCAGCAGCATTTCTCCCCACAGATAAGTCGGTATACTTTGCGACTGGCTGCCAAAAAATCCTGCATAGGCTCCCACAGGTTTACCGGTTGCACTTTCTTCCCCGGTTTCGGTGATATAAAATTCATACCGGTTGTCTTCTTCCTCAAAAAGAGGGGTTCCAAACTCTTCGACGGGTCCGTAGTAATTCAGGTTGCCATTTGATGAGAGATTCCAGATCGGATTGGGATTTTCATTATCATAACTGAAATAAGAAGACACATCCGGATCAACCATACCGGCATAATCAAATGCCTGTTGATGATTTCCGCTATACAGGTTATATCTTGCAAGCAGGGCCAGGATGGTATTTTCCAGGTTTGTTTCCGGTCCCAGAATGGTACTTTCAAATTCAGTTCCGGGTGGTACATTCTGTATTTGATCAAGAGCATCTTCAAGCAGGGAAATCGCCTCTTCAAACAGCGCATCCCGTTCTGTAAAAGATACATTTTCATCCACATTGGTAGTAAGGGCTCCCTGTTCGAACGATTGAGCAACCACTCCCAGAGAGGCTGCCTTAATCCATAGTGCGGTTACAATCATACCACTTCTGGTTTCGGGATCCGGTTCAAATTCTTCTGCATGTTCAAGAATTGTTTCAGCCATTCCAATCGCTCTGTACGGCCGGGACCACACCTGGAGGATATTTGCATTATTTGTCTGAATATTAGTTCCACCCTCGTCAAGCTCCAGCAAGTTGGCAAGAGTGGAATTGACTGAAATTTCTTTGGCTGTCGTGCCAGGAGTGAGCAGGGCTGCTTCTAAAACTTCAGTTGCATAAAACTGTTGTAAGCCTACTACAAGTGCCTGCAGGGCTTGTCGTGATTCAACTACCTGATCTTCAGTCGCCGTGTTGGGATTGGTTACATCAAGATCGCACCCGTAAAAAGCGGAAAAAATCACGATCATAAAGATGATTAATAAACTGTTTCTGAATTTCATGATTTTTTGGCTTCAGGTTAAAAATTTGCAGATATGCTTAAGGCTATCGATCGCGGAATCGGTACTTCAACAAAATCGAAACCTCTTACCACTGTACTCTGTCCGGTAACATTGGTTTCGGGATCGTATCCCGAATAATCATCGATGGAGAAAAGATTTCGTCCGATCAGGCTGATTCGTAGCGATTCGATTCCCAGAAATTCGGGATAAAAGAACCGTGAAACCGACAGTTCCCTCAGTTTGATGAATGATCCGTCTTCAACCCAGTGTTCAAAAATATTAAAAGTTGCTGCGTTGTAACCTTCCGGGAGTTCTCCTTCAAGTTCACGCTGGTAATCAGTCGACTTCACAGGCATGGTCGATTCCGGCACAGGGAAAGTCCTATGGAAACAGGACATTCGATTTCAAGGGTTTGGGACGTGCGGTGACGTCGATCTGAGCTATCC
>CAZPWQ010000289.1:0-1571 GCA_964590495.1 uncultured Balneolaceae bacterium
ACACCCGCCGGGCGATGTTATCATCCACCGGACAATGGGTGGGTGGATTTGCCGAAATGTTGATTTTACAGCTTGAATCTGTCAGCGGTATCCGGCAACTTATCGATAAATGTCCGCTGGGTACGGCAGCCGGATTCGGAAGTTCGATCGACCTGGACCGCGATGCGGAAGCGGCTTCGCTCGGATTTTCAGAGCCCATAGTTTGTGCGACAACCGCCCAGTTAAGCAGGGGATGGGTGGAGCTGCAATTGGTTCAATACCTGTCAGGGATTACCCTGGTTCTCAACCGCATGGCCAGTGATATTATTCAGTTTAGCAGCGAAGCCTACGGATTCTTCAGGCTTGATGAAGAAGTCTGTACAGGATCATCCATTATGCCCCAAAAGAAAAACCCGGATGTGGCGGAACTGATCCGGGGCAAACATGCCAGGATGGAAGGGTATGCTGCGACGTTACAGGGAATCATCCGGAATCTCGGCAGCGGTTATCACCGGGATCTGCAATTGACCAAAGAACCGGTTATGAACGCATTTGAAACGACCGGTGAAATGTTATCAGCAACTACATTGCTATTGTCTGCCCTTACGTTTGACAAGGAGAATCTGTCAGATGCCTGTACGTCTGATTTACAGGCTGCCGAAGCAGCTTACAGACTCGTAACGGAGGAAGGAATGAGCTTCAGAGATGCCTATCAGCAGATCAAATCGGGTAAAACAGAAATTGCTGCTGAAGAGATGGAGGACCGTCTTAAGAACTACACCCAGATTGGTTCACCGGGGAATCCGGGACTCGGCCGCCTGGAAGACCGGCTCGAGGATTTCAGGCGCAAAACCTGATCGGCGATTCGGTCGTTGTCGAAAAGTGGCAGATGTACAGATGGGGATATTCCCTGAAAATAAGTTCTTGACTCCCACACTTTGTAGTAGGACATTAAGCCCGTATATCAACTATACCAACCAACCTGATTACCTGCGTTGACGAACAAACGACCCCAAAAAAAGACTCAATTTATTCAGGATGAAACCACATGGAAGGAGTTCCCCTGGTTGGTTATCAAAGGTTTTTTGATGGGCGCGGCCGATGTTGTCCCTGGGGTAAGCGGGGGTACCATGGCCCTGATTACCGGAATCTACAACCGGTTGGTTTATGCCGTTAAAAGTGCCGACAGCCGTGTGCTCCGTTCTCTTTCAAGATTCAGAATCAAAGAGGTTTTTCACTTTCTGCACTGGAAATTTATACTGATTTTACTGACTGGTATCTTCAGCGCGGTCCTTTTCTTTACCAAAGTCATTCCCCTTCAGATCTATATGCATACGGACCCGGAGCTGATATACGGGCTCTTTTTCGGACTCATTGTCGGATCTGTTTTTATCCTTATAAAGGAAGTGGATGAAAAAGACAGGCACTGGAAAAATTATATGGCACTTGCTGCAGGGACTCTGATCGGATTTTGGGTGGTCAACCTGGTTCCGACAAATACGCCCGAAAGTTTTATCTATGTATTCGGAAGCGGTATGATTGCTTTTTGTGCGATGATCCTGCCTGGAATTTCAGGTTCATATTTTCTCTTG
>CAZPWQ010000290.1:0-1521 GCA_964590495.1 uncultured Balneolaceae bacterium
AACATCCCCGTCAACTAACTCATCGAGCACAACAACTGCTGCCTCATAATTTTTCGACAGATTGCCGCCGAATCTGTATGTAAACAAAAAACCGAAGTCTATATTTTGAATTTATCAGATTTTGTGTGATTCAAACAGCATGATCAGATTCAACGGCTTTAAATCCCAGTTCTTTTGCTTCCTGCAATATTATTTTTCCCTGCCTTGCCTGCTTCAGACTTATAGTACCTTTTCTGCTGATACTGCGACCAATAGAAAAAGCAATACTTCTCTGCCAAGGCTTCAGATTATTGGTTTCCTTTGCCCATTTCGCGACCTGAAACCAGTTTTCTGGTGGTATTTTTACAACCTCATTTATTAACTCTGATTCCTCTTCATTTAGGCTATTAATTCCCTTATCCTGTATACTTTCAGGTGATTTAGACCGGCTGATATCTATGAGCTCATCATACAATTTACTATTTATGGTAATTGTGGTATCCCTGATTTTTTCCCAGCATTCTTTACGCTTACACCATTCAGTAATGTTTCTACCGTCTGGCGGATTAACGATAATTTCATGGACTTTTGAAGATACCGTCGCTATCGCCTCGTTCAGTGCAGGAGTACTATTCTGATCGTTCCATATTTTATCGAGATTTATCCTTTGCGATGTGTGATGCGCCAGCCAAGATAAAGCATAACTGACAATCTGCGCCTTATATCCCCCATAATTCTGATCTTTCACAATTTTATCCGCTTTTTTAAACAGTATTGCTTTTGCAATAAGATGTTCAAAATACGCTTTATCTACATTAACTCTGCCCCTTTCTTTCAGTTGGACCGCAAAATTACTAAAATTCTTCTGTGCTCCGAGACAAACAATATGCGGAAGCTGCATCCATATATTTTCATATTTTGCAAGGTCTGTTTTCGTAAATTTCTGTCTGCTCGGATATATAGCCTCAAATTGTCTTTTCCTTGCCGGCGTTGTTTCTCTTGATTTCATATCAAGATACTGTCCTCTGGCACGTTCATAAAACCATTTTGTCTGACGGTTTGTACCGCTGACCGGAGGTGCCCAGACAGTTCTTGATAATTCTTCTAACCCGACATGGAACGGGTCATTGGCATAAAAATCCGCATCACTGACTTTGTTCTGACTGTTTGCGTACCGGGATATTAAAGGTACAATTTCATCTACGTACTCTCCTGGAATTACTGATATTTTTGCCTGAACATATATATCGCTTACATCCGCCTTATCCCTGTTTGCAGTATGAAACAGGCTTGCTGTCGTCTGTCCACCATTAACTATTTGAAGATTGTGTATTTTTTTAATCTTCAATGTGTTGTTTTCATCCGCAAATTCAATGTTATCTGCGGTTGCAGTAATGCCGTTGTTATAAGCAAAGAACCTGTGCGGCTCATTAATTATTGTATTTCTGATTCCTCTATTTACTTTACCTCTGGCTTGAAGAAATGAACGGACATTACGTTCCAGAAGCCTTGGTCCATATTTATCGTATATACCTGCAAGAA